>JANNKK010000129.1:0-23066 GCA_031396245.1 Gemmatimonadaceae bacterium
GTGGCCCTCTGTGCCTCTGTGTTGATAGCAGTTGCCGTTCGGGGACTAAGGGACTCGCGTGAACCTCACTCCCCTCACTCTACCGTCATTCACCGTGAATCCGAGCACTCTACCTCTCCGGTCGCGCATGAAGAGCACCGAACCACCTCCCATCGTGAAGGCGTCGCGGCCGGCGGGCGCGAGCGCCGCATCATCCATCTTGCGGTGCACCCGGAAGAGCACCGTGTCACGCAACACGAGCTCATATCGCGTATCGAGCTCGGCGCTGTAGTAACTCCCCGCGAAGGCGGCGAGCGCGGCCTTCGACGTGAGCGCCGACTCCTGACGGATGAAGCGGATGGCCCGGAGGGCCTTCGGCTTGACGGCGATCTGCGCGCGGCCGTCGGCGCCCTGACGCAGCGCGACCCAGCCGGGCATCGTGCCGAGCACGCCGGTGGTGTCGCTGCCGAGTGAGATCACCTGGCCGTTCGCGCGGATCGTGTCGCCGCTGAGCCGTACCCGGAAGACGAGCTGGCTCACCGTATCGCGATAGGTCCCGACCCACTTGTCGAGTGCGGCGCGGGTGGCGATGTGTGGCATCGCGCGCGCATTCACCGGGACCGGTGGGAGCTTGTCGCCCAGGAGCGCTACTGCGACTTGCCGCGAGAGGGCGCCCGGGGCGCTGTTCGCGAGGTTGCAGAGCACGGTGACCGCGAGGCCGTGCAACGGGTATCGCTCGACCGCCGAACGATAGCCGGCGTCGGCGCCATTGTGGCCGATCGCCTCCTGTCCGCGGAAGCGGGCCATCGCGAGACCGTACCCGTAGGTCGTCGGCGTGCCGTCATTGAGCAGCGCGCTCGTCGCCGCGGCGCGCCAGAGCGCCGGTGAACCGAACGCAGGTGAATCGAGATGTGCCTCCCACTTGAGCAGATCCTCGGTGGTGGTGAAGAGCGACGTCGCGCCGTAGGTATCGAAGACCGGGATCGAGATGCTCCATCCGCCGCCGTTGCGTGGCTGGTACGCCGAGGTGCGGTCGGGGACGATCATCGTATGGTCGTCGTGGAAGTGCGTGTCGCGCATTCCCAATGGCGCGAAGATCCGCTCCTCCGCGAACTCGCGCAGCGACTTCCCTGAGACGCGCTTCACGATCACGGCGAGAAGCGTGTAGCCGGTGTTCGAGTAGACGTATTCGTCGCCGGGTCGGAAGTTGAGTCCCCGCTGCCGCGAGATGATGTCGAGGACATCCCCTTCGGTGATGAGGTCGTCGCTGCGCCAGCCGGCGTAGGCGAGGAGGCTCCACTGGTCGCGGAGCCCGCTCGTGTGATGGATTAGCTGGCGGACCGTGAGCTTCACTCCGTAGTCGTGCAGCTCGGGAACGTGTTTTCGCACGTCGTCGTCCAGACTCAGCTTCCCTTCCTCGGCGAGCATCGCGACGGAGATCGCGGTGAACTGCTTGGAGACGGACGCGACGTGGAAGATGCTGTTCGGCGAGAGTGCGATCCGGTATTGCAGATCGGACATGCCATAGCCACGCACGTAGACGGGCTTGCCGGCGCGAGAGACGCCGACGACGCAGCCTGGCGAGTCGGTGCGATCGAATCGCGCGAAGATCGAGTCGACGCTAAGGCGCTCGGCGCTGGTGAGTTTATTTTGGGCGTTCGCGGCAACCGGGGCGAGCGCTGCGGCGGCGACGAGCACGAGGCGGAAAGGGTGAGAGGTCATGGCCAGAACGTAGTGATTTGCAGTGGGTTAGGCACGCTTGACGGGAATATTGCAATATTGCTATCGTTCTGACGTGAAGACAACGCTCGACCTGCCCGACGATCTCTACCGCCAGGTGAAGGCTAAGGCGGCGATGGAGGGTCGCGCGGTCCGGGAGGTGACGGTCGAGCTCTATCGGAGATGGCTCGCCGATGTTCCCGAGACGGACCGCACGCTGAGTGCGACCGATTGGCTCGATGAGTGGGTTCGATTCGGCGCCGAACTGGAGCGCAAGGCGCCGCCCGGCCCGACGCTGCGCGAGATCCTCGACGAAGGACGCAACCGCCTCGAGCCCTGATGGCCGCGTTCACGGTCGACGCGAGTGTCTGGTGCGCCGCACTCCAGCCGCGCGACGCGCATCACTTCGCCAGCGTGGCGTTCCTCCGGCGGCTCTTCGCAGCCGGGCACACAGCGGTCGCGCCCGAGATCCTTCTCGTGGAGATCGCCTCTGCCCTTTCACGGCGCCACGGTGATCCGCAAGCTGGAATCGAAGGGGTCCGGCGCGTCAGCTCCCACTCTTCACTCCGACTCGATCCGCTCTCGGGACCGCGCCTCGTGCGGGCCGCAGCGGTCGGCGCCCAGTTCCGCATTCGAGGGACCGACGCGATCTACGCGAGCACTGCCGATTCGCTGAAGGCGCCACTCGTGTCGTGGGACGCTGAGCTCTGCGAGAGGGCAGGGGCCATCACACCGGCGCAGTTCCTGGACCGACGAGTGGCAGACAAAGCTTAGGTATTGTGTGACTTAACACATTGTGTTACGTTGTGTCACATGCAGGATTCGCATCTCACGCTCCGTCTTCCCGACGACCTCAATCGCGAACTCGAGCGCGCGGCGGTGGCGCGAGGCGTACCCAAGTCGATGGTGGTTCGCGAGGCGGTCGCCCGGTATCTGGCGAGCGGGCCGATGCGTGAGATAGTGCGCCCGATGTCGGCGGCGGAGTTCGCCCGCGTCTGGACCGCTGCTCCTCACCTCACGCGGGAGGAAGCGGACGCGTACGCCGAGGACATTGCCGCCGCGAGGGCTGAGCTTCCCCCGCTTCGCGATTCGTGGGAGTAGTCCTCGACACGTCGGTCCTCGTCGAGGCGGAGCGCGGGCGGATCGATCTCGAGCGCCTGATCGCCGAGCCACAGATCGACTCGATCGCGATCGCGGCGATCACGGTTTCGGAGCTCCTTCAGGGTTCCATCCGCTCGCGCACCGCAGCGCATCGGGTGCGTCGCATCGCGTTCGCGGACTATCTGATCCGCGGTGTCCCTGTCCTTCCCTTCGGGCTTCCAGAGGCGCGCCGGCACGCTGACCTGTGGGCCGATCTCGCCGAACGAGGGATGTTGATCGATCCTCACGACCTGTTGATCGCCGCGACTGCCCTCGCGTCGGGACTCGTCGTTGCAACGCTCAACGGGCGACACTTCTCGCGCGTGCCGGGACTGCGGCTCTTCGATGTTGCGCCGTTCGTGATCGCCTGAACCGACGCCTCACCCCGGCGCGTCATCGGAAGTAGATTCGCCGCGCCCACCACACATCGCGCCACACCGATCTCACGGAGCATCGCACGTGATCCGCTCACGTCCTCTCGCCTTCGCCCTCGGCGTCGTCCTTCTCGCAGGCACCGTCAGCGCCCAAGCGACTTCCGCCACCACGCCCGTGACCGAGGCGAACTACCGACTCGCCGCTCGGTTCGCGCCGGCGAAGATGCGGCGCCTCGTCTATTCCACCTCGCTCACTCCGCGCTGGATCAAGGGCAGCGAGCGCTTCTGGTACGAGTGGGAGGCGAGCGAGGGGAAGCGGTTCATGATCGTGGACCCCGTCACCGCGACGAAGCGGCCGCTCTTCGACAATGACCGTATCGCCGCCGAGCTCTCGCGCATCACGAAGGATCCCTGGGACGGAAGGCACCTCCCGATCCGCACGATCAAGTTCATCGACGCCGGCACATTGCAGTTCGAGGTGGAGTCGTCGCAGGACACGGTGTTGGCCGACGCCGAAGCCGAGCGCGGCAACACGCAGCAGGGGGGACAGGGGGGACAAGCGGCGCGGCGGCCACGGCCGACGAAGAAGGTCTGGCACTTCCGCTATGACGTGACGACACAGCGCTTGACCGAGATCCCCGACTGGCGGCATCCCGACAATCATCCGGGGTGGGCCAGCGTCTCACCCGACGGTCAGACCATCGTCTACGGCTTGCGGCACAACCTCTACAAGATGACCAAGGCCGACTACCAGAAGGTGCTCGATGCGCGGCGCGGCAAGACGGGCGCGGCGGCCGACAGCGCCGACTGGAAGGTCGCCATCGAAGGGACGCAGCTCACGACGAACGGCGAGAAGGACTACAGCTGGATGTCGGCGGAGATGGGGAGCAGCGAGGACGAGGTAGAGAAGGCGAAGGACCGCCGGAAGAGCGCGAGCATCACCTGGGCACGCGACTCGAAGCGGTTCACCGTCCAGCGCGCCGACCGGCGCAAGGTCGGTGACCTCTGGGTGATCCGCTCGGTCGGCAACAAGCGGCCGCAGCTCGAGACCTACAAGTACGACCTGCCGGGAGAGAAGGACGTGAGCCAGCCCGAGGTCGGCGTCTTCGACCTCGCGGCGAGCACGATGGCGATGATCCAGCTCGCCGGCTTCAAGGACCAGACGATCGGGCTGTTCACCGGGCGGCAGTTCAACTATCCCGACTTGGACGAGCCACAGCGCGCCCTCTGGCTCGGCGAGGGATCGAACACCGTCTGGCTCTGGCGACGCAGCCGCGACCAGCACAAGGTCGACGTGCTCTCGGCCGATGCGACGACCGGCGCGGTGAAGGTCGTGATCGAGGAGCGACTCAACACCTATGTAGAGCACCAGCGGCTCGAGCTCCTGCGGAACGGCGACCTCCTCTGGTGGAGCGAGCGCGACGGGTGGGCGCACCTCTATCGCTATGGCGCCGACGGAGCACTCAAGAACCGGCTCACCGAGGGCCCCTGGCACGTCGGCGGCATCGAGTCGATCGACGAGACGCGTGGCGTCGTGTACTTCAACGCGCACGGGAAGGAGCGGGGCGAGGATCCCTACTTCGAGCATTCCTATAGAATCGGGATCGACGGGTCGGGGCTCGCCCTCCTGAACGCGGGCGACTTCGACCATCGCACCACGTTCGGCGAGTCGAACCGTTTCGCGGTGAACAACGCCTCGCGCGTGAACACGGTGCCGGTCGCCGCCCTCCACGACGCGAGCACCGGGCGGAAGCTCCTCGACTTGGAGACCGCGGACTTCTCCAAGTTGCGCGAGGCGGGCTTCAAGTTCCCCGAGCCCTTCACCGTGAAGGCGGCCGACGGCGTGACCGACCTCTACGGCGTGATGTACAAACCCTTCGACTTCGATTCGACGAAGCGCTACCCGCTGGTCGAGTTCGTCTACCCGGGACCGCAGACGGAATCGGTCGCGAAGCAATTCGCGACGAGCGCCACCGAGGTCGCGCTCGCCCAGTTCGGGATGGTGGTGATCACGATCGGGAATCGTGGCGGCCATCCTGATCGTTCGAAGTGGTACCACAACTTCGGCTATGGCGACCTGCGCGACTACGGACTCGAGGACAAGAAGACCGCCGCCGAGCAGTTGGGCGATCGGCACAAGTGGCTCGACCTGGACCGCGTGGGGATCTATGGCCACTCCGGCGGCGGCTTCATGAGCACCGCGGCGATGCTCGTCTATCCCGATTTCTTCAAGGTGGCGGTGTCGTCCTCAGGGAATCACGAGAACGACGTCTACAACCTCAACTGGTCGGAGAAGCACCACGGCGTGAAGGAGACGGTGAAGGGGGACACGATCACCTTCGAGTACGCGATCGAGAAGAACTCGGAGCTCGCGCGGAACCTGAAGGGTCACCTGATGCTCACCACCGGCGACGTCGACAACAACGTCCACCCGGCGAACACGTTCCGGATGGCTGAGGCGCTGATCAAGGCGAACAAGCGGTTCGACTTCTTCATCTTCCCCGGCCAGCGGCACGGCTACGGGACGATGGGGGAGTACTGGTTCTGGCTGCGGTCGGAGTACTTCGTCAGGCACCTGCTCGGCGATGCTCGGTGGGACGCGAATGTGACCGAGCTCAATCTCGAGCGGGCGCCTTAGCCGCCGAGATTCACGTAGGCGAGCCCGCGCTCCTGCGCGAGCACCGCGGCAGCGATCATCGCCGGGACCGGTTCCACCCCGGCGTGCAGCCCGGCGATGATCTCGTTCGCAACCCCCTCCGCGGGGGCCCCGCGCTTCTCGGCGATCGAGGCCGCCCAGCGTGTGACCGTATTGCGGCAGGCGAGGAACTTCATTCCGCGCTGCTGCAACTCGGCGACGCGCTCGGCGACCACGGTTCCCCAGTTCCTCGTGGCGGCGCGAAGGGCGGCGGCCTCGGTGGGTCGTGAAGTGGCGATCATCTCGACGAGCCCGAGCGAATCCCACGCCGTCGGTCCGACCAGGTACCCGAGTGCGCTCCCGTGGCATCCGAAGGCGACGCCGCACTCGGCGTCCGGAGTGGCGTAGGCGTCGCGGAAGGCGTTCAGCATCGCCCGCGCGCGCCGGAAAGTGCCGAGGTCGGCGGTGAAGGTGCCGACATCGAGGAAGGTGCGGTGCTTCTTGTGCGCGATCGCCTCGAGCCACGCGTCCGCCTGACCCGGGGGGGCCCCATCGAGCGGCTCCGATGCGACGACGACCGCGCCAAGGACGCCGCCGAGTGACCGCTTCACGAATGAACGCCTGTCGGATCCCATACTCTCCCCCTGTCGTTCAGCGTACGATGGCGCGGACCTCGTCCGCGGAACAACGTCTCAACGTCTCGACCGGCAATGCGACGAGTACGCCGTTCGTCGACGCAAGATAGAGCGTACCGCCGGCGATCACCGGTCCGATCCGGTCGAAGCTCGTCGTCGTTCGGATGGAGCACTCGATCGCGCCGGTCGTCGCGCGCACCACGCGCAGCTCACCCGACCGCAGGGTGAGGAAGACCCGGCCATCGATGTGCGCCGGCGGACCGCGGACCGGACCGGTGTCCTGCGTCCAGCGTTCGGCGCCGGTCGCGAGGTCGAAGCCGACCGTCACACCCGCCAATGGGAGCACGACGATGCCGACGCCATCCTCGGCGACCGGTGTGCCCGACGAGTGTCCCGCTGGAGGGAACTGCGAGGGATAGCTCTTCGACTCCCAGATGATCCTGCCGGTGGCGACATCGAGCGCGTAGATGCGCTGCGCGGAATACTCCTCAGCGCCGAAGTACCATCCGAGTGCGTTCTTCAGGCGCTCCCAGTTCACGTACCACGGCTTCTTGGGGCGACGCGGATTGAAGACGGCAGCCGTCAGGTACACGCGCCCTCCGATCACCGCCGCAGCGGAATGGCCGAGCATGCCGTGCCCGGGAAGGTCGGTGCACCAGCGTTCGGTGACGGTCGTGAGCGTCACCGCACAGACTCGCGACGTGTCGAGCGTCGCGATGAGGGTGTCACCGACGAGCATCGGCGGCGCCATCGTCACCCGTCCGCGCATCGCCAAGCGCGCGGACTCGGCGCCGGTCAGCACGTCGCGCACTCGCAGGAGTCCGGCCGAGGTGACGGAGACGGCACGGTCTCCCCAGAGCACGGCCGAGGCCATCACCGAGTTGCCCTCGAACGTCGACCATCGCAACGCACCGGTCGCCACGTCGAATGCCGCGACGCCGGAGGGCGCGTCGCCGACGAGCGACGTGGTGTTGTCGCCGAAGCCGATCACGACCGTCCGTCCATCGCTCACCGCGTCCTGGTGCACCCAGTTGGGGAGATAGCGCATCCAGCTGAGTTGGCCCGTCCGCGAGTCCACGACGTGCAGTGCGCCCGGGCCGTGCGTGCCGAGGAAGAGTCGGTCGCCGGCGAGTGAGGCGGTCGCGCGCACTTCGCCATCGAGTTGGAGCCGCCATCCGGCGCTGCCGGGAGTGCCCGGCGCCGCCACGCCGCTGCGCGCTGCGTCGCCGCGGTACTGCGTCCAGGGTACGACTGCGACGCGCGTGGTGGGGACGACCGTCTTCTCGAGGGTGGCGCTGTCGGGTGTGAGACCGGCGATGCGCACGACGCGGAGCGTGTGCGCGGTACTGTCGTTCGCGTTCTCGCTGCACTGCACCGGCTCGCCCCGCGTGGTGAGCGCGGCCTTGTCGGGGATCAGGCGGAAGAGCGTGAAACGACAGGCAGTGAGCGCCGGGGGATCGACGGCGACCAGGGCGATCGAATCAGCGCTCTCGTGGATACGGATGCCCACTGTGGGCGGGTATGGCCATTCCAACGGGATCCGAAGCGTCGAGTCGGTACGTCCACCGGTGGAGACGGAGTGCGCGGCGACCCGCACGGCCCATCGGAGGCGCAGCTCGACGGGGAGTGCCTGCGCGACGGAATCGGAGGTTGGATAGACCATCCTCGCGGGGCGTCGGCGCGCCGAGGGCCAGCGATCGGCGATGAGCTTGACGGTCAGCAGCGCGGCACCGAGCACGAGCACCCGCGTGACGAGCCGCAGGGCGGGACCGAACCGGCCATTCAGTGCGAGCGCGGCGATGCCGGCGCCGGCGACGAACCCGAGCGCGCCGACGATCGTGAGCGGAACTCCGAGCGGCGTGCGGAAGCCCCGCAACCAGAGGAGCATCCCCAGCTCGATGACGGCCAGTGCGACGAAGATCTGCGCTGCACGATCGAGAAGGCCGGTCACGCGTGTTGCTGCTTTCACCCTCGCAATGTGCGTGGTCCCTTGCGCAGGGGCAACACGGGCTATGGAAAGAGCGGTGGCGCCTTCCGCCGCTTGGTCGCCTGCTCGAACGCGTAGGCGATCGCGAGGAGCCGCGGCTCGCTGCACGCGGCTCCGGCAAAACTGATCCCATAAGGCGAGGGTTTGGGATCGAACCCCGCCGGGAATGCATTCGCGCCCTGCCCGCCTCCCACCGGCATGAAGGTGAAGGGCACGAAGACCACCGGATAGCCGGCGCGGGCGGAGATGTTGGCGCTCGCGACGCCGGGGAAGAGCAGCGCGTCGATGTTGTGGTTCTTCACCGCGGCGTCGAGACCATTGGTCGCGCTGAGCAAGACATCCTTGCGCCGATCGGCCTCGTACTTCGCGCGGTCGCCGCCGATGCTCATCTCGTCGGAAACGTCGAGGTTCGCCTGCCCGTACTTGATCGCGCCGGCGCGCTGATGCGTGATGTTCCACTGCCGGAGTTCGGTCAGCGTCTTCACCGGGGCGCGGTCACCCAATGAGGTGAGCCAGGTGTTGAAGTCGCGCTTCATCCCGTACTTGAAGGAGATGGAGCAGTTGGCGTCGAGTCCCTTCGCCTGATTGAGGCCGCCGCAGACGTTCCAGTTCAAGAAGTTGAATGCCGAGTCGCTCGTGGTGACGCTCGGGATGTCGGCGGGGTCGACGATGATCGCGCCCTGCGCCTTGAGGATGGTGATGACGCTGTCCATCACTGCGCGCTGGCCGTCACCCAAGCCGCCGCGCGGAGGCGTGGTGGCGGTGCGGTCGAAGAAGAAGGCGCGGGGGATGCCGATGCGGGCGCCGGTGAGTGCCTTGGCGTCGAGCATCGCGGTGTAGTCGTTGCGCGGGGGCGGAGCGCAGGCCCTGGTCGCCGCATCATTCGGATCCGCGGCGATGCCTTCCATCGCACCGAGCATGATCGCGGCGTCGGTCACGGTACGGGCCATCGGCCCCGGCGTGTCCTGGTCGGCGGTGATCGGGATGACGCCGTACCGACTCACTCGGCCCACGGTCGGCTTGATGCCGACGAGGAAGTTCGCGATCGCAGGACTGAGGATCGAGCCCGAGGTCTCGGTGCCGACGTTCGCGGCCCAGAAGCTCACGTTGGTGCCAACGCCGGAGCTCGACCCACCGGTGCCGAGGACGGGGCGGCCGTCGAAGTTGTTTTCGCGAGGGTCGCGTCGCGGATCCCACGCGTTCATCCCATAGCCGGTGAGCGCGTTGTAGTTGCCGGGCATCCCGCTCGCGACCCAGTTGGCGAGTTCGGTGAGCTGGGTCTTGGCGATGATGATTGCGCCGCTCGCCTTGAGGCGCGCGGTGAGGGTCGCGTCGTAGGGCGGGACCAGGTCGGCGAAGGCGAGCGCGCCACCGGTGGTACGCATCGTGACGTCGTGGATGTTGTCCTTGAGCGCCACGGGGATCCCGTGCAGAGGCCCCAAGATGGTGCCTCGGGCACGCAGTCGATCCAAGGAATCGGCGATCTGCAGCGCCTTGGGATTCACCGTCACCACGGCGTTGAGCTGATCCTCGTAGGTCGCGATGCGTTCCAGGTATTGGCGCACGATCTCGCGCGACGTGACCTGCTTCCTCTCCATCGCGGTACGCATCTCGGCGATGCTCTTCTCGACGACGGAGAACTGGGCTTGGATGGCAATGGCAATGAGTAGCATGAGCCGCCTTCCCTAATAGATGGTGAGGTCGCGCGCCGCGACCACGGGGCGCGTGAGGCCGGCACGGGTGAGCTCGGCGATGAGTCCTGCGTCGCCGTCGGGGATGCCGCTGTAGAGCTGGTGGTAGAGCAACAGGAGCTTGGGCGAGGCGCGATTCGCGAGCGGCGCGAGTTCCTCGGTGCTCGTGTGGGCGCGACCGTGATAGCGTTGCCACTCGGGCGTGCGGGTGCGGAGTCCGTCGGCCGAGATCACCTCGTGCACGAGGAGATCGCAGCCGTTGCAGGCGGTGACGACGGCGTCACTGGCGCGGGTGTCGCCGGAGATGACGATCGAGCGGTCGGCTGAGTCGAAGCGGTAGCCGTAGCTCACCGCCCAATCGCCGTGCGGCACTGCGAAGGCGGTGACCCTGACGTTCCCGTCGTCGAGGAGCAGGCCGGGTCCGCGGATCTCGTGGACGTTGACCTTGTAGCCGTTCTCATTCGCCGGCTCCAGCCCGTCGAGGCGATTTCGGATGTCCTCGTTGTATGCGGCGAGGAGGTGGTCGACCATCGCCTTCGTGCCGGGCGGCCCGTAGAGCTCGAGTGGCACGTCGCGTTCGAGCACCCACGACGTGAGGATGACGTCGACGAGTCCGATGGTGTGGTCGGAGTGGAGGTGCGTGAGGAAGAGGACGCGGAGGTTCCGCGCGGTGAGCGCGGGGATGTCGAAGGTGCGCGCCGCCGCCGCCGCGCGTCGGACGACTCCCGGCCCGGCATCGATGAGATAGCTCTTGCCATTGCGCACGACGGCGACGGCCGGGCCGCTCCGGTCGGGATCGGCGTTTGGATTGCCTGTGCCGAGCATCACGAGCTGGGTGGTTTGCGTTTGCTGCGCGGGCTGAGCGAACGCGGCGACAGCGGCGAGGCCGAGTATCAGTGCGGTCCGCGACAGGCTCACTGCTGCGGCCTCAGCTTCCGCTCGAAGTACTCGGCGATCGCCGCGTTCACCCGCGACTGGTTCGCGTGACGCATGAAGTGGTGCGTGTCGTCGGGGATCACGATCTCCTCGTACTCCACGCCCTGGGTGCGCAGGCGCTGCACCAGGTCGGTCGTCTGGTTGAACCGCACATTCCGGTCGTCGTCGCCGTGGATGAGCAGCACCGGCGACTTCCACGTCTTCAGGTACGCGACCGGCGACGACCGCCAAGCGACGTCGGCGGCCTGCTGCAGGTCCTCGCCCGACCGCTCGTAGCGCCAGGCCGCCCCGCCGAAGCGGGCGCCGCCATCACTCGTGAAGTCGTGCACGCCGTGGATGTCGACACCGGCGGCGAAGAGGTCGGAGTCCCGCCCGAGGGCGAGCGCGGTGAGGAAGCCGCCGTACGATCCCCCATAGATACCGATGCGCTGTGGGTCGACGTTCGATCGCGCGCGCAGCCACTCGCCGGCGGCCTTCACGTCCAGATACTCGCTGGCGCCCGAGGCGCCAGCCTTCGGCGGCCGATGGAAGTCGTGTCCGTAGCCGATCCCCAGTCGATAGTTCACCGCGAGCACGACGAAGCCGCGGCTCGCGAGGTACTGGTTCATCAGGTAGGCGTTGAAGTAGTAGTCGCCATAGTGGTAGCCAAGGAGCATCTGGCGCGGCGGCCCGCCGTGCACGTAGAGGATCGCGGCCTTGCGCACCGGTCCCCCGGGGGGCGGTTCGAAGAGCGAGGCGTGCACTTTCAGCCCATCCGGCGAATCGAAGACGACCTGCTTGGGGGTCACGAACCGCGGGCCCGGGAAATCGGCGGGCACCACCGTCTCGCCGATCAGGCGCCGACGCGAGCCGTCGAGCACGAAGGGCACCGGCGGTTGCTGCGCGGTCGCGCCGAACGCGACGACGCGTCCACTCGCCAGCGTCACGGGAGCCCACTCGAGTCCACTCCCCGGCGTGACGACCACCGCGCCGGGGCGATCGACCGCGACGCGCAGGACGTGACGACGATCGATGTCCTCGGGCGCGGCGCCGAGGTTCCCCGAGTAATAGAGCGACCTCCCATCGCGCGAGAGCGTGATGTGCTCAGCCATATGATCCTCCGACGAGAGGAGGATCGGCGCGTCGGCGCCCATCGCCGACATCGAGTAGAGATGCGGCCAGCCGTCCTGATAACTCAGGAAGGCGATCCGGTCGCCGGCGGTCCAGTGGAGATTCACGCCGCCGTGGGTCGAGGGAATGGAACCCTTCAGCGAGACCTCACTCTTCCACCGCTCGCGCGCCACCTCCGTCTGGAGGTCGTAGGTCCATATGCTCCACGGCGACGGCGTCTGTTCGAGCGCACTCGTCGCCGCGCCGCCGCTGCCCGGGCGCCGCGCGAAGACGAGTCGCGTGCCGTCGGTCGACCACTTCGGGGACCAGTCGCGACTGGTACTCGGTGCGAGCCATCTGATCGGGATGGTGGAATCACGATAGATCCCGACGAAAGCGTGGTCGCCGCGCGAACTCACGAAGGCGATGCTGTTCCCGTCGGGTGAGAACTCGGCGCCGCCATTCGTGCCGCGCATCGTGAAAAGTCGCTTCGCCGGTGCGCGCCCGTCGACCGACACGCGCCAGAGCTGCCGGTCGCGCTCGTACACGACCGCGTCGCTCCGCGGCGAGAAGATCGGACTGAGTCCGTCGCCGAGTGCGGCGGCAGGCCCCCCGGCGAATGGGATGATCCACATCTCGACCCGCGGCGCGGTCGGGGTCCCCAGCGGATTCACGGGGAGCGCGTCGTCGAAGTTCGAGCTGAAGTCACCACCACGCACGTACACGACCCACTTGCCGTCGGGGGAGATCGAGAGCGCGGTGAGCTCCTGACCGTCGTCGACCACGTAACTGGTGAGTCGCCGTGCAGCGAACAAGGGCCCTTCGGCCACGTACACATTGCGCAGGCCGCGCTCGTTCACCGTCCACGCGATGCGTTCGCCGGTCGCCGAGGTGGTGAGGTTGGTCGGGAAGGGCGCGCCCATCACCTGGGTGAGCGAGAGGGGCGACTGGGCAGCGAGTGGCGCGCATGCGAGGAGCGCCAGCAGCAGCGCCGGCAGGAGCGAGCGGAGGCGGGAGGTGAGCATCGGAGTATCGTACCGCCCGCAGCGCCGTGCCGCGAGGCACCCGCGCTGGCGAGGGCGCGGAGGGGAGGGCAGATTCCCCGCACTCGCACGCCCAATGTCACAAGAAACCGTCGTCTACTCCATCAACCTGATCATCGGCGCGATCCTCGCGACGCTGATGATGCAGCACCTTCGTCGCTCGGGCGGCGATGCCAGCTTGCAGGCCTGGACGCTCGCCGCGCTGACGATGACCGCGGCCGACGCGCTCTTCGCGCTGCGCGGCGGGCTTCCGTACTGGGTCGGTCGCTTCTTCCCGACGCTCCTCGTGACGGTGGGTCACGGGGTGCTGCTCATCGCCGCGGAGCGCACCGCCGGGACGCTCCAGCGGCATCGCAACGTGGTGATCGTCGTCGGGGTGCACGCAGCGGCGCTCGCCTTCTTCCTCGCCACCGGCAGCGCCTCGAGTTGGCGCACCGCTGTGAACGGTCTGGTGTGGGGTGGCCTCTCGCTCGTCGCCGGCGCGCTGCTCTGGCGCGCCCCACTGGCGATCAGCGGCGCGTTCCGATTCCCGGCCTTCGTCTTCCTCTTCCAAGGCGGGTTCCACGCGGTGCGCAGCTCGCTCGCGGCGATCGTCGCCCTCGGTGGGGAATCGCCGCGCGGCACGACCGCGCTCCAACTCCTCGGCGACGTCGAGGTGAGCTTTTTCATGGTCGCGCTCTTCGCCAGCGTGCTCGTCGCCTACCTGCGGCGCACGAATGATGAACTGCGCACCGCCCTCTCCGATGTGCAGGCGCTCTCGTCGCTGCTCCCGCTCTGCGCCTGGTGCCGCAAGGTGCGCAGCGACGATGGGTACTGGGAACAGTTGGAGCAGTTCCTCAGCGCGCGTCGGATCCGCTTCACGCACGGCATCTGCGAGGACTGCAGCTCCAAGTTGGGCAGCGTGGTATCGCCGACCGGCACGCTGCCGCGGTGAGGATGGGGTTGGAGGGCCGCCCGCACGGGAGGCCCCCTCCCACCTCACTCCGTCCACCTGTCGTTCAGCGGCTCCAGACCACGATCGCCCCGCACCCCGAGACGTCCCCCGAGAGGAATTCCGCCGGCACCCGCGACGCCGACGTGTAGACCTCGATCCGCTTCGCGGTCATCAGCGCGCCGCGGAGTTCCCACCCGTCGATGATGTTCAGCTGCATCCCATCCACCCACACGTTGGGCACGCAGCGCGTCAGGAGTTGGCCCCGCATCAACGGCATCACGCTCGAGCCGCTGCCGGCGTCCACCGTCACGCCGGGGAACTGATACCAGAAGGCTGCGGACATCGGCGCGTCCTGCAGCGCCCTCCCTTCGACGAAGTGCCCGAAGCCGAGCTTCTTGCGGCGCTCGTACTCGGCGACCACGCGGTCGGGGCCAAGACCGATGACCGACATCGAGGGCAGGAGTGCGGCGATCCTCGCGGCATCGATCGTCGCAGAGAGTTCCGCTCCCGGCTTGAGCGCCACGACGCGGAAGGTCGGCGCGAGACCGATCGCACGCACGACGAGGGTCTGCGAACCCGCCGGGATGTTCGCGAGGTTCACGACGCCGGATTCGCCGGTGGTCGTCGAGATCGCGGTGCCGCGGATGCCGACAATCGCGCCCTTCACGCCGCGCCCCTGCGCGTTGCGCACCGCCACGCGGAGTCGCGCACTTCCCGGCTCCGCGCCAAGGATGTTGGAGTCCCCTTCGAGCACGAGCTGGACGTGGCGCGCGGCGGTGTCGCGCAGACTGAGCGAGAAGTCGCGGCGCGCGAGTGGTCCCGGCGCGATCTCGAGATGCAGCGGACCGGTGACCTGGCTGTCGCGGCTGGCGACCAGGGTGAGGGCGATGTCGGTCGGTACGCCGCAGAGGAGGTAGCGCCCCGTCGAGTCGGTGCGCGCGGTGAGAGACCGCTGAAGCTGGCTCCCGCCTCCCTGCCCGACGACGATCTCGTACCAATGCGCCCGCGCTTCAGCGTCGGCGAGCGGCGCGTCGTCCTCGGCGGCGCGGATCAGGCCGAAGAGGACCGTCGTCGCCTCCTCGATCGTCGCGCCGCAGAGACGTTGGTGCAGGACTGCGAGGGAGGGCGTCGCCAGCGGGAGGGTGACGGTGGTCTCTTCGCCGACCTCGATCGCGTAGCTCGGCAGGCTGACCTGCAGTGAGTCGAACTTGGGATGCGTGAAACTGATGACCTGCGGACCGGGCTCGAGCCCTCGCAGCACGAATCGTCCGCGGCGATCCGACTTGGCCGTGACCATCGACCCACTCACGACGATGGTCGCCCCTTCGAGCGGCGCGCCGGTGAAGAGCGAGTCGTAGACAGTGCCGCGCACGAGGCCCTGCGCGCCGAGCGCGGGGGCGCCGAGCAAGAGGGCGGCCACCGCGGCAAGAGGGAGTCTCATCGGGACGACTATAGAACTGCAGGTGGAAAGGGGGAAGGGGGAAGGAAAAAGGTCAACCGCGACGAAGGCGCGCCAGTTGCACCCGGCGCGCCCCTCACACCTCCCACCGTGCGCGTCAGCGGACCAGCGGTTTGAACTTGATCCGATGCGGTTGATCCGCATCCGCACCCTTCCGCCGCCGAAGATCCTCGATGTACTGCCCGTAGTTCCCCTCGAACCAGACGACCTCCGAGTTCCCTTCGAACGCCAGGATGTGCGTCGCGAGCCGGTCGAGGAACCACCGGTCATGCGAGATCACCACCGCGCAGCCGGAGTAGTCGACCAACGCTTCTTCGAGTGCGCGCAGTGTGTCGACGTCGAGGTCGTTGGTCGGCTCGTCGAGCAGGAGCAGGTTCCCTCCGCTCATCACGGTCTTCGCCAGATGCAGGCGATTGCGCTCGCCCCCCGAGAGGACGCCGACCTTCTTCTGCTGGTCGGTCCCCTTGAAGTTGAAGCTCGAGAGGTAGGCGCGGGTGTTCATCTCCTTCTTTCCGACGAGGATGATCTCGTTCCCGCCGGAGATCTCCTCCCACGCGCTCTTGTTGGCGTCGAGCGTGCGGCTCTGGTCGACGTAGGCGAGCTTGACCGTCTCGCCGACGGTGAGCGACCCGCCATTCGGTTGTTCCTGACCGGTGATCATCCGGAAGAGCGTCGTCTTGCCCGCTCCGTTCGGCCCGATCACGCCGACGATCCCGCCGCGTGGCAGCGAGAAGTCGAGCCCGTCGATCAACAGTTTGTCGCCGTACCCCTTCTTGAGGCCCTTCGCGATCACCACGTCGTTCCCCAGTCGCGGCGCCGGCGGGATGATGATCTCGTTGTTGGCGATCTTCTCGTTCTGCGCCTCACTCACCATCTCCTCGTACTTCTGGAGGCGTGACTTGCTCTTGGCCTGCCGGGCGCGGGGGGACATCCGCACCCACTCGAGCTCCCGTTCGAGTGAACGCTGGCGCGCCGAGGCAATCTTCTCCTCCTGCGCGAGCCGCGTCCGCTTCTGGTCGAGCCAGCCGGAGTAGTTCCCCTCGTAGGGCACGCCGCGCCCGCGGTCGAGTTCGAGGATCCACTTGGCGACGTTGTCGAGGAAGTAGCGGTCGTGGGTGATCGCGACGACGGTGCCGGGGAAGCTCTCCAGGAAGTGCTCGAGCCACGCGACCGATTCGGCATCGAGGTGATTGGTCGGTTCGTCGAGGAGGAGCATGTCGGGCTCCTCGAGCAGCACCTTGCAGAGCGCGACGCGGCGCTTCTCGCCGCCGGAGAGGGTCTTCACGCCAGCGTCCCCGGGCGGCAACCGCAGCGCGTCCATCGCCACCTCGATCTTGTTGTCGAGATTCCAGAGGTCGTGGGCGTCGATCTGCTCCTGCACCCGCCCCTGCTCCTCGATGAGCTTGTTCATCTCATTGTCGCTCATCGGTTCGGCGAACTTGGCCGAGATCGCCTCGAACCGCTTCATCAGGTCGCGCGCCGGTTTCACGCCAAGTTCCACGTTGCCGCGCACGTCGAGTGACTCGTCGAGCTTCGGCTCCTGCGAGAGGTAGGCGATCTTCGTGCCCTTGTGCGCCCACGCTTCCCCTTGGAAGTCGGTGTCCACACCGGCCATGATCTTGAGCAGCGACGACTTCCCCGCGCCGTTGGGCCCAAGGACGCCGATCTTCGCGCCGGGATAGAAGGAGAGCCAGATGTCGTCGAGGATGATCCGCGAGGGCGGGATCACCTTCTTCAACGACTTCATTACATAGATGAACTGGGGGGCCACTGAGGTGCAGATGGAAGGTGGAAGGTGGAAGGGGCGCGCCGATGAGTGCCCGGCGCGCCGGCGTTTTACTGGATTCGTCGAAGTAAGCTAGTCAGCCGCGCAATTCACTCTCTCGCTGTCGTGACCTTCCACCTTCCCCCTTCCACCTTTCGCCTCCAGGTCATTGGATGGAAGCACCCGTCAGCAGCGCCAGGAAACGAGCGTCCTCGAACTGCGGCCCCACACTGTTCCCATATCGCACCACCACCATCCGACGCGACGGGATCACATAGAGCCGCTGCTTGAACGCGCCCGCGGCGGTGACCATCCCCTCCAGTCCCGGCACCTTCTCCATCCCGCCGAAGTTGCGCTGGAGTTGGGCGATCTCGGTCTTCATCGACGGCCACGGCTCCACGTTGAGCCACCACGTGAGCCCATAGGCGGGGTTCGCGGCGGAGCCCTTGAACAGCTCGGTGAGGAACTCCGCCGGGATGAGTTGCTGCCCCTTCCACATCCCGTTCAGCCGGATGAACTCGCCGACCTTCGCCCATTCGCGCGCGGTGAGATACGCGCCGTGCGGGAGCTGCGGCTCCCCCTGCGGCATCCCACGCCAGAAGCCGGTCTTGATCTCGAGCGGTCCGAGCACGCGGCGCTGGAGATAGGCGCCGACCGTCTCGCCCCCGCGCGCCTTGAGCTTCCGCTTCATCACCTCGCCAAAGATCTGGAACGCATTGGGGCCGTATTGGAACTTCGTGCCCGGCGCCGCGGTGAGCT
The DNA here is from genome assembly GCA_031396245.1 of Gemmatimonadaceae bacterium. Lineage (GTDB taxonomy): Bacteria > Gemmatimonadota > Gemmatimonadetes > Gemmatimonadales > Gemmatimonadaceae > Pseudogemmatithrix. The sequence continues at coordinate 18,146 of JANNKK010000129.1, forward strand.
GCGCGGTCACCGCCTCGGCGTAACTCGGTGGATTGAGCTGCGGACCGCCCTCGATCCCACTCGTGAGCGAAAGGAGTTGTCGGATGGTGATCGTCGCGCGCTCGGGATCCGAAGCCCACTCGGGAAGGGTCTGCGAGACGGGTTCGTCCCAGGCGAGGAGCGAGTCCTGCAGTGCGGCCGCCGCCATCACCCCGACGAAGCTCTTGGTCCCGCTGGCGAGAAGGTGCGTGCGCGCGGGAGAGCCGTTGTTCGGATAGTCCTCGAAGACGATCCGGCCGTCGATCATCACCAGTACCGCGTCGCCGCGTTCGGCCTTCGAGTACTCAGCGGCCCTTCTGAAGGCGGTGGTGTCCGACCTCTGTGCCTCGGCGGGTGTCGAGAGCAACTGCAACAGCATCACCACAGAGAGCACAGAGGGCGCAGAGGACTGCCAGGGCATACGGGAACTCGTGGTGGGGGACACGATACCGCAACAGAAGATGGGGGATGGGAGAGGAAAGATGGGAGAGGCGCTTCCCGATTCGCCGGCGCGCCGGGCAGTCATCGGCGCGCCCCTCACACCTCACACCTCCCATCTGTATTCTGAATGATGGATTTCAGCGACATCGCCGCGCGCCTCAGCCAGAGCCCCCTCACCGCGTTCCCGCTGGTGTTCGCGGCTGGGGTCCTCACGAGTCTCACTCCCTGCATCTATCCAATGATCCCGATCACCGCAGCGATCGTCGGGGGGCAGACGGTGGGGGCCGAGGCGCCGCCCAAGTGGCGGACCTTCGTGCTCACGATGTCGTATGTGGCCGGGCTCGCCCTCTTCTACGCGATCCTCGGGCTCATCGCCGGAATGACCGGCACGCTCTTCGGCGCGATCAGCACGAACCCCTGGCTCTACTTCGCGATGGCGAACGTCCTCGTCATCGCCGCCCTCGCGATGCTCGACGTGATCCCGGTGCGGCTCCCGGCGGCGCTCGTGCAGCGCGCCGCGACCGCCGGCACGGGAGGGCGGGCCGCCGGCGCCTTCGTGATGGGGTCGATGTCGGGACTCGTCGCCGCCCCCTGTGGCGCCCCGGTGATGGCGGCGATCCTCACCTGGGTGGGCGCCACGGGGAGCGCGGCGCTCGGTTTCGGGTATCTACTGGTGTTCTCTCTCGGGATGTGCACCCTGCTCGTGGTGGTGGGTCTCTCAAGCGGGTTCGTCGCCCGACTGCCGCGCGCCGGCGCGTGGATGGTCTGGGTGAAGCGCCTCTTCGCGCTCATCATGCTCGGCGTCGCCGAGTACTATCTCGTCGAAATGGGAAAACTGCTGATATGATCGCTCGTGTTGCATTCGCACTCGCACTCCTCGCCGCGCCACTCGCCGCACAGGAGAGTGGGATCGAGATCGGCGCCAAGGCGCCCGATGCGTCGGTCGAGACCCTCGACGGTCAGGTCGCGTCGCTCGCCAAGACCTTCGCCGGCAAGCCGGCGGTCCTCTACTTCTGGGCGACCTGGTGCGGCAACTGCCGCGAGCTCGAGCCGACGATGACCACGGCCTTCAAAGCGCACGGATCGCACGTCGCCTTCGCCGGCGTGGCGGTGAGCGTCAACCAGTCCACCGAACGCGTGAAGCGCTACACTGCCGAGCATTACGTCGGGTGGTCACACTTCTATGACCGGCGCGGGAATGGCGTCGAGGCGTACGACGTGCCGACGACGAGCTACGTCGTTGTACTCAACGCGGCTGGCGTCGTCGTGTACACCGGCGTCGGCGGCAAGCAGGATATCGAGGCGGCGATCCAGAAGGCGCTCAAGTAGGGCCTAGTTCCCTCGAAGTGCTGTGATCGGATCGATCCGCGTCGCGCGGCGCGCCGGTAGATACGACGCCAGGAACGAGACCGCCGCCAGGACCGCGGCCACCGTGATCCACGTGACGGGATCGTTCGGCGAGACGCCGAAGAGCAGCCCCTGCAGGGCGCGCGTCGCGATCCACGCTCCGACGATCCCGATCAGGATCCCTGCGCCCGCCATCGCCATCCCGTCACCTACGATGAGCCTGAGGATGTCGGCGGGGCGTCCGCCGAGTGCGATGCGCACGCCGAGTTCGTGGTCGCGCTGCACGACGAGATAGGAGACGACGCCGAAGAGGCCGCCACTCGCGAGCACCAGCGCGATCAGGGCGAAGATGCCGAGCAGTGCGGCGTTGAAGCGCTGCGGGGCGACTGAGCGAGCCAACAGATCCTCCATCGCCGCTACGCGGGCGACCGGCAGGCCGGGGTCGATCGCGCGGAGCGTCTCGCGCACCACGCCCACCGCCGCGAGCGGATCCCCCTCGGTGCGGACCACGTAGCTCAACCGACGCTCGATCTTCTGCAGGAGCGGGAGGTAGATCTGCGGCACCTCCGGCTCGGTCGCACCGAGGCGGCGCACGTTCGGCACCACGGCGATGATCGTCGAGTATATCCCATCCTCCTGGTCGATCGTGTTGATCCGCTTGCCGAGCGCGTTCTCACCGGGCCAGTACTGCGCAGCCAGCGCCTCGTTCACGATCGCGACCGGCGTGCGCCCCGCGGCATCGTCGTCGGTGAACTCGCGCCCCTCGCGCAGCGGGAGCCGCATCGCCGCGAAGTAGCCTGGAAGCGCGACGTTGTACTGCGCATTCGGATACTCGTCGTTGGGCCCCGGCTGACGCCCCTCGGCATAGAACGACCCCGACCATCGTCCCCCGTCGAGCGGGAGCGGGAGGATCGCACTCACGGCGCGCACGCCGGGCGCCGCAGCGAGACTCGTGCGGAAGGCAGTGTGGAAGGCGACGATCGCCGCGGCATCGGGATGGGACGCGCGCGGCAGGGTAAGCTCGAATGAGAGCACGCCGGCCGCATCGAAGGGCGGCGTGACGCGCTGCGCCGCGCCGAAACTCCGGAGGAGGAGTCCCGCGCTCACCAGCACGACCAGCGAGAGCGCGACCTCACCGACGACCAACGCACGACGCATCCCGCGTCCCGCGCGCGCGCCGCCCAGTCCGCGGACGCCGCTGCGGAGCGTGACCTGGAGGTCGCTGCGAGAGAGCTGGATCGCCGGCAGGAGTCCGCAGAGAAGGCTCGCGCCAAGGGCGGCGGCCAGCGCGAAGAGCAGCACCGCGCCACTGATCCCGACCGTCGCGACCTGTGGCAGCGTCGGCGGAGCGAGCGTTCGCACCGCGCCAAGCGCGAGCGTCGCGAGCACCAGGCCCGAGCCGCCGGCGGCCACACCGAGTACCATCGCCTCGGCGAGGAGCTGCCGCACGATCCGGCCGCGACCGGCGCCGAGGGCGGAGCGCACCGCCATCTCCGTCTCGCGGGCGGCGCTCCGCGCGAGGAGGAGGTTCGCAACGTTCGCGCAGGCGATCAACAGCACGAGTCCCACCACCCCCCAGAGCATCAGGAGCGCCGGCCGCACCTCACCGACCATCTCGGTGCGCAGGGAGGTCTCGGCGAGGCGCCACTGCGATGGGCCGGTGTATCGCGGCGGGAAGCGAGCCTTGAAGCGCGACTCAAGCAGATCGAGCTCGGCCCTGAGCTGCTCCGGCACCGCACCGTCGCGCAAACGCGCGAGCACCACGAGGAACTGATTGCCACGTCCCTGCTGCCGGTCGCGTTCCCACGCATACGGGAGCCAGAGCTCCGCCGGTTCGGAGAGGTAGCCCACCGGGACGTCAGGGAAGCGCAGGTCGCGCGGCATCACGCCGATCACCGTGCGGACGACGCCCGCGGTGGTGATGGTCCGGCCGACGATGCTCGAGTCGGCGCCGAAGCGCTGCACCCAGAGGGCGTGACTCAACACCGCCGTCGCCGGCGCGTCGGCCGCACCATCCCCCGGACGGAAGGCAGTACCGAGCGCGGCGCCGGCGCCGAGGAGCGAGAAGAGGTTCGGTGAGACGGTGTAGGCGCTCACGCGTTGTGGCTCGCAGGATCCGTCGCCGCCGCAGTCCCCAGTGAGACTCAGCGGCTGTGGGCGCACTCCAGCGAGTTCATCGACACCCGGCAGGCCTTCCTTCAAATCGGCGAACTCCGCTGGGGAGACTGCGGCCTTGAGGAGCCCAGTGCCGGGATAGCTGTTGTTGACCGTGTAGGTGCGCTCGGCGTTGGCGTAGGGGAGCGGCCTGAGCAGCACCCGATGCACCACGCTGAACATCGCGGTATTCGCGCCGATCGCGACGGCGAGCGTGAGCACCGCGACGACCGAGAAGAGTGGGGCGCGCCGGAGCGTACGCACCGCGAAGGCGAGATCGTGGTGGAGTTCCTGGAGATACTCGGTGATTCGCATCTTCCGCTCGTGGTGGTGGGCGATCGGACGGAGTTCGGCTCGCACGGCGAGTGCATCGCCGAAGCGTTCGTGGGCGGCGGCGCGCGCAGCCCCAGGCGTCATCCCCTTGGCGATGTTGCGCGCGACCAGGAGCTCGACGTGTTGCGCCAGTTCCTCGTCGATCTCCTCGTCCGCCGAGAGTGGACGAACGGGATCGTGCCGCTTCTCGCCGCTCATCGCGCCTCCAGCACCTTGGCCACGGTGGCGACGCAGCGATTCCACTGCTTCACGAGCGCGCGCAGTTCGTCGCGGCCTTCCGGCGTGAGGGAGTAGAGCTTGATCCGTCGGCCGAGCTCCGACTCGCCCCACTCGACCTTCACGAGCCGCCGTTGTCGCAGGCGGTAGAGTGCCGGATAGAGGGAGCCCTCCTGGATCTCGAGGGCGTCGTTGGTCGTCTCCTCCACCCATCGCGCGATCGCGTACCCGTGGCGCGGCCCCCAGGAGAGGGTCTTTAGGATGAGGAGGTCCAGAGTGCCTTGAAGAAGCGGAGTCATAGTCTCGTTACCCAGAGGTCCTAGGTATCGGACATTGGGTTCACCGGAAGGGTTGGAACGAGCGGAGGCGGCGGGCGGCGGTTGGCGGTGACTGCCGTCCGCCCACCGCCGTC
>JANNKK010000187.1:0-3459 GCA_031396245.1 Gemmatimonadaceae bacterium
ACTGGCACGGCCACAACTACACCCTCGAGATCACGGTCGAGGGAGAGGTCGATCCCAAGACCGGATTCGTGATCGACCTGGGCGAGCTGAAGCGGGTCGGCCAGCGGGAGCTGGTGGACCTGATGGACCACAAGAACCTCAACCTCGATGTCCCCTTCATGAAGGGGATCATCCCCACGACCGAGAATCTGGTCCTCGCCTGCTGGCGGATCCTGGCGCCGAAGGTCACGCCGGCGCGCCTCGCGAAGCTCAAGCTCTGGGAAACGGAGAATCACTATGTCGAGTATCAAGGCCGCTGAGGCGGCGAAGGCGAAGCGCACCCTCGCGAGCGCCGACGAGTTCGAGTCGTCGCCGCCCCTCTCGGCCGATCGGATGCTCGAGTTCGAGAACATCGTGCGGCGCGAGATCGAGCTGATCGGTGAGGATCCGATGCGACCGGGCCTCCTCAAGACCCCCGAACGCGTCGCCAAGGCGATGTCCTGGCTCACCCGCGGCTACGAGATGAACGTCGCCGACGTCGTCGGTGACGCCGTGTTCGAGGAGCAGCACGAGTCGATGGTGATGGTACGAGACATCGAGCTGTACTCGATGTGCGAGCACCACATGCTCCCCTTCTTTGGCAAGGCGCACATCGCCTACATCCCGAAGGGGCGGATCGTCGGGCTCTCGAAGCTGCCGCGCATCGTCGAGGTCTTCGCCCGCCGGCTGCAGGTGCAGGAACGGCTCACCGAGCAGATCGCGCAGGCGATCGAGGAGGTGCTGCGCCCCGAAGGCGTCGGCGTCGTGATCGAGTGCGAACACCTCTGCATGATGATGCGCGGGGTGGAGAAGCAGAACTCGCGGACCATCACGTCGGCGCTGCGCGGTTCGTTCAAGGACCAGCCGATGACGCGCGACGAGTTCCTGCGCCTCGCCTACGGCGGCTCGGCCAAGGGATGATGGCGTGACCCATCCGCTCGCGGGGCGCAGCGCGCTCGTCACTGGCGCCTCGCGGGGGATCGGCGCGGCGATCGCGCGCGCGCTCGCCGGGGCGGGAGCGCGGGTCGTGCTCGTGGCCCGTTCGCGCGAGACGCTCGAGCGGCTCGCCGCCACGCTCCCGCACGGCGCATCGGCCCTGCCGGCCGATCTCGTGCAGTCGTCGGCGGCTGACGTCCTGGCGGCCTCGGCCCGCGCCCTCCTGGGTGCCGACCCTGACATCGTCGTCCACGCGGCGGGGATCTTTCCCCTCGGGCCGCTCGTCGACGCGAACGACGCCGAGCTCGACACCGCGCTCGCTCTCAACGCGGCGGCGCCGCTGCGTCTCACGCGCGCGGTGCTCCCTGGGATGCGCGCGCGCGGCAGTGGCCACATCGTCACCATCGGCTCGGTCGCCGATCACACCGTCTTCCCCGGCAATGCGATCTACGCCGCGACGAAGCACGCGGTGCGGGCGATGCACGAGGTGCTGCGGGTCGAGACGGTCGGGAGTGGCGTACGGGCCACCCTTGTCTCCCCGGCGGCGACCGACACGCCGATCTGGGATGCGTACGATCCGGACGCGTCGCCCGATCTCCCCTCGCGGGCGAAGATGCTGCGGGCCGATGATGTCGCCGAGGTGGTGCTCTGGGCGGTCACGCGGCCGGCCCACGTCGACGTCGAGGAAGTCCGGCTCTCGCGCAGCTAGTCGCGGATGCGCCTCGAACTCGCTGAACGCCTCCGCTGTCCGCAACCCCACGCCCCAACGCCGCTGATCCTGATTGCCGAAGAAGTGGTCGAGCGCGACCTACGGCGCGGGGTCGCGGGATGCCCTTTGTGCGGGCTCGAAGTGCGTGTGCTCGGCGGAGAGCTGCGCATGGGACCGACGGCGGACGGCGGAGGGCGGACGGCGGTACTGCAATACCAAGATGGTGCTGCTGTGGATCGCATACAGGCGCTGCTCGGACTCGCCGAGCCGGAGGGCGCGGTGCTGCTCGGCGGCAGCTATGTCGCTTTCGCGCAGCCGCTGACGGCGCGATGCGAAGTGAGCGTGCTGGCGCTCGGGGAGTGGAGCGCGATCCCCTTCACCGATGGGACCTTCCGAGGCGCGGCGCTCGACGGGCCGATGGCGGAACGACTGATCGGCGAAGCCGTGCGATGCGTCGCGATCGGCGGGCGCGTGGTCGCGCCGATCGAAATCCCCGTGCCACCAGGCGTCCGCGAACTCGCGCGAGACGAACGCGAGTGGGTCGGTGAACGCGATGCGACGAGTGGCGTGGTCGAGTTGAAGCGGAGGCGGTAGGGCCGTTCACCGCCGTCTGCCGTCCGCCGTCTCACTCATCGCTTTCATACAAGCCGTCGATCAGGCTCTTGTACGTCTGATCGATCACCCGCCGCTTCACGCTCAGCTTCGGCGTCAGCTCGCCCCGTTCGATCGAGAAGTCGTGCTCCAGCAGCGCGATCCTCTTCGGGGATTCGAACGAAGCGAGCCCTTCCAGCGTGCTCCGCACCTCCTTCTCCATCTTGGCGCGGACGGTCGGCATCTCGAGGAGCTGCCGGCGCTCGGTCCAGATGATCTCCTTGATCGTTCCCGCCCACTTCTCGAGGTTGTCCCAGTTGGGGACCACGAGCATCACCGGGAACTTCCGTTTGTCGCCGATCATCACGGCCTGCGAGACGTACTTGTTCGTCTTGACCCGGTTCTCGATCGGTTGCGGGGCGATGTTCTTCCCGCCCGCCGTCACGATGATGTCCTTCTTGCGGTCGGTGATCCGCAGGAACCCATCCTCGAGCACGCCGATGTCGCCGGTGTGCAACCAGCCATCCCTGTCGATCGCCTCGGCGGTGGCGTCGGGGCGGTTGTAGTACCCCTTCATCACGTGCGGACCCCGAGTGAGGATCTCCCCATCCGACGCGATCGTCACCTCGACGCCGATCACCGGCTTGCCGACCGACCCGATCCGGAAGGCGTCGTCGGAGTTCACGCAGATCACCGGTGAGGTCTCGGTGAGGCCGTACCCCTCGAGGATCTTGAGTCCGGCGGCGTAGAAGAACTTGTTGATCGACGGGGCGAGGGGCGCGCCGCCGGAGACGAAGTACCGCAGGCGTCCGCCGGTCCGCTCCTTGAGCTTCGAGAAGACGAGTTTCTGCGCGACGCCGTACTTCCACGCGAGGAAGGTCCCCGGCCGACGGCCGGCGAGCATCTCGTCGGCCCACTTGTCGGCGACGGCGCGCGCCCAGCCGAAGATCCGCGCCTTCAGCGCGCCCCCCGACACCGCGTTCTCCAGCACGCGGGCATACATCTTCTCGAAGAGGCGCGGCACCGACATCGCGACGTGGGGCCTCACCTCGGAGAGGTTGAAGGGGACGGTGTCGATGCTCTCGGCGTAGGCGATGCTCACTCCGCGGGAGAAGAAGAGGTAGTCCCCCATCCGCTCGAAGATGTGCGAGAGGGGGAGGAAGCTCAGCGCGACCATCCCGCTCTCGAGCGGGACCTTCACATTC
>JANNKK010000232.1:0-2284 GCA_031396245.1 Gemmatimonadaceae bacterium
CTTCGAATGCTCAACGGTGGCGTGACGCACATCGGCGTCGCCACGGATCACGTCATCGAGTCGTTCCGCAACGATCTTTGGCCCGGGTACAAGACGGGCGACGGCATTGAGCCCGAGCTCTGGGCGCAGTTTCCGATCCTCGAGGAAGTGCTCAAGGCCGCCGGCATTGTGACATGGCCCATGGTGGAGTTCGAAGCGGACGACGCGCTCGCAGCAGCGGCGGCGCAGGCTGCGAAGGACAAGCGCGTCAATCGCGTCTACATCTGCACTCCCGACAAGGATCTCAGCCAGTGCGTGCGCGGCACACGCGTCGTGCAGATGGACCGCCGCAAGAACGAAGTGCGCGACGAAGCCGGCGTCGTGAAGAAGTTTGGCGTTCCGCCCGCATCGATCCCCGACTATCTCGCGCTCGTGGGCGACACGTCCGACGGATATCCCGGCCTTCCCGGGTGGGGCGCGAAGTCCGCGGCTGGCGTGCTCGCGAAGTTCGGCCGCATCGAGGCCATCCCCGCCGACTGGCGCGAGTGGAAAGCCAACGTGAAAGGCGCGGCGACGCTGTCCGACACGCTCGAGCAGAACCGCAAGCTCGCCATACTCTTTCGCGTGCTCGCAACGCTGCGCGAGGACATCGAGCTGTTCGGGGGCGTAGACGATCTCGAGTACCGCGGACCGACCCCGACTTTCGATATCGTGAGGACATGGCTGGCCCCTTGATCCAGCTTGCGCCCGGCAAACGGGTTTCGCACTATCGAGCATGGACATGCCTCGAAGCCGGGGCCTCAGGCCAGCTGTCTTTTGCGCAGCCGTTGCGTTGCAGTGGGGTTGCTCCTCACCGAGTGAGGCGCCTCCGAGCGCGCCCCTCCCGTCAGCGCCGCAGGTCACTCGCGTCGCGATCGATCGGGCCGCCGACACGCTATTCATTGGTGAGCAACGCTCACTCACCGCGACGGCCTATGCTGCGGACAATTCAGTCGTGGCAGGCGTGTCGATTTCGTGGTCCTCGTCTAATACCGCAGTAGCAAGCATCGGCAGCACCGGTCTGCTGCAGGCCGTGCAATCGGGAGCAACCTCAATCACGGCTACAGCAGCAGGCACATCGGCATCGATCCCCGTGACTGTCGGAAGCGAAACGCCAGCCGTTACGATGGATCAGATTCCCGGTTCGACCCGCACCGGCCTGGCGGCCGCACTTCCGGTCCGCGCCCGCGTTCGCGATGTGTTTGACCGTCCGGTCGTTGGGGCCAGTGTGTCGTGGACGATGAGCCCGAGCGTTGGCTGGATCTTTCCGACGGGCTCGTCGACGGGCAGCGATGGGACGTCGTCCGCTCACTGGGTGGCCGGTACGAGTGCCGGCTCCGCTTCGATTGCCGTGACATTTCGCGGTCGCACCTGGAACCAGACGGCGAATGCTGCGCCCACAGTCGAGCCGACGACGTCCTACAACGCGATCAACACGAGCTTCGCTCACGCGGGTACAGCGAACGCGTATCGCATCGACATGACGCCGATCACCGATCCACGGGGCACCTACTACGCTGCCGTTGTGTGGACTGGTGGATACACGGGACTGATCCATGGCATCGGTGGCAATCGCCAAGTTCAGTTCTCGGCGTGGAACAATGCCAACGGGAATGCCGCAGTGATCGATTCAAGCAGCTCGCACCTGCAGTGCTACGAGTTCGGCAACGAGGGTACGGGCGTCGCCTGCGCGCTTCCGTACCCCTGGCAAATCGGCCGCACATACCGGTTCGAAGTTCGCTTCGCGGTTGTGGCGGGTAACACCGAGGTCGAAGGTTATGTCACGGACATGACGACCGGCACGCAGACGTACGTCGGCAAGCTGCGGCAAGCGGGCGCTGTGTCACAGACGGGTTACTTCACCTCGTTCGTGGAAGACTTCGTGCAGGACGCTCCCCACTGCCTGCAGAACGCCACACGCCGGTATCGGATAGCGAGTGCCGCGTATCGGTCGAGCACGTCCTTCACGGCGCTCACCGGTGCAAGCGTCGCTCGCTATCCGCCTGTGTCCGCGTGCGCCAATGTCGACTGGACCCTGGCGAACGGCGGACTGGAGATCTGGCTCGGGGCAACAGCCCCGAGGAACCCGACTGAGGCGATTCCCGTGCTTGTTTCGGTGCCCTAGCCTTCGCCGCGGAGGGCTTGGCAGCGGCCTGCGTCGCGACACTCTGCGCAACGGCCGACCCAACCGCCACGAGCGCAAGCGTCTGCACCAGCTGACGCCGGGACAACTTGCCGCTCTCGAAATCGCTGAGCAGGCGGGCGA
>JANNKK010000239.1:0-2751 GCA_031396245.1 Gemmatimonadaceae bacterium
GGTCATCGCGATCAGCGGTTTGTCGCCCCGCACCGCCACCACGGCGCGCTCGACGAGCGACATCCCGTAGGCTGCGGCCGCTGCATTAGCGAGGATCCGCGCGGTGAACGGATTGACGCCCACCAGGTCGCTCACCGAGAACATCATGGTGATGTCCTTGACGCCGACGAACCGCGAGGTGTCTCCCGAGGCGACGGTCGAGACCATCAGCTTGGGGAACCCGTAGGGCAACGCCTGCATCACCTGCGTGCAGGACGTGGTGCCCTGCGTCCCACCCACGCCGATCACCGCGTGGGCTCGGCCCGCCGCGATGCGCGCGAGGAGGATCTCAATGGCCCCGGCGACCATGGCTGGACCCGCCGCCTCGCGGGTCGGAGCCGTGAGGAGCTCAGCGAGTTCTCGCCCGCCGGCCTTGGCGACTTCCTCGCGACCCACGTCCGCCACGATGCCCGGCGTTCCCACCACGCCAAGATCGATGATGGTCACCGTTCCGCCGAGGGCGACGACTTGGCTGCGGAGGAACTCTGCTTCCTCAGCTTTGGTATCGAGGGTCGCGAGCACCACGACCGTGCGGCTCACGATCGTGGCGCCCCTTTGGTGAACTTCAGGCGAGCGAACTCCTGGGCCGCTTCGAGCACCGCTCGCTCGATCGGCAACCGTTCGGTCGATGACCCGGTCCAGAATCCGTGGCCGGAGGTGTGGTCGAGCATGTACTGCACGTCCTCGGGCGTCTCCATCGCCGCGCCATGCGCGATGAGGATCACCTCAGGGTGGATGGCGCGCACCTGGGCATACGCCGCCTCGGTGCGTCGAGCCGTTTCCTCGATCGTTTCGCCATTGTCGTAGCCTACCAGGCCGCCCCGGGTCGTCCCGGCGTGGAAACAGAAGATGTCGGGGCGAGCGCGTTCCACCACGCGGAGGCTGTCCTCCAGGTCGAACGCCAGCGCGACGGTCACCATCTCCATCGCTTTGGCCAGCACCAGCATCTCGATCTCGTGGTCGAACGTGATGCCGCTCTTCACGAGCACCTCGTAGAGCGTGCTGTCCTTGTCCACATAGCCGATCGACGGCCCGATGTTGGCGACCGACAGGACGCCCATCGACTTGAGCCGCTCGAGCACGGTCCGCATGTCCTTGAGCGGATCGTTGGCGTTGAGGCACGCGCAGACGAACGCATCCCCTGTGAGCGCGGGGAGGATGTCCTGCTCCGTGTACGTCAGCGTCTGGGTGTTCGAGTCGAGGATCGGCCACATCATCGCCATGGTGCCCATCCCGTTGGCCCGCAATCGGGCGCCGGAGAAGGTGTTGATGCAGTCGACGCCGGCCCGCTCCAGCAGCTTGGCCACGAGGCCGCTGCCGGCGCTGGCGATGAAGATCGGATCGCGGGCCGCCAGCTTGGCGTGGAGCTTCCGGAGGATCGCGTCTCGGGAGGTACGTGGAACGATCATGATGTCATGCCTTCTACCTCACCACGCGCAACACCGCGCGCATGCTCTGTCGGTGGCCGGGGAAGGTGCAGAGGATCTCGTACGCGCCTGGTGCGCTCGGCGCGCGGAACTCAAGGACCTCGGACTTCTCGTGCTCGAGGAGATCCGTCGCCGCGAGGATCTTGTCGCTGTTGGGCCTGAACCGCTGGGCAAAGCCGTCCGATCCGAGCCGGTCCGCCGCCGCGCCGATCTCCTCGAATGACCCCGGGGTGCCGATCACCAAGTTGTGCGGCGTGAAATCGTCGTTCACGAAGCGGAGTCTCACGGCCGTCCCGGCTTTGACCGTGACCGTCTGGACATCGTAGCGCATCGCCTCGACCACGGTGCGCACCACGATGGCGCCGTCAGCGGATGCGGCGGCAGCAGCGGTGGCAACGCCAGTCGTCGGCTGGTCGGGGGCGGACGTCGCGCCGACCGCGACCGGCCGCGCCGCGCTGTGCAGCCACATCCGTTCCACCCTGCGTGCGGCGTTCCGGGCGTGGAGCACGGGCGAGTTCAGCAGCACGCCCAGCAGATCGCGATTCACTACGTTGTGCTGCTGATGGACCCAGAGCGCTTCGAGCAGGTGATGGGCATCGGCCTCGCGCGCGGGGTCGAATCGTTTGATCCACTCGCGCGTCGCCGCGATCACCTCGGTGGTGGGGCGCTCCGACAACTCGACCCGCGCCCGATGGCGGATGCCGTTGATCGGATGCTCCAGCGCCGCGAGCAGCGCCGGGATCGGCTGGCCGTCGATCGCCACGTGCTCGGAGAGCGGTCGCCCCGGCACTGTCACCCGATAGATCCTTCCGTGCGAATGATCACGGGCTGGATCGCGGATGTTGTGCTGCATGTGTCCGATGACGGCGTTGGACCAATCGGCGACGTACAGCCCGCCGTCGTCGCCGATCTCGAAGTCGGTCGGTCGGAAGTTGGGATCGGATGAGATCAGGAGGTCGTCGGTCTCGGTGCCCTGCGCGTTGCCGGTGATCGGATCGACCTTGAGGCTGTACTGCTTGATGCCGAGGAACGCGATCACGTTCAGGATCAGGAAGTTGCCCTGGTTCCTGGCGGGGAAGTGCCCGCTCGAGAGGATCCCGCTGGACGGCACCGGCCGCACGGTGTGATCCAGCATTCGACGCATCTCGAACGTCCCGTCCGGTTTGTCCTTGACCTGGTAGGCCGTGCCACCGGTCGCGTCAGTCGCGTAGTGGTAACCCCAGTAGTCGAAGCTGATGCCGTGCGGGTTGGGACTGTTCGGCGCGTGGAAGCTGAACTCGTGCGT
>JANNKK010000263.1:0-21828 GCA_031396245.1 Gemmatimonadaceae bacterium
CCCGCTCCACGATGCGCACCGACTGAAGGAGCGCGCGGCCAGCGCCACGCGACGTCGACCCCCTCACCGTATTCCAGCCCCACGACTCGATCACTCGCGCGATGATCTCCCCGTCGCCGTGCTCACTCACCATCACCGAGACGCCGGCGGCTCGCAAACACCACGAGAACGCGAGAAGTTCCCCGTGCCAGAAGCAGAAGATCACCGGTTTGCCCTCGGCGCGGATCCTCCGCCAGGGCGCGTCGTTCACGACTCGCACGCGCCACGTACTCACGAGGAGGTTCAGGACCGGTAGCCCGACCCAGAGCATCCTCCGAGCCTTCTTCTGTTTCTCCGTGAGCGGCGCTGGTGGCGGCGTGGGGGCTGCGGTCATCGCGCCATCTCCGCCGCCATCGCTGCAACGCGTGCGCTCGCGCCCGGTGCGCCCAAGCGACGGCGGACCTCGGCCAACCCCTCGAGCATCGCCAGCCGCGCCGCCCCCGTCGCGTCGAAGAGTGGCGCGAGTGCCGCCGCGACCGGCTCTGGCTGGAATGCCCCCTGCACGAACTCGGGTGCGACCTCTCGTCCAGCGACGATGTTCAGCAGGCCGATGTGCGGGATCCTCACGAGTCGCCGGGCGATCGCATAGGAGAGCGTACTCGTCCGGTAGACGATCGCGCAGGGACATCCGGCGACCGCGGCCTCGAGCGTGGTCGTCCCGCTCTTGCAGAGCGCCACGTCGGCCGCTCGCAGGACGGCGAAGGAAGCCGAGCGCACGAGTGGGAAGGGCACCTCGTCGTCGCGAAGGTCGATGGTCGGCGCGACGCTCAAGACCGTCCGTAGACCCGGGCGTCGTTGTTCGAGCGCACGCGCCACCGCGACGAAGTCGCTGAGGTGTCGGCGGATCTCCTGGGCACGGCTACCCGGGAAGAGGGCGAGCACCTCGCCGGTCGCGGGCAATCCCAGCCGCCGACGCGCCTCAGCGCGATCGGGCATCGTCGCCGCGCGGTCGAGCAGCGGATGGCCGACGAACGTCGCGTCGATCCCCGCCGAGCGCAGCAGCGCCTCCTCGAACGGCAGGATCACAGCCGCCTTCGTGATGATCCGCGCCATCGTCCGCATCCGTCCGGCACGCCACGCCCAGACCTGCGGGGTGATGTAGTACAGCACCGGCACCCGGGCGTCGTGCGCGGCCGCCGCCACCCGCATGTTGAACCCGGGATAGTCGATGCAGATGACGAGGGCGACCTTCCCCGCCTCGAACCGGTCGCGCAGACGTCGGAAGAGCCGCCAGTGCGCCGGGATGTGGCGGATGACCTCGACGAATCCGACGACCCCTTCGTGCTCCTCGAGCATCGTCACCCCGGAGGCGCGCATCCGCGATCCTCCCGTCCCCGTCAGCGCGAGATCGGGTCGCGACGCACGCAGGGCGTCGGCGAGCAACGCAGCGTGCAGGTCGCCGGAGGCCTCCCCGGCGAGGATCAGGATCTCACGCACTGCGCGCGCCGACGAGGGCGCCGAGCAATGTGACCGGCTGCGTCCGCTCGATGTCGGAGACGATCCGCAGCGCGACGGCGAGGGCGTCGCGCCCGGCGCGGCCCGTCACCGCCACCGGCGCCTCCCCGCGGAGGGCCGCGAGGAAACTCTCCAGCTCGAGCTTGAGCGGTTCCCCCTCCGGCGCGTCGAGCGCCACCCGTTCGACGAACGACTCGAGAGGCTGCGCCGTGCGGGCGAGGGTCGCGAGGTCGACGTCGCGGCGCAGACGGTACATCTCGCCGGTGCCGGCCGCGAGATCGAGGCTGAGGTATCCGTTCCGCTGGAAGATCCGCAACTTGCGCATCCGCTCCTTCGAGACCCGACTCGACGTGATCGTCGCGACGGCGCCCGACTCGAACGTGATCCGCGCGTCGGCGATGTCGACCGACGGCGTGAGCACCGGCAGCCCCGCGGCCGACACGTCGCGCACCGGCGAGCCGATGAGCGTGAGCACGAGGTCGATGTCGTGGATCATCAGGTCGAGCACGACGGCGACGTCCGATCCCCGCGGATTGAACGGTGCGAGCCGGTCACTGTCGATGAAGAGCGGCGACTCGACGAACGGCACCGCGGCGCGGATCGCGCGATTGAACCGCTCGATGTGCCCGATCTGCACCATCACCCCCTGGCGCTCAGCGAGGGCGAGCACGGCGTCCGCCTCCGCCAACGTGACCGTGATCGGCTTCTCGATCAGGAGATGCTTCCCTTTCCCCAGCGCCTGCATCGCCACCTCGTGGTGCTTCGAGGTCGGCACGACGATCGAGACCGCATCGACGTCGTCGAGCAGGGCCTCGAGCGTCGGATAGGCGCGGATCCCCAGTTCCCGCGCCACCACTCCCGCCCGATCGGGCGCCGCCTCGAAGAACCCGCGGAAGGTGACTCCCTTCAGTTCACGCAGGATCCGCGCGTGGTGGTAACCGAGACTCCCGGTGCCGACGACGCCGACCCTGAGCGGCGCCGTCACGTCACCACCCCGCGTCCACTCGCCTCGACGAACGCGATGAACGCCTGCACCTCGGGGAAGGGCTTCAACTCGACCGCCGCCTTCTCGAGCGCTTGCGTGATGTTCACGTCGGACCGGAAGAAGAGCCGGTACGCCTTCTTCAGCTCCGAGACGACGGCGTCGGGGAATCCGCTCCGCTGGAGTCCGACCGAGTTGAGACCGTAGAGCTTCACCGGGTTCCCGACCGCCTTCACGAAGGGGGGGATGTCCTTCGCGACGCGCGAGCATCCGCCGACGAAGGCGTGCCGGCCGATCTTCGCGAACTGGTGGATCGCACAGAGCCCGGAGATGATCGCACGCTCGTCGATCTTGACGTGCCCGGCGAGTTGCGTCCCATTGGAGATGATCACCCCGTCACCGATGTGGCAGTCGTGCGCGAGATGGACGTAGGACATGATGAAGCAGCCCTTCCCCACGGTCGTCTTGAGCGACTCCGAGGTGCCCCGATTCAGTGTCGCATACTCGCGGATCGTCGTGCCCTCGCCTACCTCGACGGTCGTGACCTCGCCCTTGAACTTGAGGTCCTGCGGACGTCCGCCGAGGACGCTGCCGACGCCGACGGTCACGCGCGGTCCGAGGTGCACGTGTTCCTCGAGCGTCGCCCGCATCTGGATCACACTTCCGGCGCCCACCGTGCAGTGCGGTCCCACGTACGCCCAGGGGCCGACCTCCACGTCGTCGGCGAGCTGCGCGTCAGCGTGGACGATCGCGGTCGGATGGATGCGAGGCGTCATCGGTCGCGGACCACCGCCGCCATCTCGGCCTCGCAGACCACCGCGTCGTCCACCTTCGCGACGCCCTTGATCCGACAGACCGTGTTGCGCAGCTGGACGATGTCGACCTCGATCCGGATCTGGTCCCCCGGCCTCACCGGCTTCCGGAACTTCACGTTGTCGAGCGACATGAAGTACACGACCTTCGTGTCCGGGTCATCCACCGTGCCCATCAGCAACACGCCGCCGACCTGAGCCATCGCCTCCACGATCAGCACGCCGGGCATGATCGGGTGCCCCGGGAAGTGCCCCTGGAAGAAGGGTTCGTTGATCGTGACGTTCTTGATCCCGACGATCCGCTTCTTCTCCTCCATCTCGACGATCCGGTCCACGAGCAGGAACGGATATCGGTGGGGGAGGATCTTCATGATGTCTTCGACGCCCAGCACACGTCCCTCCACTGGATTGGGCAGCGCGTGGGCGAGCATCTCGCGCACGAGCGTGACGGTCCCTCGGTGACTGGGCTTGGTCGCCGTGATCCGCGCGGCGACCCGCCGCCCGGCCAGCGCCAGGTCCCCTACGACATCCATCGCCTTGTGCCGCACGAACTCATCGGGCCAGCGGAGCGTCGTGCCCACGACATCGGTGGCGTCGAGCACGATCGTGTTCTCCGCCGACGCGCCCTTGATCAGGCCCTTCGCGCGCAGCTCCTCGACCCAACTCAACATCCCGAATGTGCGCGCCGGCGCGAGCTCGCGCGAGAAGCTCTCCGGCGTGATGTGCCAGTGCCCGCGCTGCGCGCCGATCCGCGGATGCGCGAAGTCGATCGTGACCTCGAGCTCGAGGGAGTCCGCCGGATGCGCGACGTACACCGACTCGCCGTCCACCACCCGCACCGACTCGCGGAGGCGCAGTACATCGGCGGTGCCGCCCTGCTCGACGATGCCGGCCTCGAGCAGCGCCAGACGGAAGGGCTCCGCCGATCCGTCGCCGATTGGCGGCTCCGCTGCGTCCATCGTGATCAGGAGGTCGTCGACCTCGAGTCCGGCCACCGCCGCGAGCACGTGCTCCACGGTGTGGAGGGCTCCCACACCCGATCCGAGTTGCGTGCGCCGTTCGGCCGCCGTCGCGCTACGCACGTGCGCCACCGTCTCCGGCTTCCCCGCGAGATCGGAGCGACGGAAGCGCACCCCCCGCCCCACCGCCGCCGGCTCGAACGTGAGTGTGCACGGCTGCCCGAGATGGAGCCCGACGCCACTGACCTTCGCCGACCGGGTGATCGTGCGCCGCGGCGTCACGTCTCGCCGTCCCGAGCGAGCAGCTTCTCCAGTCGCTTCAGGAGGGCGGGCAGTTTCGACACGGCGGCATAGCCGCGTAAGGCATGCTTGTGCGGCCGCGCCGGGAATCCCCCCCAGGTCTCGCCGGCCGGGACGTCCGAGATCACCCCCGCTTGGGCGGTGATCACCGCCTGCGCACCGATCGTGAGATGCCCGCCGACACCGACCTGGCCGGCGAGGACCACACCATCCTCGATCCGGGTGCTCCCGGCGATCGCGACCCCTGCCGCGAAGAGGCAGAGCCGCCCGACCCGCACGTTGTGCCCCACGTGCACGAGGTTGTCGAGCTTGCTCCCCGCACCGATCACCGTCGCGTCGATGCTGCCCCGGTCGACCGTGCTGTTCGCCCCGATCTCGACATCCGATTCGATCACGCAGCGCCCGACGTGCGGGACCTTCTGGTGGACCCCGTCGTGGAACACGTAGCCGAACCCGTCGCTACCGATCCGCACACCCGCGTGGAGAGCACACCGCGCACCCACGTCGACTCCCGGATAGAGTGTGACGTGACTGTAGAGACGGGTCCCTTCTCCCACCCGCGCGCCCTCACCGATCACGCAGTGCGGGCCGATCCACGCGCCGGCCCCCACCGATACCGCGCTCCCGATGACCGCGAAGGCCTCGACGCAGGTGTCGGGATGGACCTTCGCGTCGGCGGCCACCACCGCGGTCGGATGGACGCCGACGTAGGGGCGTACCGGCATCCGGTAGAACCGCGGGATGAGCGTGAGCATCGCCTCGTGCGGACTGGCGACGACGACACGGTTCCCGCACTTCCCCGGTGCGTCGGCGAACTCGGGCGAGACGAGCACTGCCCCCGCCTCACTCTCGACGAGCAGCTTGACGTACTTGGGCGACGCAAGGAAGGAGAGGTCCGAGCGGCCGGCGCGGTCGAGCGAGGCGATCCCGCTCACGCGTACCTCCGCATCACCGACGATCCGGCCGCCGACAGCGAGTGCCACGTCGGCGAGCCGGAGCGAGGTGTCAGGGAGGGCGGTCATCGGTGGTGGGGGTCCGATGGACGCCGGTTACGGCTTTCGCGTCACCCCTGCCGGCTGCTGCACCGGGCCGGTCGGCGCCGGCTTCGGTGCCGCCACCGGGGTCACCGGGCGTGCTTGCGGCATCGCGCGGATCCGCGCGATGACCTTGTCGGAGATGTCGAGGTTCTTGTCCATCGCGACGATCGGGTTCGACTGCGCGCCCAGATCGAAGATCATGGACCAGTTGTCGGCCTGACGGACGTCCTCCAGCGCGAGGCGGATGATGTCGAAGAGGGGCTGCATCGCCTCCGCCTGCTTCGTCTGCGCCTCGGTCTGCAGCGCCTGGAGCGTGTCGCGGTACTGGGCGTCGAGCGACTGCACCGCGGCGAACCGCTTCGTGCGGTCCTCACCGGTCATCGTCGCCGAGTCCTTGGCGAATGCGGCGAGCATCCCGTTCAGGGAGTCCACCATCTTCTTCTCGCGGGCGCTCAGCCCCTCGAGGTCGAGGCGGAGCTTCGTCTCCACCTGCGCGCGCCCCGGCATCTCCTGCAGGATCCGGCGCGAGTCGATGTACGCGACCCGCTGCTGAGCCGCGAGCGGCACCGACGCCGCAGCGAGAAGGAAGAGGGCGGCGAGGACGCCGCGAGGACGGACCGTCATACGATACTCCATGATTAGAAGACTTGGCCAAGGCGGAAGTGCAGCTGCCACCGGGGATCCGGGCGGCCGGCCGCATCGCGGCGATCGAATCCGTACGCATAGTCGACCCCGAGCGGGCCGAGCGGCGTGACGGTGGAGAGTCCGAAACCGGACCCGCGGAAGAGCCGCGTCGGATCGAAATCGCGCGGCCGGTTCCAGAGGTTGCCGGCATCGTAGAACGCGTTCACGTAGAGCGATTGCGTGAACCGCAGCCCGATCTCCGCCGTGCTGGCGAAGAAGGCGCTGCCGAACGACTCGATCTGGGCGTTGTACTGCCCGGTCGAAGTCGTGTAGCCAAGGGGCGTGATCGAGAACTCGGGATAGCCGCGCAGCATCTCGCCGAACTGCACGCCGCCGAGCGAGAACTTCTGTGTCCAGAAGAACTCCTTCGGGTCGCCGAAGACGGCGCCGCTGCGCGCCGAGAGGCCGAAGGTGAGCCGCAGCGGCTGTGACCCGGGCTTCCCCCCGCCCAAGCGCGCGAGGAGCGTGTACGACCGGAACTCGGCCGTCGCGCGGGTGAAGGTCGCTGTGCCGCCGAGGATGCCGCCGTTGCCTTGAATGCTCAGCGTCTGGAGCTGCCCCTCCGTCGCGAAGGGCATGTCGAGTCGCGTGTCACGCGTCACGTCGATGCCGAGGGTGCTCCGGAGGCAACCGGCGCAGTCGTTCGTCGTGATCGTCCCGAGCAGGCCGTCCTGACCGTAGCGCACCGACTCCAACCCATACGAGACGAAGACGCGCGTGAAGCGGGAGCCGGGGAACGGAAGGCCGATGCGCGTCGAGCCGCCGATCCGCATCGTTCGTCCGAGATCGGCGATCCGGAAGCGCGCCTGCGAGCGGTACCCTGTCACCTGCCCAGAGACGAGCGACCCCTTGATGTTGGGGTCGGTGTACGAGGCATTGAAGTCGTTGATGTACTGGCCGAACTGCCAGTTGATGTTGCCGCGCTTGCACTTGCCGAAGAGGTTGGGCTGCTCGAGGCCGATGAAGCCACCGAGCCCCGTCCCCTGCCCGACCGATGCGCCGAAGTTCACCTGCCCCGTGCGCTTCTCCTTCACGCGGAAGACGATGTCGACGTCCCCCTGCTCGTTCGCCGTGCGCACGTCGGGGAATGGGAGCGGCGCCTCGAAGAACCCGAGGTTGTTGATGCTCCGCCAACTGCGGATCATCCGGTCCTGGTTGAAGACGTCCCCGGGGATGATCACCAGCTGGTCGCGGATGCAGCTCTCCACCGTATAGTCGTTGCCGAGGATCTCGACCCGATTGATGATCGCGGGGGTCCCCTCGACGATGTCCCACCGCAGTCGGACGAACCCGGCGGAGTCGGCCGGATCGCGGTCCACTACCGGCCGGACCTGAGCGTAGATGTATCCCTCGTTGCTGTAGAGCGTGGTCACCGCCTGCGTCGCCTCTTCCCAACGCGTGCGGTCGAACACATCGGTCGCCGGCGGGCGCTTCTTGATCAGTCCCTGCACGCGCTCGGTGAGCGACGGGGCCTGGCCCGTGAAGGGATAGAGCGCCGTGATCTGCTCGGACGTGAAGCGGCGGTTCCCCACCACCTCGAATCCCTTCACGCGATAGCGGTCCCCTTCGCGCATCGTGAGTTCGATCAGCGCCTTCCCGCGCTGCTCGTCGACCATCACCGTGTCACGGTCGAGCTGGTAGTCGACGAAGCCGCGTTCGGCGAAGAGCTTCGGGATCTTCTCCCCGATGTCCGTCGCGTACACGTCCTCGTCGAACTCCCCCTTCCGCCACCACCAGAAGCCCTCGGGCCTCGTCTTCATCGCGTCGACGATGTCCTCGGCGGCGACCTTCTCGTTCCCCTCGATGCGGATCCCCGCGATCGCCAGCCGGCGGCCCTCTTCGACGCGGAAGGTGATCCCGATGCGGTCGGCGACCAGCGTCGTCTCCGGCGTGACCTTGGCCAGGTAGTAACCATTCGCCTGATACAGGGAATCGATGCGCCGCATCGCGAGGGCCACGTCGGCGGGATCGACTGGCTTCCCCAGCAGGAGGTCGACCTTGTCCGAGACTGCGTTCTGGGAGAGGCGCTTGGGCCCTTCGACCACCACCCGCCCCAGGACGGGGCGTTCCGCGACGGTCACCACGAGCAGGGTGCGGCTCGCGTCGGGGAGTTCGCAGCTGACGGCGACCTCCTCGAAGTCACGGGTGGCGAAGAGGTCGCGGATCGCCCGCTGCACCGACGGGAAGTTCAGCGCCGCGCCAACACCCAAGTTCGCGGTCGTGAGCACCGACTCCCTGGTCAGACGCTGGATACCCCTGACCGCGATCGAGTCAGGGGCAAGGCAGCGGCCAGTCAGGGCCTGGCCCTGTTGCGCAAGGAGCGGCGCCGCCGACACTAGGACGGCGAGCACCGCGCTCGGAAGTCGATACATGGTAGGAATATACACGCCCGAGGTCGGACGGGTTCACCCCGTCCGACCCTCGTTTCGGGATTCGGCGGCGGCTAGGCCTTGGGGGTGCTGGCGAGGACCCTGAACTCGAGTTTCGCGCCGTCGGTCGACACGTCGACCACGACTTCATCCCCGCGGCTGAACTCCGCGAGGAGGATCTTCTCCGAGAGGGGGTCCTCGATCCAGCGCTGGATGGCCCGCTTGAGGGGGCGCGCGCCGTAACTCACGTCATAACCGTTCTTGACCAGGAAATCGATCGCGGCATCGGTCAGCTTGAGGGTCAACTCCTCGTCGCCGAGCCGCTGCTGCACGTCCTTCAGCAGGATCGAGACGATCTGCGCGATGTGCTCGCGCGTCAGCGGGTGGAAGACGATCACGTCGTCGAGCCGGTTGAGGAACTCCGGATTGAAGGCGTGCTGCAACTCTTCCTTCACCTTCTCCGACATCCGCTCGAAGTTCTGCGTCGGGTCGATCGACCCGAAGCCGAGCGTCCGGTTCTTCGTGATGTCCTTCGCGCCGACGTTCGACGTCATGATCACGACCGTGTTCTTGAAGTCGATCACGCGGCCATAGTTGTCGGTGAGGTGTCCCTCGTCGAGCACCTGGAGCAGGATGTTGAACACGTCGGGATGCGCCTTCTCGATCTCGTCGAGGAGGATCACGCTGTAGGGCTTCCGCCGCACCGCCTTGGTGAGCGTCCCCGAGTCCTCGTAGCCGACGTATCCCGGTGGCGCGCCGATCAGGCGCGAGACCGAGAACTTCTCCATGTACTCGCTCATGTCGACGCGGATCAGCGCGGCCGGGTCGGCGAAGAGGAACTTGGCCAACGCGCGCGCGAGTTCCGTCTTGCCCACGCCGGTCGGACCGCAGAAGATGAACGAACCGATCGGCCGGCGCGGGTCCTTGAGCCCGGCGCGACTCCGCCGGATCGACCGCGCCACTGCCCGGATCGCCTCCTCCTGCGCCACCACCTGCCCGTGGATCTCCTCCTCCATCCGGAGGAGCCGCGCCGTCTCCGCTTCCTGGAGCCGCGTCACCGGGATCCCCGTCCAGCGACTCACGATGAAGGCGATCTCCTCCTCGCCGAGCACCGGCCGCACCGAGGCCCGCCTCGTCTCCCACTCCTCTTGCCGAGTGCGGATCTGTCCCTGGAGCTCGCGTTCCGAGTCACGCAGCGCTGCCGCCCGTTCGAAGTTCTGGTCGCGCACCGCCGCGTCCTTCTCGACGTTGACCGCCTCGAGCTTCGACTTGAGGTCGGCGACCTCCGGCGGCGGCACCTGGGCCGCGAGCCGCGCCCGCGCCCCCGCCTCGTCGATCACATCGATCGCCTTGTCCGGCAGGAAGCGGTCCGTGATGTAGCGCTCCGAGAGCTTCGCTGCGATCGTCAGCGTCTCGTCGGGGATCGTCACCCGATGGTGGTCCTCGTACTTCGCCCGGAGGCCGCGCAGGATCTCGATCGTCTCGTCGATCGACGGCGGATCGACCACGACCGTCTGGAAGCGGCGCTCGAGCGCGCCGTCCTTCTCGATGTACTTGCGGTACTCGTTGAGGGTCGAGGCGCCGACGCACTGGAGCTCGCCGCGCGCGAGCGCCGGCTTGAGCATGTTGCTCGCGTCGATCGCGCCCTCGGCCGCCCCCGCCCCGACGAGCGTATGCAGCTCGTCGATGAACAGGATGATCTGCTTGTTCTGTGCGATCTCGTTCATCACCGCCTTGAGCCGCTCCTCGAACTGGCCGCGATACTTCGTGCCGGCGATCACCGCCGCCATGTCGAGCGAGAGAACCCTGTTGTCGCGCAGCGAATCCGGGCAGTCGCCGCCGGCGATGAGCTGCGCGAGGCCCTCGACGATCGCCGTCTTCCCCACCCCCGGCTCGCCGATCAGCACTGGGTTGTTCTTCTTCCGGCGCGACAGCACCTCCATCACGCGCTCGATCTCCTTGAACCGGCCGATCGTCGGGTCGAGTTGGCCCTCGGCCGCGAGCGCGGTGAGGTCGCGGCAGAAGTGGTCGAGCGCCGGGGTCTTCGACTTCTTCTCCCCCTTGGCGCTCGCCGGCGCCGGCACGTTCCCCGTCTGTCCGGTGGGGGCGCCACCCTGCGGCATCTCGGTCCCGAGCAGCCGCAGCGTCTCGGCGCGCGCCGCTTCGAGGTTCACGCCGGCGTCGGTGAGGACCTGCGCCGCGATCCCCTTCTCCTCGCGGAGGAGGCCGAGCAGCAGGTGCTCGGTGCCGACGTAGCTGTGATTGAGCTCGCGGGCCTCGCCCATCGCGAGTTCGAGCACTTTCTTCGCGCGCGACGTGTAGGGAAGGTCCGGGCCGGAGGCTTGCGCCGCCTTCCCCTTCTTCACCGTGTCCTCGATCTTCTGTTGGATCTCCTCGAGATCCACGCTGAGATTGTTGAGGACGGCCGCAGCGACGCCCTCCCCCTCGCGGATCAGGCCAAGGAGGATGTGCTCGGTGCCGACGTATTCATGGTGGAGCCGCGCGGCTTCCTCGCGTGCCATCGCGAGGACCTTCCGCACCCGCTCCGTGAAGTTGTAACCGTTCATGTATCTCCTCGAATGCCCACCCGGAGGGTCAGCCGGGGAGCTTCGCCTCGTTGGCAAGTACCTGACGCACGTACCGCGCCCGCGCCAGGTTCGCCTCGCCCTCGGTCAATGCCCGCCCTTCCGCGTGGGCCAGGTGTGCCGACTGGCTGAAGATCAGGAGCTTGTTGAGCGTGTATACACTGAGACCCGAGAACAGATTCAGTCCCGCCGCCAACCGCACCCCGCTGAGCAGGTTCATCGCTTCGTCCGCCGGCAGGTTCCGCGCATGGCGCAGGGTGCCGTAGGCCCGCCACAGCTTGTCCTCGATAATATAACCGGCGGCGCGCAACAGCACACGGCGCGCCTCCTCCTCCCGCTCGATCACGCGGCGGACGACCCGGACCAACTGGTCCGCCAACTCATCCTCGGAGCGGCCGAGTGTCGTTTGGTTCGAGATCTGGAAGAAATTCCCGACCACATCGCTCCCCTCGCCGTAGAGGCCGCGGTAGGTCAGCCCCATGTGCTGCAGGCCCTGCAGCACCTTGTTGATCTCCTGCGTCAGCACGAGGCCCGGGAGGTGGATCAACACCGAAGCGCGGAGACCGGTGCCGGTGTTCGTCGGGCACGCGGTCAGGAATCCGAACTCCTTGTGCCAGGCGAAGGGTAGCTCGGCCGCCAGCTCGCGGTCCATCCGCTCCGCCTCGCGCAGTGCCCCGAGGACATCGAAGCCCGAGCGGAACACCTGCAGGCGCAGGTGGTCCTCCTCGTTCACCATCAATCCGGCGTCGCCGGTCACGAACACTGCGCCCGCGCCCGGTGCGCCCGTTGGGTTGTCGAGCCCGGCGAGCTCCCGGCTCACGAGGTGCCGTTCGTGGAGGAGCAGGCGCTCCTGCGCCGAGCAGTCGTCGACCCGCACCAGCGCCGCGCCGCGGAGCGACGGCACACGTCCCGCGACCTCGCGCAGCTGGTGCAGGACGCGGACCCGCTCCCCTTCCCGCGCACGGGTCGGGAAGGCGAACCCGGCGAGATTCCGGGCCAGTCGGATCCGCGACGAGAGCACGATCGCGGCGTGATCACCACTCGCCGCGAGCCAGTGGAGCCCGCCATCGGGCAGCAGCGCGACGTCGAGGGTCATTCGAGTCCCCGGATCTGGTCGCGCAGGGTCGCCGCGACCTCAAAGGCCTCGTCGGCCACGGCGCGCTGCAGCTTGTCCCGAAGCCCGTGGAGCGTCGCCTCGCGGGTGAGGAGGTCGGGATCCCGGATCTCGTGCCGCCACCCTTCGTGGCGCGTGGACCCGTGGACGCGACGGAGCAGTTCGCGGAGACTCTGCTCGAAGGCCGCGTAGCAGTGGGCGCAGCCTAAACGACCGCTGGCGCGGAAGTCCCGCAGCGACGTGCCGCAGTAGGCACAGCGCGCCGCGTCACCGGGGTACTGCGCCGTCTGCTGTTGCACCGCCTGCAGGAAGTCCCCGAGCGGACCCTTCGGCTCCTTGGTCCCGGTCTCGATCCCGCGCTCGGCCGCGCACTGTTCGCAGAGGTGCACCTGGCTCATCGCCTGTTCGACGATCTGCGTGAGGTGCACGATCGCATCACGTTCGCGGCACTGGTCGCAGAGCATCAGACCCCTCCCGCGGCGGCCGCCGCCGGCTGAAGCCGTCCGTCCTCGAGCAGCAGGACCCTCTGTGCACGAGACGCCAATGAGCGATTGTGCGTCACCACGACTACCCCGAGCCGCATCTCCGCCGTCAACTCGGCCAGCAGGTCGTGGAGCCGCTCGGCGTTGGAGTGATCGAGGTTCCCCGAGGGTTCGTCCGCCAGGAGCAGGGGCGCCTCGGCGGCGAGGGCCCGCGCGACCGCCACTCGCTGCTGTTCGCCACCCGAGAGCTCGGAGGGGCGATGCGACTGCCGAGGGCTCAGCCCCACCCGCTCCAGGAGAAGCGCAGCGCGCGCGCGGGCCACGCCGTATGGCTGGCCGGCGATCCGAAGCGGCATCATCACGTTCTCGAGCGCGGAGAACTCCTTCAGGAGGTGGTGGAACTGGAATACGAATCCCACCGACCGGTTCCGGAGTTCCGCTAGGGCACTGTCCGACGCCCCGGAGACCGACTCGCCTCCCAACCGGATCTCCCCCGCGTCGGGCCGCTCGAGCGCGCCGAGCACGTGCAGGAAGGTGCTCTTGCCGGCGCCACTCGCCCCTACGACGGCGACCATCTCGCCACGGTCGACCGTGAGGTCGACCCCCTCGAGCACGCGGATCGGATTGCCGTCGCCGCCGCGGAATCCCTTCACCACGCCGATCGCCTCGAGGACGCGCGTCCCGTTCGTCGCGTTCATTCGCTGCGGATCGCCTCGATCGGGAAGAGGCGAGCGGCGACCGCCGCCGGATGGAGTGTCGCGAGGATCGCGACCGCCACGCTGAGGGCGACGATCACCCCGATGTCGCCCGCCTGCATCATCACCGGCAGGTGGTCGATGAAGTAGACCGAGGGGTCGAGGGCGATCAGTTCCCAGCGCTCGAGCGCGGCGCCGGTCGCGACGCCGAGGAGGAGCCCGAGGCCCGTCCCGACGACGCCGATGAAAAGGCCCTGCAGGAGGAAGATCCGGTGGATCGCATCGGAGCGCATGCCCATCGCCTTGAGGATGCCGATCTCGCGCGTTCGGTCACGGACCACCATCGTGAGCGTGCTCACGATGTTGAACGCGGCGACCATCACGATCAGGGCGAGGATCACCGACATCCCGAGTTTCTCGAGCTTGAGCGCGCGGAAGAGCGAGCTGTTCTGCTCCTGCCAGTCGACCGTCCGATAGGGATAGCCGAGGATGCTGTCGATCCGCGCTGCGACATCGGGCGCCATCCACCGGTCGGCCGTCCGCACCTCGATGCCGGTGACCGCGGTGTCGAGTCCGGCGAACTCCTGCGCTACCCCGACATCGAGGTACACGTAGCCATTGTCGTACTCGTACATCCCCGTCTCGAAGAGCCCCGTCACCTCGAACTCGATGAACCGTGGGATCAGCGCACCGAGGAGCGGGCTGACCGAGCTACCCGACGCGGTCACAAGCGTGATCCGCGAACCGGGGAAGGAACTGAGACGCGAGGCGAGAAGCGTACCGAGCACCGCGCCACGATTGGTGCCGTCAGAGGCCTTGAAGTTGAAGCTCCCCTGCGGCGCGTGGTCGCGGATCGTCGTGACCTGCACCGACCCGGAGTCCCCGGGCACGAGCCCCGCTACCGAGACCGCCTCGCTGTAGTTGTGCGAAGTCGTCGCGAGGGCCTGGTGCACCACGAACGGCGACGCGTCCTCGACCCCCGGGATCGCGCGCACCCTCGCGAGCGTCGCGCGCCAGGACTCCATCCGGAGCGCCTCGCCGTACGTGAGCACGCGGACGTCCGGACTCCCGACGAGGATCTTCTCCCGCAGGTCGGTCTGGAGACCGTTCATCACCCCCATGATCACGATGAGGGCGCTCACGCCGACAACGACGCCGGCGACCGCGATCACGCTGATGAAGGAGAGGAGTCGTGACCCGCGGCGGCTCCGCAGGTAGCGCCAGGCGATCGCGAACTCGAGGCGGTCGGGCATCCTCATTCAGGGCGCATCAAGGGGAAGAGGATCACGTCCCGGATGTGCGGCGTGTCGGTGAGGTACATGTAGAGCCGGTCCAGCCCGATACCGACGCCGCCCATCGGCGGCATCCCATACTCCATCGCGCGCAGATAGTCCTCGTCCACTCCCGGGGCTTCCTCGTCCCCGGCCGCCCGCAGCGCGGCCTGGGCCTCGAATCGCGCGCGCTGGTCGATCGGATCGTTGAGCTCCGAGAAGGCGTTCGCGATCTCCTTCCCGTTGGCGAAGAGCTCGAACCGCTCAGTGAGGCCTGGCTTCGAACGATGCGGCTTCGCGAGCGGCGAGAGTTCGACCGGGTAGTCCACGACGAAGGTCGGGAGGTCGATCTTCGATTCGACATGCGCCTGGAAGAGTTCGTCGAGGAGCTTGGGACGCGAGAGCTTGGTGGCGCCATCCACCCCCGCCTCTTCCGCCGCCCGATAGAGGTCGGCGTCGCTGAGCGCGGTCACGTCACGGACGCCGAGCGCCGCCGAGAGGCTGGGCACCCACTCGAGCCGCGGGAAGGGGGGCGTGAAAGCCGGCACCGGTGTCGCGGCCTGACCGTCGAACCGCTCGCGCGGTCCGTCGCCCAACGCGTCGCGCACCGCGCTCGCCGCGCGGATCAACAGCTGCTCGACCCGCCCCATCATCCCGGTGTAATCGGCGTAGCCCTCGTAGAACTCGAGCATCGTGAACTCGGGATTGTGCGTCCGGTCGACCCCCTCGTTCCGGAAGTCGTGCCCGATCTCATACACCCGATCCATCCCGCCGACGACGAGGCGCTTCAGATAGAGCTCGTCGGCGATCCGCAGGAAGAGCGGCATCTCCAGCGCGTTGTGCTCCGTCGTGAAGGGTCGCGCGGCCGCGCCGCCGTAGAGCGGCTGGAGTACCGGCGTCTCGACTTCGAGGAAGCCGAGGTCGTCGAGGGCCCGGCGGAGCGCGGTGGTCATCTTCGAGCGGGCCGCGAAATGTCGGCGCACTTCGGGATGCACCGCGAGGTCGGCGTATCGCTGGCGCGACCGCAGCTCCCCGTCGGCGAATCCCGAGTGTCGCACGACGCGGCCGTCGACGATCTCCTCCTTGCCGAACGGGAGCGGACGCAACGACTTGGCGAGCATCGTGAACTCGTCGACCCGGACCGTGACTTCGCCCGTCTTGGTGCGGAAGAGCGGCCCGTGCACGCCGACAATGTCCCCGAGGTCGAAATGGGCGAGCAGCGCGAAGCGCTCGTCGCCCAGCTGATCCTTGCGGAAATACAGTTGGATCCGGCCGCTGCCGTCGGCGAGGTGCGCGAAGATCGTCTTCCCGTGGCCGCGCCACGCGACGATGCGGCCGGCGACGCGGACTACCGGCCCCTCGGCCGCCTCGCCCAGGAGCCCGGCCGCTTCGCCGCACCCGTGCGACCGCTCGTATCCATAGGCGAAGGGGTTGATCCCAGCGGCGACGAGCGCCTCGAGCTTCTCTCTCCGCGCCCGCAGGACGTGGTTGAGTTCGTCGCTCACGCCACCGCTCCCGCGGCGCCCTGCCGCTTGAGGTAGGCCTCGATGAAGGGATCGATCGCCCCGTCCATCACCTTGTGCACGTCGGTGAGCTTGAGCTCGGTGCGGTGATCGTTGACCATCGTGTAGGGCTGGAACACATAGCTCCTGATCTGACTGCCGAACGAGACATCGGCCTTCGTCGCGTCGAGTGCGGCCTTCGCCGCCAACTGCTTGTCCGCCTCGATCTGGTAGAGCCGGTTCTTCAGCATCTTCATCGCGGTCGCCTTGTTCTTGAACTGAGACCGCTCCGACTGCGACGCCGCCACGACGCCGCTCGGAAGGTGCGTGATGCGCACCGCCGAACTCGTCTTGTTGACGTGCTGGCCACCCGCCCCAGACGCGCGATAGACATCAATGCGCAGGTCCTCGTCCCGGATCTCGATGTTGATCTCGTCGTCGACCACCGGATAGACGAACACCGACGCGAAGCTCGTGTGCCGCCTGGCCTGCGAGTCGAACGGGGAGATCCGGACGAGCCGGTGCACGCCGGTCTCGGTGCGCAGGAACCCGAAGGCGTAGAGGCCGCTGATCTCGAGGATCGCTCCCTTGATCCCCGCTTCCTCCCCCTCGGAAATATCGAGGATGTCGACCTTGAATCCCCTTCGCTCAGCCCAGCGCGTGTACATCCGCATCAGCATCTGCGCCCAGTCCTGCGCCTCGGTGCCGCCGGCGCCGGCGCTGATCTCCAGCTGGGCATCGCGGAAGTCGTCGCGGCCCTGCAGGAGCGAACGGAGTTCGAAGGCGTCCATCTCCTCGCGGATCGCCGCCGCCTCGCGTGAGACCTCGGCCTCCATCCCGGCGTCGGGCTCGAGCGCCAGCAGCTCGCAGAGTTCCATCCCGCTCCTGATGCGGCCGGAGAGCCGGTCGTGCGGCTCGATCCAGTTCTTCAGGGCCTTGACCTCCTGCACCACCTCGCGCGCCCGCTCCTGGGCATTCCAGAAGCCGGCATCCGACATGTCGCTCTCCAGCGCGCTCAGTCGTTCGCGCTTGCGCTCGAGGTCAAAGGTACCTCCGAAGTTCGTCGAGCCGTGACTCGTCGTGTCGGAGTGCATTGAGGTGCGCGGAGTCAGCCATCGGAGTGCTCAACGGAGGATGCGACACGAGCCGGGCACGCGAGGAACCCGGCTCACTGGGATGCCGAAAGATAACGCACCGACGGCGGACGGCGGTTGGCGGCTCGTCGTTCCTGCCGTCCGCCGACTGCCGTCCGCGGTCTTCAGTGCTAGAACATCTTCTGGCCCCCGGCCAAGAGATCATTCAGCGCGTCTTGGAAATGCGTCGTGCTGTCGGCGAACTCCTTGCCGATCTGGTCGACGTATTCCTCGTAACTCTTCTTGATCTCCTCACGGAAGATCGCCTTCAGCGTCCCGTCGCGGAGGCCTTCCTCACGCTTCTGTGGCTGGTAGGCGATCATGTCCGAGACCAGCGCGCGCGCGAGCCGGCGGCCCTTCTGGTTCGGATCGTTGTTGAGGAACGGGTTGATCCCGCGTTTGGCGGGCGCCGACGGGCGCGCCAACGCGTCGGCGATCGGAGTCGAAGCGCGCGGGGTCGCCATCGAAGCCGTGCTCGCCGGAGCGGTCGGGCGTGGCGCGACAGGGGCGACAGGCGCCGGCGCCGCGGGGCGTGGCGCTGGCGAAGCGGGAGCTACTGGAGGCGGCGCGGCCGGGCGCATCGTGACCGGCTGCGGGGGCGGCGGCGATGCTGGGCGCACCGGAGTCGCCATTGGCGGGGGCATCGGTACCCCCGGGCGAGGCGGCATCGCAATCGGAGGCGGAGCCGCGCCAGGGGTCCGAGGAGCCGGGCGGATCGGCGTCTGCATCGCCGCACGGGGTGGCGTCGGCGGCGCCCCGAAGGGCGCGCGGGACTGCGTTGTCCGCGGAGCTGGCGGTGCCTCCGGCGGCCGGATCGCGGCGCCCGGGATCGGCGGCGTGAGCGACCCGCGGGCGGCGGGACGAGGCGGAAGTGCGGGCGGTGCCGGCGCGGCTGGTGCCGTTGGCGCGGGCGGCGGCACAGGCGTCGCGGCCCGTGGCCGAGGCGGCGCCTCGTCGGGAATCGCCGGGATCTCGCGCGACGCGCGTGCGATCACGCCCGGAGTGAAGGTCGGCGTGGGGTTCCGCCTGGCAGGAGGCGCCGATGTGAACGGCGTCGCGTACGGGATCGACGCCCGACCGGCCGGTGGGGTCGGAGTGGTTGGCGCTGCCCGCGGCACCATCGGCGGCGCCAGCTGGGGAGTCGGCGCTTGAGGCGTCGGCATCCGCGGCGCCGGCATCCGGGGCGCCGGCGCGACCGGGGTCGCCGTTGTCGGGCGCAACGTCGGCACCGGATCATTTCCTGGAGCGGCCTCGGCGTCCGAGTCGATCGCGGCGCGGTCTCCGGAGTCCCATGCCGGCGCGAGGTTCGGGACGGTTGCGGCCATTCCGATCCGGATCACCGCGCCGCAGACCGAACACCGCGCGCGGATCCCCACGGGCGGGATCTTCGCCGGGTCGACCCTGAACACCGAATTACACTCGGCACACGAAACGTTCACCGCTCCTCCGTCGCTCTGGCTGGCGACACCGGCGTGATGGGGCCCTCGCCGGCGGGACCATCCCCACGGCGATCGACCGAGAACACCGACCCGTACAGTGTCTTCGCGTAGCTCTTCATCTCGGTCGCCAGTTCGCTCACTTGTCCGGCGTGGGTGAAATGGCGCCGTTCATTCGTCACGACCCCGATCGACACCGTCATCAGGGGCACCTTGTGAAGTTGCCCCCTGCGGTCCTTCCCGAAATAGTAACCTGCGCGCCGGTCTTGCTCCGAGTACTGATAGGGGATCAGCGTGTCGAAGACCGACACGATCTCGGCGCAGGTCGCGTTCACCTGGTCGACCGGGATCACGAAGATGAAGTCGTCCCCGCCGATGTGCCCCACGAACCCACCTTCTCCGCAGATCCCTTTCACGATGTCGTGCAGGATCTTCGAGAGGATGCGGATCACGCGGTCCCCATCGTAATAACTGTACCGGTCGTTGAACTCCTTGAAGTGATCGAGGTCGGCGTAGCACACGGCGAAGTGCGCCTTCCCGTCGATCCGGCGCATGATCTCCGTCTCGATCTCGACCGTTCCCGGGAGTCGGGTCGACGGGTGAACGAACGTGTCGCGATCGCTGCGGCGCAGCAGCGCGTCGAGCCGAAGGAAGACCTCGTGATCGGAGACGCCCTCGCGGACGACCTCGTCGGCCCCCGCGTCGAACGCCGCGGCGAACGCCGCGTCCTCCGCGCGCGTGGCGAGCACCACCGGGACGATGCCGGTGAAGGAGTCCTGCTTGAGTCTCCGGCAGGCCTTGATCGCCGCTATTGGATGGCTTCTCGCATCGACGATCACGAGCCGCGGACGACTGCGCAGCGACGCCGACATCACCTCGTCCGCCGACGGCATCCGACGCGTCGGGATATTACGCGACTCGAGCCACTGTCCGATCGTCTCGGGAAGGGGCTGGCCGTCCGGCGCGAAGAGGAGGGCGGTCGTTTGCGACACGGCGGTCAGCGGGAGAATGGTCGGGGGAAGGTACCGACGGTTCTGGAGACTGTCAAAAGACGATGCGGCAACGAGTTATGCAACTACGCAACCAGCCGCTCTGACTGATCGAGCAACAGGATCGGAATCCCGTCCCTGATCGGGAACCGCAGGGCACAGGCTGGGCACTCAAGTGCGGACCCGTTCGAGGCGTCCTTGAGGGGACCGTGACACTTCGGACAGGCCAGTATCTCGCGGATCTCGGGCGGGATCGTCATCGTTGCTTCGGGTCCGGCAGTCGGTAGCCCAAACGTGCCAGCGCGGCCACGTTACGGCGCCAGTTCGGGAGGACCTTGACCCAGAGGTCGAGAAAGACCGGCCCACCCACGAGGGGCTCGATCTTGGCGCGCGTGGCCTTCCCGATCTCACGGATCCGGCTCCCGCCGGCACCGATCACGATGCGTTTCTGGCTCTCCCGCTCGACATGCATCACTGCACGAATGTACACCGGCACCTTCCCTTCCCGGTACTCCTCGATCTCCACCGCGATGCCGTAGGGGAGTTCGTCCTCGAGATGTTCGAGGGCGGTCTCGCGCAGGAACTCGCGCACAAAGAAGCGCATCTGCTGGGTCGAGACGTCGTCAGCGTCGTAGAGGAACGGGTGCTGCGGCAGGACGGCGCGGACGCGCGCGAGCAGATCGGCGACGCCTTCCCCGGTCTCCGCGGAGACGAAGGCGGCCTCGGGATGCGCGGACTCGAGCGTCGCGCGGGCTGCCGCGTCGAGCCGGTCGACCTTGTTGAGGACGCGGATGAAGGGCGCCCGGCTCCTGTGCGGCCGCGCCCCGAACTCGGCGATCGCCTTCTCGACCTCGTCGTTCGCGTCGACCAGGTGGATGAGCACGTCGGCGTCGGTGATCGCCAACTCGGCCGCGTGTTGCATCGCGCGTTGCAGGTCGTAGCGGGGCTCGAGGAGTCCCGGCGTGTCGAGGAAGACGAGCTGCGTGTCGGCGTCGGTGAGGATCCCGACCACCCGGTCGCGGGTCGACTGGGGCTTCGGGGAGACGATCGCGAGGCGCTCGCCGACGAGGCGGTTGAGCAGTGTCGACTTGCCGGCGTTCGGCCGGCCGACGAGCGTGACGAACCCGGCACGTGTCATTCGAACAACCGCGGCTCACCACGAAGACGCGAAGCGCACGAAGACGGCAACTGCGAGACGGAGCGAAATCGCTTGCCTGACGCGCGCCGTTCCGCCGCTCCTTGCAGTGCGGTTCGTTCGTGCCTTCGTGCCTTCGTGTCCGTGGCTCTCATGTCGTGCTTCGGGTCCTTCGTGTGTTCGTGGTGAACCGCGGTTGCGACGCGCGGCGGGAACAGAAGAAGGCCCCAGCCGAGTGAACGACTGGGGCCCTCAGGGGTGCCGGCGACGGCCTACTCTCCCGCGACCTCTCGGTCGGAGTACCATCGGCGCTGTAGGGCTTAACGATCGTGTTCGGGATGGGAACGAGTGTGGCCCCTACGCTCTGGTCGCCAGCGAAAAACGCCTACAAAGAGAAGACAGCGGAGATGGTAGTGTTCGTTGGTTTTACGAATCTATGTATATAGATCGTGCGATTGCTCTGCGGTTGTCTTCCTGCCCCAGTCAATGAAGAAAGGGGGAGTAGTCAAGCCGCACGGGCGATTAGGATGGGTTAGCTCGGAAGCGGTTGCCCGCCTTCCACTCCCCACCTATCGACGTGGTGGTCTCCCACGGCCCTTCAGGGGACTCAAGGTCCCAGGGAGAGTTCATCTTGGGGACAGCTTCCCACTTAGATGCTTTCAGCGGTTATCTGTGCCGATCATCGCTACCCGGCGTTGCCACTGGCGTGACAGCCGGGACACGAGCGGATCGTCCGACTCGGTCCTCTCGTACTAGAGTCCGCACCCCTCAACTCTCCAACGCCCACAGCGGATACAGACCGAACTGTCTCACGACGTTCTGAACCCAGCTCATGTACCACTTTAACCG
>JANNKK010000282.1:0-8922 GCA_031396245.1 Gemmatimonadaceae bacterium
GACGAGCGGCCGGCTGGGCCAGCGGCTCGAGGCCCGCGGATTCCTCACCGACGCGACCTCGGGTATCGAGTACGCCGTCGGTCGCGCGCTCGCGGTCGCCGTCGTCGTGATGATCTTCTTCTCGCTCTATCGGTGGCTCCCGCGCACTCGCACGCCGGTGCGGGTCGCGCTGCTCGGAGCACTCGCCGCGACGGCGCTCTTCGAACTCGCGCGCTGGATCTTCGCGCAGGTGTCCCGCGTCTACACTCCCGGCTCGATCTATACCGGCACGATGGCGGCCCTGATCGTCATCATCTTCTGGACCTACTATTCGGCGTTGATCTTCGTGCTTGGCGCCGAGTTCGCGGCGGCGGCCCAGCGTCAGGAGGTCCTGGAGAAGTCCGAGGCGGCCGCGCTGGTCCCACCTCCCACTGTCTAGCGTTCAGCACCCATGATCGACCTCCGGTCCGACACCGTCACGAAGCCGACCCCGGCGATGCGTCGCGCAATCGCCGAGGCAGAGGTCGGCGACGATGTCTACGACCGCGACCCGACGGTACAGAAGCTCGAGGAGCGGGTCGCGGCGATGCTCGGCAAGCACTCGGCGATCTTCTGTCCGACCGGCACGATGGCGAACCAGATAGGGCTCTGGCTCCTCGGGGAGCCGGGCACCGAGGTCTTCGCGCACGACGATTCGCACATCGTGAACTGGGAACTCGCGGGAGTCGCGGCGCTCACCGGGCTCCAGGTGCGGCTGGTGAGTGGCAGCCCGATGCTGGACGCCGAGGACCTCCGGAGAGCGTACCGTCCCGCCTCGAAGCACGCGCCCCGCGCGTCGGTGGTGTGCGCCGAGAACACGCACAATGGTGCCGGTGGGATGGTGACGCCGCTGGCCAAGATGCGGGCGATCCACGCGACTGCGGCCGAGGCGGGGCTGCCGGTGCATCTCGACGGCGCGCGGCTCTGGAATGCGCACATCGCGACCGGCACCCCGCTCGCCGACTTCGCCTCCTGCGCGGCAACGGTGATGGTCTCCTTCTCCAAGGGACTCGGTGCTCCGGTCGGTGCCTGTCTCGCGGGCGATGAAGGGCCGATGCGATGGGCGTGGGAGGCGCGCAAGCGGTTCGGCGGCGGCATGCGGCAATCGGGGATCCTCGCCGCAGCCTGCCTCTACGGCCTCGACGTCAATCTCCCACGGATGCACGAGGATCACGCGCGGGCGAAGGCGCTCGCGAAGCGGCTGGGGTCGGTGCCGGGGGTGAAGGTCGTGCCTCCCGACACGAACATCGTGATGGTGGACCTCACCGCCGGTCAGCGCGCGGCGGAGGTGGTCGCACGGGCCAAGGCGAATGGGGTCCACGTCTCGGATTGGACTCCGACGCGCGTACGCTGCGTGCTGCACCTCGACATCGACGATGCCGGCGTCACAAAGGCGGGCGACGTGCTGGCGGAGGCCTTCGCCGGGCGATTATAGTTCGGTTGTTCCAGGCCCCGGGGGGCTTCGGCCCACCAACTCCGCCAGGGTCGAAAGGCAGCAACGGTACGTGGTGTTCGTCGTCGCTCCGTCAGGCCTGGGACATTCGCGCGGGTGAGCACGCCGAGAGGCGAGCTCCCCGCGCGAGTCGTTCTCGCCCCTGGTCGGGGCATGAGGGTCGCCCCGCTCAGCGACCGCCGAGTTGGAGCAGTGAGTTGTCGCCCCAGCAGTAGGCATCGCCAGCGGACGTGAGCGCGCACATGTGCATGCCGCCGGCCGAGAGGGTGGAGAAGGTGAGGCCACCGGCCACGCGCTGGGGCGTCGTCGAGATCTCCACCATCGTGCCGGAGCCGTGCAACCCAGCCAAGTTGAGCCCCCAACAGTAGGTGCCTCCACCGACAGTGATGCCGCAGGTCGTGGGGCCGCCGGCCTCGATGAGAGACCAGGTGCTGTCGGTGTTCTGACCGGGTGAGTATCGAATGCCGAATCCTCCGCCGCCGAGCTGCCCCTGTCCGTTGTCGCCCCAGCAGATGGCGCGCCGCTGATCGCTCAGGGCGCACGCGCGTAAAGTCCCGGTGGAGAGCCCGGCGAGCTGAATCGTTGTCGTGGACGCCAGCGGTTGGGCACTGCACGCATTCCCGACAATGGGCAATGGTCCGGGGGTGCATTCGCCCACGTCCGCACGACCGAATTGACCGGTGGAGGCGTCGCCCCAGCAGTAGAGGGCGCCCGCAAGTGTGAGCGCGCAAGTATACAGCCAGCCGGCGTCGATCTCCGTGAACGACAAGCCGCCTGGCACCGCCACAGGGATCGGCTCGGTCAGTCCGTACCGGGCACTACCCACCTCACCATAACGATTGAAGCCCCAGCAGTGGGCGGCACCCGACGGCTTGAGCGCGCAGGTGTGCAGCGCGCCAACGACAATCGTGCTGAAGGTGTCCGCCGCGACTGCCAGCGGCGCTTCGCTGCACCCGGCTGACGTGCACGGGTCGATGCTCCAGCAGTACGCGGTTCCCTCGCCCGTCAGGGCACAGCTGTCATAGTTTCCCGCGCCGATGCTGGTGAATCGCAGTCCACCCGGAACGGCGGCGGCCACTCTCCCTCTGCCCCAGCACCAAGCCGATCCATCATCGGCGAGTCCGCACGTGTGCCAAAGACCCGCCGCGACCTTCGTCAACGCGGGCACACCGGGGACGCGGAAAGGCGTGCCTTGACACTCCATGGATTCCAGGCAACCAGCCGAGGACGGCGCGTCGGATGCCGTCAAGAAGGCGCACCCGCCGGAGGTGATCGCCAGGCACAGTGCGCGGATCACACTTCCGCGGAGCGCGCGATGATCGAGCAGCATGATTCCTCTGTCAGATCGGGCCGCGCGCTGGACGCGCGCGCGTCAGTCCGGCGCTCACCGTGACGGGATACTCCGCCTTAGCCTGGATGTTCCGGAGGAGCTCTATGCCGCGTGACGCTCAGCGTTGCACTTCAAACTTGACCTCAGACGCCCGCTGCCTCTGCTGTCAGACGAGGACGGAGCTCGGTGGTCCCTCATGTGCGACCCACTCCACTTCCGCATTGCAGCGCACGTAGAGGAGGGTCACCTTCGGAAGTGCGGCGACGAAGAACATGCCTAGCGCGTCGTATTCCGACTCCGGACTGACTTCGAACCGGTACGCCCGCTCGAAGGCCCGCACGGCTGTCGCAACGTCGACGCCGGACCGCAGCTTTACGAAGTAGCCGGGATGCGCCGGATCGGGGGTGTCGAGGAGCGGCGCCAGGCGCCGACAATCCTCGACTGACTGCACTGGTATCAGCGCGCGATCCGCATTGCACGCGATGGCGCCTCCGGCAACAGCGACCAGCGTCGCCACGCCTCTCAGGCACGTCCCGAGCACGCGCAGATGAGGATCTGGTCTCATACGTGACACTACCCCCTGCATTCGGACGCTGTCACGACGCGAAATCTAGGTGCGCCTAACGTGGGGTTGGGCTGGGGCCTTTAATATTATTTGGGGGGGCGGGGCCGCCGCTTACTGCCCCTACAATTGCGGGGCGCCCCCGCCCGCCGCCACCGACGCTACGGCCGTCTGCACCAACCATCGTTATGCGGTGCGGTATGGACCCGGCCCTAGACATTCTCGATTTGTCGGCCCCCCCCGAGCGCGCCGGTCCATGTCGCCTACTTGCCCGCGATGATCAACGCTCCGGCGGCGATGGCGAGAATGGCCATGAGAGTGCCCAGCCCTGAGAAGCTGAGACTGAGTAGCGGAATCACTCCACTTAGAATGAGCCATACGCCCAACAGCATCATGCCGAGGTTCTTGTTCAGCTTGATCGCATTCATCTCTGGGCTCCGTTGCGAGTGACATTCTTTGTCGCGAGCATCCGTATAACTATTCATTAACCTGCATCCCATTCTACGCCGCCCCTCCTCGCCATGCCAATACGCCGCTCCGAACGCGGTCTATGTCGCAATCGCCGAACTCGCGCCGCGGTGCCGGAACACGCTCCCCAGTCGCGCCGCGACGACGGCACCGCGCATTCCAAGTCCTCCCTCGACAAGCGACTCGCCTTAGTTCGCGCGCCCGGCCGTGCAGGCCGCAATATCCGATTTGCGGTGCTCACCGACCGAAGAACGCCGCGCTCAGCGTCACGGCTCGCCTCTGCAGCCTTTCCCAGGCAACGAGCGCACACGCGTTGACGCGCAGCGCGGGGATATCCGACCACGCTCCCTGATACTGCGGCGTGGACCCGCGAGCCCCTCCGCGCGCCGCGACCGACGCTACCGCACACATCCGCTCACGATCCCTCCCGCTGCGGCAGGACCTCACGACCGCTAACTTCCCCGGCATGTCGCTCGCGCTCGCCCGGAAGTACCGCCCCCGCCGCTTCGCCGACGTCGCCGTCCAGTCCCACGTCGCGAACACCCTGCGGAACGCGATCGCCGGCGACCGCCTCGGCCACGCCTACCTCCTCTGCGGACCCCGCGGCACCGGCAAGACGACCCTCGCGCGCGTGCTCGCAATGGCCCTTAACTGCGAACGCAAGCGCCCCGACCGCGAACCCTGCGGTGAGTGCCCCGCCTGCGAACGCATCTGGAGCGGCGGCACGTCGCTCGACGTCGTCGAGATCGACGCGGCGTCGAATCGTGGCGTGGACGACGCCCGCGAGCTGCGCGAGCGCGCGATGTACGCCCCCTCGGGGGACGACGGCTACAAGGTCTACATCGTGGATGAAGCGCATATGCTCACCCGCGAGGCCTGGAACACGCTGCTCAAGATCCTCGAAGAGCCGCCGCCGCGCGTCGTCTTCGTCTTCGCGACGACCGAACCGCAGAAGATCCAGCAGGCCGCCGCACCGGTGCTCTCGCGGATGCAGCGGTTCGAACTCAAGCGCATCGGCCCGGCCGACGTGCGCGTCCGGCTCAATGCTGTGCTCGCTGCCGAGAAGATCGAGGCGAACGCGGATGCCATCGGGATGATCGCGCGCGCCGCCGACGGCTCGATGCGTGATGCCCTCTCGCTCACCGACCAGGTGCTGGCACTCGGCGGTGGCACGCTTACCGCCGAACGGGTCCGTGAAGCGCTCGGGTTGGTGCACGAGGATGAGCATCTCGCGCTGCTCGACCTGGTCGCCGAACGCCGCGCCGGCGATGTGTTCGGTGCGGTGGCGCGTCTCGCCGACCACGGCGTGGACTTCGCCGTACTCCTCTCCGACTTCGCCGACGTGCTGCGTGCTCAACTCGCCGTGGTCCTCGGCGGTCAGTTGCCGGACGTCTCGGATCGTCTGCGCGAGGAACTCCCGAAGCGCGCGGGTCGGTTCACCACCGGCGATCTCCTGCGAATGCTGCACCTGCTGGTGGAGGTCGAACCGCATCTCAGGCGAAGCGGCCAACAACAGATGCTCTTCGAGACGCTGCTGGTGCGATTCGCGCTCTTGGACCGGACGCTCGATCTCGAAGCCGTTCTGAAGGGTGTGAGCGGTGGAGGAGGAGCGTCGACCCCGGCCTCGACACCCGAACTGCGCCGCGCCGATCCCCCCTCGGTCGTGCGTGACGCCGCACCGCGATCCGCGCCGCCGCCGCAGGTGCGCCGCTCGGCCGCCGCGGCACCGGAGGTCGCTGACAAAGCGCCGGAGCCGGTCAGGCGCCTCGCCCTCGACATCAACCGCCTCGCCGAGCATTGGGACGCCGTCGTCGACAGCGTGAATCGCGAGGACCGCAACTTGATGCTCTCGAGCACGCTCGCGCACGCGACCCCTTCGGCGGTCACCGCTGGCGGCACCGTCACGATCACCGTGAGCGCCGATGCGCACGCCGACGTCGTGCGTGCCGGCGAGGCCACGATCCTCGCGGCGCTGCAGCGTCGGTTCGAGGGAGTGCAGAAGATCGTCGTGCGGCTCGAGGAGCCCGAGGCCGATCGCGCGCCGCGCCGGCTGAGCGAGACGGCGGTGAAAGCAGATCGGATGGCGATGCTTCGAAAGCAGTCGCCTCTCCTCGACGCCGCCGTCGACGCACTCGACCTGGAACTGCTCGACTAGCCCCACGGCCGTCCGCGGCCTAACTTGTTCTCCCCGCTACACTTCGCCCCGCGGACCGATGACCGATTTCATGAAGATGCTGCAGCAGGCCCAGGCTATGTCCGGGAAGCTGCAGGAGGTGCAGGACGGTCTGATGAAGCTCACCGTCACCGGTTCGGCGGGTGGGGGACTCGTGACCGTCGAGGCCGACGGGAAGGGCACCGTGAAGCGCGTCTCGATCGACCCGAAGGTCGTGAATCCCGCCGACGTCGAGATGCTCGAGGACCTCGTCACCGTCGCGATGCAGGAGACGCAGAAGAAGGCCCGCGAACTCGCCGAGCAGGAGATGAAGAAGGTCGCGGGCGGCCTCGGTCTCGGCGGACTCCCCTTCAAGCTCCCCTTCTAGCCACGTGTCGGCGATCGACGACCTCGTCACCGAGCTCTCGCGGCTCCCGACCATCGGCCGGAAGTCGGCGCTCCGGCTGACCTACCACCTGCTGCGGCAGCCCCCCGACCAGAGCAAGCGACTCGCCCAGGCACTCGTGACGCTGGCCGAGAAGGTGAAGCCCTGCTCCGAGTGCTACAACCTCACCGAGGCCGAGGTCTGCTCCCTCTGCACCGATCACAGGCGCGACCGCACGGTGATCTGCGTGGTCGAGGAGGCCTCCGACATCCCGGCCATCGAGCGGACCGGTGAGTATCGGGGGCTCTACCACGTGCTCGGGGGACGCTTGGCTCCCTTGGACGGAGTGGGCCCGAGCGACCTGACGGTGGAGGCGCTGGTGACCCGGGTCACCGGGGGAGGGGTGCGGGAGGTGATCGTGGCGACCAATCCCAAGCTCGAAGGAGAGGCGACCGCGCTGTATCTTCAGGAGCAGCTCAAGCCGACCGGGGTCTCGGTCAGCCGGCTGGCGCGTGGGTTGCCGGTCGGCGGGGACTTGGAGTACGCCGATGGCGTGACGATCGCGCAGGCATTGAGCGCGCGGCGGTCGATGTGAGGGCGGCGTGAGTCAGAGGGCACTCTGGTTCACGCTCGGCCTCGTGGGCGGGTTGGCGGCCGGGTACGCGTGGTGGTCGCGGGAGCAGCAGCAGCACCGTCGGGCGCTCTACAGCCCGCGGTCCATGCGTCGCCTGGCGGCGCTGGGGTGGTTGAGCGGTCAGCCCGGGGCGGAGACGGTGATGACGCTGCGGGAGTACATTGGCTGGGAGTCGAACCCTGTATTGCGTCGCCGGGCCCGGCGGCTGCTCACGCGGTTCGAGAACGCCCTCGCATAGGATGGGACGATGGCCGTAGGGTCGGCGAGCTGGTCCTTCACTGAAGAAGACTTCAACTCGATCACGAGGACTTTGCAGAAGTTCCTCGGGGAAACGAACGCGCGTTGCGCGCTGCTCGTGGACCGGTCGGGCCAACTCGTCGCGACGGTCGGGGAGCAGCCCCACTTCGACCCGACGGCCTTCGCCACGCTCACCGCGGCCGACTTCTCGGCCAATGACCAACTCGCGAAACTGATCGGGGAGAGCGACTTCAACTCGCTCTTCCATCAGGGTGAGAAGGAATCGATGTACCTCGCGGATATCGCGCGCCGGGTGATCCTGGTGGCGCTGTTCGACAACCGCACCACACTCGGCCTCGTCCGACTCAAGATCAAGGACACCGTGATCGAACTCACGAAGCTCTTCCACGACGTCTTCACGCGCGGCAAGTCGGGAACGCAGCCGCCCGGCCTCCTGGCCGGTGCGGATGACGAGATCGATCAGCTGTTCGGCGGCTGAGGAGACCCGAACATGTCGATGATCAACTACGCCTCGCGCGAGATCAACTGCAAGATCGTGTACTACGGTCCCGGTCTCGGCGGCAAGACGACGAACCTCGAGATCGTGTACAGCAAGGTGAAGCCCGATACGCGGGGCAAGCTCATCTCCCTCGCGACCGAGACCGAGCGCACGCTCTTCTTCGACTTCCTCCCCGTCGACCTCGGGACGATCCGCGGCTTCAAGACCCGCTTCCACCTCTACACGGTGCCGGGGCAGGTGTATTACAACGCCTCACGCAAGCTGATCCTCAAGGGCGTGGACGGGATCGTATTCGTCGCCGACTCGCAGGTGGAACGGATGGAGGCGAACCTCGAGGCGATGCAGAACCTGTATGACAACATGGCCGAGTACGGCTATGACCTCACGAAGATGCCGTTCGTGATCCAGTACAACAAACGGGACCTCCCGAACGCCGCACCGCTGGCCGAG
This sequence comes from Gemmatimonadaceae bacterium, assembly GCA_031396245.1. Lineage (GTDB taxonomy): Bacteria > Gemmatimonadota > Gemmatimonadetes > Gemmatimonadales > Gemmatimonadaceae > Pseudogemmatithrix. Next base: position 8,210 of record JANNKK010000282.1, read on the forward strand.
ATGCAGCAGACGCTGAATCCGGGATGGGAGGTGGCCGACCCCGCGCGCGCCAAGGTCACGCCAGACCAGTTCCATCCCGGGGAGAACATCATCGACCAGCTCCCCTCAGGCGAGTGGGTGGAGCGGGCGACGTATTTCGAGGCCGTGGCCGTCACTGGCGACGGGGTCTTCGATACGCTGAAGGCGGTGAGCAAGCTCGTCCTCAAGACGCTGGCCTGAGGCCGACGGGGTGGCAGCGCTCGCGTGAACCTTCCCAACACGATCAGCGCCGCGCGCATCGTCACCGCACCACTGGTGGCGTACCTGCCCTTCGTGGCGAGTCCGGGATGGCGCTTCGTCGGCTTCCTGCTCTTCCTCGCCTCGGCGATCTCCGATCACATCGACGGGCGGATCGCGCGGAGCCGCGGGCTCGTCACCGATCTGGGAAAACTCCTCGACCCGATCGCCGACAAACTGCTCCTCGTCGCGACCTTCATCCCGATGTTCGTGATGATGGCACCGTACGGGGATCCCCTGCTCGAGCTGATACCGGGCACCGAGGGGAGGTCGACCTACCCCTTCCGCACCTTCGGCGTCGACGCCGTCTGGTTCCCCTGGTGGGTGCTCGTGCCGATCGTCGCGCGCGAGATCTTCATCACCTGGTTCCGCACCTACGCGAAGGCGCGTGGCGTGATCATCGCCGCGCAACCCATGGGGCGCTGGAAGGCCGTGTT
>JANNKK010000288.1:0-17988 GCA_031396245.1 Gemmatimonadaceae bacterium
GGGATGGTGTGGCGTCCCAAGCCGTCGGCCGCGACGAAGCGCGACTCGGTCCAAGTCCGCGAGGCCAAGGTCCTCTTCGTGAGCAAGGGCACTGCCCACTTGCGGGTGAAGACCACGATGGAGATCCGCGATCAACAGGCCCGCCTCATCAAGACGGTCGAGGGTCCTGAGGCCCCGATGACGCCAGGGTCGGCGCGCTACATCTCCCTCCGGATCCCCGAACTCGGTCCGGGGGATTACATCGCCGTGATCCTCCTCGACTACGGCGGCGAGGAGATCGCCGCGGCGCAGATCGAGTTCCGGGTCCCTTGACCGGGCTCGTGGCCGCCGCGGCGGTCCTGCTCAGCCTCGCGACCATCGCTGATGACTCCGGCGCCCAAGGGCCGCCGGCGCGAACCGTTCTGACGACCGCAGGATGGCCGATCTCGGCGGCCTCCACCACCGGAGGCGACTTCGAGAGCGGGGCCGTCTCGATCGGGACGACGAGCTTCACCGTCGACGCGACGGTGAACAACACCGGCTACACCAACCGCACCACCACCGTCGAGATCCTCTGCCTCGCACCCTGTCCCTCGTCGGGGACGCTGCCGCTCACCGGCCTGCAGTGGCGCCGCGATGACCAGGTCACCTGGACGACGCTGACCACTGTGTTCGTCCTGGTGGAGACGCGATCGCTCGTCTTTGGCGGCCTCAACGACCCCTGGTCACGCTCGATCCTCTGGCGCTACACGCTCGACTGGACCACGCGGCCGCCCACCGCCGCGACGGCCTTCCCGGTGCAGTTCCGGATGACGGTGACGGCGCCGTGAACGTGTCGCTGCTCCTCCGTCGCGCACTGGTCGGCTCGGCATTCGCCGCACTCGCCGTCGCGCCGACCGCCGCGTTCGCGCGCGTCGACGTCATCCGCCTCGCGAAGGTGGTCTCCGAAGGCGTGCCGCGCGGGCTCGTCACGATGAACATCCCGATCCCGGTCGAACTCGCGAACGACGTCGAAGTCAGCTACGAAGTGCGCGTGACCGGGGAGATCGAGGTGCTCGGTCGTCTCGCCGGTCCGGCGCGTGTCGCCGGCGGGTCCTCGAAGCCGCTCGTTCTCACGCTCCGCGTGCCGGCGATGGCCGACGCCGGAGAGAAGAATGCGGCGAACGTCATCTTCCGCGGCTCGAATGGCCGCGAGTACGTCGTCCCGCTCGTCCTCCGCGTCGCCGTGGTGCGATCGCTCAACCTGCTCGGTACGCGCGAGATGCGCGGACTGCGCTCGGGCGACCGCGTGGAGCTCGTATATCGGGCGATCAACGCCGGCAACGCGAACGACTCGGTGCGCATCGTCGTGCGGACCCCCGCCGGCTGGACGGCGCGACTCGCGCGAAGCGCGCTCGCGAGCGTCCCGGCGCGCAGCACGCTCGAGTTCACTGTCACGCTCGGTATCCCGAGCACGGCGAACATCGGCGACCATTCGCTCTCGGTCACCCTCCGGCCGGTCGACGGCCAGAGCGAGGGACCGGTGACGTACACGACCCTCGGCATCACCGGACGCGCCGGACAGACGCCGGGACTGATCGTCCGCTCGACCATCGCGGCCGCCACCGGGAGTGGCGGGAGCGCCGCGTATTCGGGCGTCGAGATCGCCGGTCCGGTGACCAGAGCCATCTCGATGCGGGCGCAGTTCACGCCGACCACGCAGCGGACGGGGATCACCACGCAGGCGCTCAGCGCTGTCGGCGCGATGAGCGCTCCCTTCTCGGCTTCCCTCTACGGGAACGGTTGGGATGTCGATGCGGGGAACACCTCGCTGCAACTCTCGGAGCTTGGCGGCGTCAACATCATCGGTCAGGGCATCACGGCCCGGGTCGAGCGTCGGGGTCTCGAGGCGCGAGCGATCATCGCGCGCCCCTCCTCGGGCTCGCAAGAGCTCGGCGGACAGTTGGTCGGTTTGGGACTCTGGCAGCACCTCGGCATCGGGCGCGTCGGCGCGACGGCATCGTGGCTCGCCGAGCGCGGGGCCACGTCGCCGGGTCGTGAACTGTCGGCGATCGGCGCCGACTATCGCACGCCCGAGCTCGGGACGGTGACGTTCGGCGTGTCATTCGCGCACCGATCATCGCCCGCGGCCGAGGGCCTTGGCTACTCGTTCAGTGCCCTGCACGCGGGGGAGCGGGATCGCGCGATGCTGCGCGTGACCCACGCGCCGGGCGGCACCAGCGCCTTCGCCCGCGCGGTCGACGAATGGCAGTTCGAGGGCTCACGTGCCCTCACGCGCTGGTGGTCGCTCGACGCGGGCGCCCAGCGCTCGATCGATGCCGGCCTGCGATACGCCGGGATGGAAGTGCGCGCCCTCTCGCTGGGCCAACGGTTCTCCCTGTCGCCGACCACGAGCCTGGCACTGCGTGGGAACTCCTCCGACTTCGTCGCGACCGATGCGGGCGCGGGGATCGGGAGCTTCGGCGCGAGTGAGCGGACCGGGGTCACATCGCTCGAATGGCGGCGGTCGCTGTTGGCCCTCTCGGTGGAAGGTGGGCTCGGCGAGGTCGGTCGCAGCACCGAACTCTCGGACGGCCGCCTCAGCGAGTCAGTCGCACCGCGGCGTCACGTGCGAGCGGGCGCCTCGCAGGCCTTCGATCAGTGGGGCGTCGTCGCTGCCAACGTGTCGGTGGAGCAGACGGCCGCCGGAGTCGGCGTGCCCGGTGAGGTGCTCGCGGGGACATTCCGATGGTCGGAGGTCCCGGTCGCGATCGGAACGCGACAGATCCAGCTCGGGGCCGAGGCCTCGATCCAGCGGATGGGAGACCTGCGGACGACCGTCGTGCTGCGCACCTCGGCGCGGGTCGCGCTGCCGGCGGGTCTTGATCTCGCGGTGGCCGCGGAGCGGAATCCCTACTTCCAGAGCGCCAGCGGACGTCCGGGATGGAGTGCCGCGATGCGCCTCTCGGCGGCGACGCGCGTGTACGCTCCCGACCCGATGGGTCCCGAGGGCGCCGTCTATGAGGACCGCGACAACGATGGGCGGCGCGATCCCCTCGAACCGGGGATCGGCGGCGTGATCGTTCGGCGCGGCGACGCGAAGGCCACGACCGATCGGTTCGGTCACTATCGGTTGCCGGTCTACGCGCGTGGGCGCACGCGGATCGATCAGGGCACTCTCCCCACCGGACTGATCGCGCATCCGCTGCTCGCGGCCGATTCGCTCGAACGACTCGATCTCCCGGTGCTTCCGACCGGGAGCGCGACGATCCAACTCGAGGTCGTCGCCGACGAAGGGGGCCGCGTGCCCGAGGTCGACCTCGAGCCGGTTACGGTGATGCTTCGCGACGCGAGCGGATTCGACTGGGTCGGTCGCCGCTCGGGGAAGGGGACCGCGACCTTCGACGGCGTCCCCACCGGGCACTACAGCCTGCACTTCGACTTCTCGCGTCTTCGTGAGCCGCTCCGCGGGCCGCAGGACGTGGTCATAGCGGTCGCGCCTCACGTCCGCTCGACGACGCGCGTTCCCCTTCGCGGCCGGACGGTCCGGATCTTCGCGCCGCCGAGTCGATCCAACAGCACCGAACCCCGCGGGCCCGCGGGCACGCCCTGATGCGACCCCTCTCGTTCCGTCGCGTGTACGGGCACCTGCTCTCTGCCGCCCTCCTCAGCGTCGGGATCTCGGCGTGCGCGATGCCGACGGCTGCGGAGGTCGATGTCGTGGACTTGCGCGGCACGTGGCAGCTCACGGCCGAGCAGTCGGCGCCCGCCGCGAGCCTCGAGGGCACGTTGCTGATCGAGCAACAGGAAGGCGACCTGATCCTCGGCAGCGCGTCGTGGTCCGAACGCGATGGGATCGGCACCACCGTCTGGCGCGCCGGTGCGGTCTCCGGCCGCGTGATCGAATCGACCGACGTCGATTTCGACATCGTCGTTGATGGCGTCGCGCGCCGCCACGTTGCTCGCCTCTCGTCCGATACTATGTCCGGGAGCTGGATCGAGTTCACCTCCGGGGCGCGCGGGAGCTTCCGCGCGGTGCGCGGGACGCCCTGATGAAGGCAGCGTGGCGCGCGGCGCTGATCGGCGCGGCGCTCCTGTGCGCGGTCAGGCCGCTCGCGTCGCAGGGCACCTGCCAGCGCGTGCGCGAAGGGAGTTGCGTCGTCGGCGGCGATGTCACTCACACCATCACGGTCACGATCACGCGCGCGACGCGCCTCGAGGCGAGCGCCAGTTCGGTGCCGCTCACCGCGCCGTCGAGCGTCGACTACGATGCCGGGTATGGCCAGACGACGGGCCCCACGCTCCTGATGAAGGCGAACTCCGCCTGGAACGTCACGGTCCGGTCGACGCAGGCGCTCTGGACCGCGTCGGCTGCTCCCGCTCGGGCGAACAAACCCGTGGCGGACCTGCAGTGGTCCCTCGCCGCAGGCGGACCCTTCGTGGATATGACGACCACCGCCGCGACGTTGACGTCGGGTGCGGCCGCGACCGCCGGGACTTCGGTCGCGCTCTACGTCAGAGTGAAGTACGCTTGGCTCCTCGACACGCCGGGGAGCTACTCGCTCCCCCTCCAACTCACGGTCACCGCTCCCTAGCGAGGCGGCTCGACCGGCTCGAGCTCGAGTCGCAGTTTCGCGAGGTCGAGGAGGGTCGCTGGCCCGCGGCGGCGAATCTTGACGGAGAGGCGGAAGAGGTCGGTCGGACCCGTCGCATCGGTCACGGCGACCACCTCTCCTGCTGAGATCAGCCTCCAGACCCCGTCCGCGTCCTGGACTTCGAGCTCGGGCCTTCCTTCCCTCAAAGAGGCCGGCTGGGAGACCAACAGGCGCCACCCTTGGTTGGCCCTGATGCGGAGGGGGAGGGCGAAGAGTGTCGACCCCTCCTCGGCGCCGATCGCGCGCGGCGCCTCCTCGACGGCCACGGTGAGCCGGCTGGCCACGTCGAATCGCACCGTGACGGCCGTTGCGGTTGACGCGACCCCGACGGTCGTCCCTTGGGCGTGCAGGGTGTCCTCGGATCCGGCCGCAAGCGCGCCTTCGAGTAGGACGCAGGCGATGACCGAATGCGCCGCCTTCTTCCAGAGGTTGGGATTCGCGAGTGCTCGCTCCACGTCACATTCATGCGACGTGGAGTGCCGTTGTGCAATAGTCTCTGGTCTTGGCGCGCTAACGGGCGGCGGAAAGGAACCGGATCATCGCCTCGCCGAACGCTGGCAGATCCTTCGGAACGCGGCTGGAGATGATGTTGCCGTCCTCGACCACCGCCTCGTCCACCCAGACCGCTCCGGCGTTCACCACGTCGTCGCGGATCCCGACGGTTGAAGTCATCCGACGCCCTCGGACGATGCCGGCGCTGATCAGGACCCAAGGTCCGTGGCAGATGGTGGCCACCATCCCGCCCTGTTGGTGCACCGCGCGCACGAGCGCGAGGACTGCAGGGTCGCGGCGAAGCTTGTCTGGCGCCCATCCCCCTGGGGCGACCACACCAGCCAAAGTGGCGGGGTCGATTGAGGCGGTCGCGATGTCGACCGGGGCAGGGTAGCCGTACTTCCCCGTGAAGGTCGAGCCCGCGACACCGACCAAGGGAGCGTCGAATCCCGCCGCCTCGAGCCGATACTTGGGATACCAGACTTCGAGCTCTTCATAGTCCGGTCCGACGAGGATCGCAACGCGAGGCATCGATTCTTCTCCAACGAAGGGGTCTGCTGGCCAGCGCGAGCGCCCTGTCTCAGGTGGTCATTAGACGCATCAGTTCAACGCATTAAATAATGCGGAGTTACGAGGATTAGTTAATCTGGATTCTGGAATGCATACGCAAGAGAATGTATGCGAGGATGGTTGCATACGGCCTGCCAATGGTCCGATTGAGCCTTCTGGCATCACAAATCGGCTGGCATCGTCGCAGTGAACATCGCGAACGCAGAGGCGCGTGCAATGGGGACTCTCACGGCGCCGGAGTGTCACGAGAGGCCTTCTGCGCCTGGAACGCCATCGCCTTGAGCCGCGCGACTCGGAGCGACATCGGGGGGTGCGTAGCGAAGAACCCCGCAACAGCGCTCTCTGCCGAACTGACCTTCCAACCGAGCGGGTCAGCTATGCAGAGGTGGGCCACCCCGCCCCGGATCGCCTTCGTCGGGGCCCCAGCCTTCTCGATCTTGTCGAGCGCGGACGCCAGGGCCATCGGATTCCGGGTGAACTGGGCGGCCATCGCGTCGGCTAGGTACTCCCGTTTCCGGCTGATGGCCATCGCGAGGAGCCGGGTGATCAGCGGGGCGAGGAGCCAGCTCACCAGCCAGAGGACTAGGATGAGCACGAGGACCGGATTGCCGCCCTTCCCGCCGCGGCCCCCTCCTCCCCCGCCGCCACTGCTCCGCCCGCCGATCCGTCCCCCGCGGAAGAGCACCCGACCGGTCCCGTCGGCGATGAGGGCGATCGCGCCGGCGAGTCCGGCCACCATCGTCATCAGCTGCATGTCGAGATTCTTGACATGTCCCATCTCGTGGGCGACGACTCCCTGAAGCTCGTCCCGGTCGAGCGTGGCGATGAGCCCCGAGGTCACGGCGAGGTGGCTCTTCAGCGGATCGGTCCCGGTGACGAAGGCGTTGGGGTCGGGATCGTCGATGATGTGGATCGAGGGCACCGGGATCCCCGCCGCGATCGCCATCTCCTCGGTGACGTTCACGAGTCGGCGCTGCTCATCGGTGGCGGGCTCGATGAGGTCCCAAGCACCGGTGGACCAGAGCACCTTCTTCGCCCCGGTCCGCCGGATGTACATCACGAGGAAGAGCGCGATGATCGCCAGCAAGGTGCCGAACCACGGGAAGACGTGGCGATAAGCACCGCGCGGGGCTCCAATCGTGTACTGCCAGGCGATGTAATCGCCGCCGAAGCCGAGCCAGGCGAAGAAGAGGACGAAGAGAGCGACGAGCCAGCGCGACTTTCGCTGGTTCGCCGCCTGCTGCTCGAAGAGGTTCACCCGCGCCGGAACTCGACCTTGGGAACCGCGCGCTCAGCGGCGTCCTCGATCTCCCAGAGCTCAGCGGTGGTCGCGTTCGCGAGGCCGGCGACGAGGTTCGTCGGGAACTGCTGCTGCTTCGTGTTGTAGTGCGTCGCCGTGTCGTTGTAGAGCTGGCGCGCGAAGCCCACCTTGTTCTCGGTCGACGTGAGCTCTTCCTGCAACTGCTTCACGTTGCCGGTCGCCTTGAGGTCGGGGTACGCCTCGACGACGGCCATGAACTTGGTGAGGGCGCCGGAGAGCTTGGATTCGGCCATCGCGCTCGCGGCGACGTGCTGCGGGTCGAGCCCGGCGGCGGCGGTGATGGCGCCGTTCCGCGCGGCGATCACCGCGGCGAGGGTGTCCTTCTCGAAGTCCATCGCGCCCTGCACCGCGCTCAGGAGATTCGGTATGAGGTCGTGCCGCCGCTTGAGCTGGACGTCGATCTGCTTGAGGGCGTTCGCCGTCTGGTTGCGGAGGGCGATCAGCGAGTTGTACGCCATCACCATCCAGATGGCGACGATCGCGACAACGATAAGGAAGAAGATCATCTTGGCTCCAGTCTCAGGGTTGCAACTGCCACTGCCACGGCATTCACCACAGAGGACACAGAGGGCACAGAGAAGGGCGACTGCTCACCACGAAGACACGAAGGACACGAAGGGAGACGCAGCAACTGCCACTGCGAATGCTGGGGGTACTCAGCGGCTGGGTTCCCTACGGTGTCGTTCCCCCCGTTGTGCCGTTGTAGTTCTCTGTGGCCCTCTGTGGCCCTCTGTGCCTCTGTGGTGAAAGCTGTTGTAGTTGCCGTCGCGCCGCCAGAAAAACGAACGGGAGGCAGCGCCACCCGGCGCCACCTCCCGCGAAGATCCGCCCGCGCCGAGCCTACCCCTTTACCGCGGCCCGTCGTTTCGCCATCGCGTCCTGCAACCAAGTGAGCGGGATGATGAAGAAGGGCGTGAGCATGATCCCGAGCAGCATGTTGATCCACGTGAGGCCCACGTAGTACGCGCCCATGCCGAGTCCGGCGATGAGGGTACCGAAGGGGCCGCCGAGGGAGTGTTCCACGCGTGTGCTCCGGTGATTCGGAAGGGACGTCGAGGGCGCTGCGCCGTATCTTATCAGCGTGCCGCTCCGAACGGAATCGCTGGCCGCGGTGCGGGAGGCGATCGCGGCGATGCCCCACGGGAGATGGCTCCTCGCCGTCTCTGGCGGGCTCGATTCGATGGTCCTCCTCGACGCGATGGCCGAGGCCAGGCCGCGCGAGGTGGCCGCGGTCGCGACCTTCGACCACGCGACCGGCGCCGCGGCGCGGCGCGCCGTCATCCTCGTGGAGCGCGAGGCGCAGCGGCGGCGATTGGCGGTCGTCGCCGGCGTCGCCGAGGCCGCCCTACCGCGGACCGAGGCGGATTGGCGTGGTGCGCGCCGCGCCTTCCTCGGTGGGTGGGCGCGCGAGCTCGACGCGGCGGTGGTCACCGCGCATACGCGCGACGACCAACGCGAGACGGTGGTCCAGCGCCTGCTTCGTGACGCTGGCGCGCGTGGACTCGCCGGGATGCGCGGCGGCGGCGCGCGGCCGCTCCTCGCCCTCTCGCGCGCGACACTCGAGCGGTATGCGGCGGCACGCCGACTCCCGATCGTCGAGGATCCGACGAACGCCTCGCTCTCTTACCAGCGGAACCGTGTCCGCCACGAACTGCTGCCCGCGCTCGAGCGCGTCTCGCCCGGTTTCGGTGACTGGTGCTGGGACCTCGGCGAGCGCGCGGCGGTGTGGCGCGCCGGGGTCGAGCGGTTCGTCGACACGCTCGGGCTCCGGCGCACCGGCCCGGTGAGTGTCACCTTGCCGGCGTCCTCGCTCGACGCGCTCGGGCCGGAGGAGTGGGCGGTACTCTGGCCAGAGATCGCCGCCCGCGCCGGAGTGGTGATGGAGCGTCAGGGGATCGAGCGCGCCTCGGCGTGGGCCCCATCGGCCAAGCCCGGGGGTGCCATCCCGCTCGCCGGCGGTGCGCGCATCGAACGGACGCTCAGCACCTTCGTCGTCCGGGGAACGACGGAGCCGGTGGGCGACTATATATTGAACGAATGACCGCCGTCGTCGCCGACGCCCGCCTCAAGGGGCGCGCCGTCAAGCGGATCGCCTTTGACGAGGCGACCATCGCCCGTCGCGTGAAGGAACTCGGCCGGGAGATCTCGGACGCCTATCCCGACGGGGACCTGCTCGTGCTCGGTCTCCTGAAGGGCAGTTTCGTCTTCCTCGCTGACCTCGTGCGGCAGATCACGCGTCCGCTCCACGTCGATTTCCTGGTCGCGTCGAGCTACGGCGACGCCACGGTGTCGTCCGGCGAGGTGCGGATGGTGTACGACCCAGAGACCGACCTCGCGGGGAAGCACATCCTCCTCGTCGAGGACATCGTCGATTCGGGTCGCACGCTACAGCGCCTCGTCACGCTCCTCTCCGAGCGGGATCCCCGCTCGATCAGCATCTGCGCCCTGCTCCACAAGCACATCGCGACCGAACTGCATCACCCGACACGCTTCGTCGGATTCGATGCGCCGAACGAATTCCTCGTCGGCTACGGACTGGACCACGCGGAGGATTTCCGCCACGTCCCGTACGTCGCCAGCCTCCAGTAGGGACCAACCATGTCGTCCACGACCCCGCCGAAGCCCAACGGCTTCGGGAAGATGTCCAAGACCATCTCGTTCTGGCTGATCGCGATCCTCGTGCCGGTCGTGCTGATCCAGCTCGCCGGCCGGACGGGCGACCAGGCGGTCGAGATCGACTACTCGCTCTACGACGCGCAACTGACCGCCGACAACATCTCGCGCGTCACGATCGTCGGCGGCAAGGAAGTGAATGGCGAGTTCAAGAACCGGGTGCTGATCCGCGGCACCGACGCCAAGCGCTTCACGACGAAGCTCGCGATCGCGAACAGCGAGGGGGAGATCCAGCGCCTCCGCGACAAGCAGGTCGCGATCAAGGCCGAGGATCCGCGGCCGAGCGTCGGCGCGCTGCTGATCAACATCCTCCCGTGGCTGATCATCATCGGGATCTGGATCTTCCTCTTCCGGCAGATGCAGGCCGGCGGCAACAAGGCCTTCTCCTTCGGCAAGTCGAAGGCGAAGCTCCTCTCGGGCGACACGCCGAAGGTGACCTTTGCCGACGTGGCCGGCGCCGATGAGGCGAAGGTCGAACTGCAGGAGATCATCGAGTTCCTGAAGGACCCCCTCAAGTTCACGAAGCTGGGCGGGCGCCTGCCCAAGGGTGCGCTCCTCGTCGGGCCGCCGGGAACGGGCAAGACGCTGCTGGCCCGCGCGGTCGCCGGCGAGGCGGGGCGTCCCTTCTTCTCGATGTCGGGCTCCGACTTCGTCGAGATGTTCGTCGGCGTCGGTGCGTCGCGGGTACGCGACCTCTTCGAGCAGGGGAAGGCGAGCGCCCCGTGCATCATCTTCATCGACGAGATCGACGCGGTGGGTCGGCATCGTGGCGCCGGCCTCGGCGGGGGGCACGACGAGCGGGAGCAGACGCTGAACCAGCTCCTCGTCGAGATGGACGGCTTCGAATCGAATGACGGCGTGATCCTGATCGCCGCGACCAACCGTCCCGATGTGCTCGACCCGGCGCTGCTGCGACCGGGTCGCTTCGATCGGCAGATCGTCGTGGACCTCCCCGACCTGCGCGGCCGTGAGGGGATCCTGAAGGTGCACGTGCGCAACAAGCCCCTCGCTGCCGATGTCGACATCCATCGACTCGCCCGCGGATCACCGGGGATGGCGGGCGCCGATCTCGCGAACCTGGTCAACGAGGCGGCGCTCCTGGCGGCGCGGAACAACCACGACAAGATCTATATGGTGGACTTCGAGAACGCGAAGGACCGCGTGATGCTCGGCGCCGAGCGGAAGTCCCTCGTGATGAAGGAGGACGAGCGCCGCCTCACGGCCTTCCACGAGGCGGGGCACGCGGTGTGCGCGATCCGCGTGAAGGGGAACGATCCCTTGCACAAGGTGACGATCGTGCCGCGGGGGCGGACCCTCGGCGTCGCCTGGACGATGCCTGAGGACGACCGCGTCAGCATCACGCGGCAGCAGCTCGAGGCCAAACTCACGATGGCGTACGGCGGGCGCGTGTCGGAGGAGCTGATCTTCGGGCGCGACAAGGTGACGACTGGTGCGTCGAGCGACATCCAGTACGCGACCGGCATCGCGCGGCGGTACGTGTCGCAGTGGGGGCTCTCCGACGCGATCGGTCCGATCCTCGTCGGCGACAACGAGCAGGAGGTCTTCCTCGGCCGCGAGCTGATGAGCCGGCGCCAGGTCTCGGAGCGCACCGCGCAGCAGGTGGACGACGAAGTCTCGCGGGTGATCAACGAGTCGTACAACCGGGCGATGGACACGATCACGAAGCACCGTCCGCTGCTGGAGTCAATCGCGGCGGCGCTGCTCGAGCACGAGACGCTCACGCGCGAGGACATCGCGGTGCTCGAGAAGGGAGAGACGCTGCCGCCGCGGGCGGACGTGCCGCCCACGCTCCCCGCGGCCGAGAAGGCGCCGGTGAGTGCGACGGAGCCGCGGCGCGTGTTGCCGCCGATGGGCGGGCCGGAGCCGTCGCCGGCGTGAGGTCAGCGCGCGTTGGAGGCGCGCTGCTCGCCCTGTCGTTCGTCGCTTCGCTGGGTGCCGTCGCCTGTGGAGGCGATGCCGCGGCGTCCGGTGGCCTCGCGACCGTTTTCGACAGCACGCGTGCCGACACCGTGATCGCGACGACGGTGGGGCGTGTGCCGCCCTCCGCCCTTCGCCATCTCGTCGAGGAAATGCGCATCGCGCCCAGCGCCGACGATACGACGCTCTTCGGCGACACGTACGAGTTCGATGTCGGGCGCGACGGGCGTCTCTACGTGCACGATGAGAGTGGCAACGCGATCTTCCTCTTCGACGCGAGCGGCGCGCTGGTCAGGCGGATCGGCCGGAAAGGGGGCGGCCCCGGCGAGATCGAGGGCAACGGCGGCATGGTCGTGCTGCCAGATGGACGCCTCGCCGTCTGGGACACAGGCAACGGGCGGGTGAGCTTCTTCTCCGCCGCCGGCGACTTCATCGAGCAATGGAAGGTCCCCCACGACTACGCCACGAGGATGGCGCTGCACGCCGACAGGACCGGTACGCTTCGCTGGCGGCGCCCCGTCGCCGATGAACGCCCGGGCGACGTCGTCGGCCGGACCGGACTCGTCACCCTGCGCGCCGGTGGCGCGATGAGCGACTCGATCCTTCCTCCCGACCTCCCGATCGAACCGATCACGTACGTCGCAGAATACCGCGACGGGACCGTGCTTCGCAGCCGCTCCTCGGCAAGTCCGTTGCACTCGCCTCTCGCTCTCTGGGGCTGGCACCCGGACGGCCACTTCGTCTCCATCGCGTCGAGCCGGTATCGCGTGGAGTCGAGCCGCACTGGGCTCGCGCTGCGCATCGTGCGCGATGCGCCAGTCATCCCGATCCCCGACGGAGAGCGGGAGTGGAATCGCGAGATGATCCTCTTCCAGATGTTGCAAACACAGCCGTCTTGGACCTGGAACGGCCCGCCGCTGCCCACCGAGAAGGCCCCCGTCGCGGGACTCGATCTGGCGCGGGACGGACGCATCTGGGTACTCGTGGCGACTCCCTCCGAGGAGATCCCCGTCGCCGAGCGCGAGGAGCAGCGACCGAACTCCTATCCGGTGCAGCGGTATCGCCAGCCGACCGAGTACGAGGTCTTCGAGAAGGACGGCAGATTCCTCGGCCGCGTGAGGTTTCCGCGACGCGCACAATGGATGGAGGCCGATGGCACGACGGTCTGGTACCTCCAGCGCGACGAGGACGGACTCCCCGCGGTGGTCCGCGCGCGGATCGAACCGGCACTCCGATGATCGGACCCGGCGCGCGATGTGCGTTTGCCTTCGCACTGATCTCCGCCGCCGCGATCGGCTGTGGTGAGCCGGCGCCGCGGCTGCCTGCCGGAACGCAGCGGATGGCCGACACGCTCGCCGCACTCTACCAGAGATCCCTCCTCGACCCGACGCGCGACCCGTTCCTCAACCAGGCGCGCGCCGAGGCGATCCTGCGCCGGCTCTCCGCGCAGGGCGGGCAGTTCGATCCGCAGGGCCACTTCATCCTCGCGATGGAGCGGCTCTCGGCGGGTCAGACGCGCGAGGCGATCGGCGAGTTCGAGGGGATCATCCGCTCGATGGGACTCTCCGACAAGAAGATCGATCCGCAGGCCAAGATCGTCTTCGACTTCCTCGCGATGTCGTACCTGCGACTGGGGGAGCAGGAGAACTGCCTCGGGAATCCGGCGGCGAATGTCTGCATCCTGCCGCTCGACGGCGCGGCTCGGCACACGAAGCAGGAGGGAGCGCGCAAGGCGATCACGCTCTTCGAGGCGCTGCTGCGCGACCATCCGGATGATCTTGGGTCGCGCTGGCTGCTCAACATGGCGTACCTCGCGGTGGGCGGTTATCCGGACAGCATCCCGGCGAAGTACCTCATCCGAGGGATCGCCCCCAAGCCGGGTGCGACGTTCCCGCTCTTCCACAACATCGCGTACGAAGCGGGCGTCGCCGTCGACGGGCTCTCGGGCGGTCTCGCGGTCGAGGACTTCGATCGCGACGGGCACCTCGACCTCTTCGTGACGTCGTGGGGCTTGGCCGACCGGCCGACCCTGCTGATGGCTGACGGGAATGGAGGCTACGAGGACCGCACCGAGGCCGCGGGGCTCGCGGGGCTCACCGGCGGACTCAACGTCACGCACGCCGACTACGACAACGACGGGTTCGAGGATCTCTTCGTGATGCGGGGCGCCTGGCTCGGCGACGGCGGCACGCAGCCGAACTCGCTGATCCGCAATCGCGGCGACGGGACCTTCGAGGATGTCACGTTCGCGGCGGGGCTCTACTCGATCCACCCGACGCCGACGGCGCAGTGGGCCGACTTCAACCTCGATGGCAGGCTCGACCTCTTCGTCGGCCACGAGTCGGGAGCAGGGGCCGGCGGTGGGTCGCATCGCTCCGAGCTCTTCCTGAACAACGGCAACGGCACATTCCGCGAGGTCGCGCGCGAGGTGGGGATCACCCTCGACGCCTTCGTGAAATCGGTCGCGTGGGGGGATGTGAACAATGACGGACTTCCCGACCTCTACGCTTCGGTGCTCTTCGGGCCGAACCGCCTCTATCTGAACCGAGGGGGCACGAGCGTCGCCGACTGGCGATTCGAGGAACGTGCCGGGGCGTCAGCCGTCGAGCGACCTATCGCGTCCTTCGGGAGTTGGTTCTTCGACGTGGACGGGGACGGGTGGGACGACCTGCTCGCCTTGAGCTACGACGTGCAGAAGAGCGGCTCGCTGCACGACGCGGTCGCGCGGGAGTACGTGGACCCTCGCGGGGCGACCAACTCGCCGAACGGGGTGGAGTCGTCACGGCTCTATCGCAACAATCGCGATGGCACCTTCTCCGACGTCACGCGCGCCGCGGGTCTCGAGGACAAGGTGATCTTCGCGATGGGATCGAACTTCGGTGACGTCGACAATGACGGCTGGCTCGACTTCTACCTCGGCACGGGGAATCCCGACCTGCGGTCGATCATCCCGAACCGGATGTTCCGCAGCGTCGCCGGAAAGCGATTCGAGGAGGTGACCCTCGAAGGGGGATTCGGCCATATCCAGAAGGGGCACGGCACCGCCTTCGTCGACCTCGACCGTGACGGCGACAACGACGTGTACATGGTGATGGGGGGCGCCTATCAGGGCGACCGCTTCTGGAACGTCCTCTTCGAGAACCCAGGTTGGCCCGAGCGCGGCTGGGTCCGACTCGAACTCGAGGGGACTACGGCGAATCGTTCGGCGATCGGGGCGCGCGTGCGGGTAGTGGTCGATGAGGGGGGGAAGGAGCGCACGATCCATCGCACCGTCGGCACCGGGGGCGCGTTCGGCGCCGGTTCGCTCTCGATGGTGGTGGGCGTCGGCGGCGCGCAGCGGATCGTCCGCGTCGAGGTCAGCTGGCCCGATGCGGCCCGGTCGGTCACGACGTACGATGGCCTCGAGCTGAAGCGGACGTACCGGATCGTGCAGGGGAGCGCGCCGGCGGTGCTCGATCGCCCATCGGTGCCATTCGGCAAACAGGGCATCGCATCACACGCGACGCACTCCGAGAAGCCCTGAGGGACCGCAAGGCGTCACTTTCGCCTCGCCGCAACGTCCCGTAATTTCAAACGGTTATGGCGTTTTCGGACCTCCCGGACCGGGTGGCCGCGGTGCGTTCGCGGATCGAGGCAGCGGTGCGTCGTGGCGGGCACGGACAGCGGGTCCGACTCGTTGCGGTGACCAAGACGCACGGGCCGGATGCGGTCGAGGCGGCGTGGAAGGCAGGCATCGAGGACGTGGGTGAGAACCGGGTGCAGGAGGCGCTCTCGAAGCAGGAGGCGTTGCAGGACTCGGAGGCGACGCGCGGTGGCATCCGCTGGCACCTGATCGGGCATGTGCAGACGAACAAGGCGAAGGTGCTGCCGAACTTCTCCTTGGTGCATTCGCTGGACCGCGATGGGTTGGTGGATGCTGCCGATGCGGTGGGTGTGCGAACGGGATCCCCGGTGCGGGCGCTCGTGCAGTTGAACGTGGCGGGCGAAGGGACGAAGGGCGGTTACGCGCCACGGGACGTCGCGCCGCTCGCCGAGCGGCTCCGGTCCTGTCGCGGAGTGGTGGTGTGTGGCGTGATGACGATGGCGCCGCTCGAGGCGGCTGAAGCAGAGCTCCGGCGGGTATTCGCTGGTGCGCGCGACGCGCGAGCGGTGTTCAAGCGCGCCGGCCATCCGGCGGAGGAGCTCTCAATGGGGATGTCGGGGGACTTCGAGATAGCGTTGGAAGAGGGAGCGACACTGGTGCGCTTGGGGACGGTCCTCTTCGGCGCGAGGAGCTGACGCGAATGGAATCGGAAGACGCTTTTCACCTGACTGCCGTCGACGTACGGCGCTACGAGTTCGGGACGACGCTGCGCGGCTACGACCGAGCGCGCGTCGACCAGTTCCGTGCGCAGGTGGCCGACGAGCTCGAACGGCTCGCGCGGGCCAACCAGGATCTTGACGAGAAGGCGCGCGCCTTCCACGAGCAGCTACGCGCCTTCCGCGAGCGGGACCGGGCGCTGAACGAGGCCCTGATCTCGGCGCAGGAGCTCCGCGCCGACATGAAGGACCAGGCGGCCCGCGAGAAGGAGCTCCTCGTGAAAGAGGCGGCGGCCGAGGCGCAATGGATCGTCGAGTCGGCGCGCTCGGAGGCGCTGGCGCTTCGCGACGAGATCGAGCGCCTCGAGCGGGCGCGGCGCGCCTACCTCGCGCAGATCAAGATGCTCGCCGAGCGCCACCTCGCCGAGGTCGCGGCGGCCGAACAGCAGCGCGCGATCGTCGACGACGTGCGTCCGCCGAAGTGAGCCACGCGCGATGAACGCGGTGCTCGCCCCGGGGACCGACCTGCACACGCCGCCAGCGATCGCGCGCGCGGTGCAGTCGGTGCGGGCGCGGAGCGCGCTCGTTCCCGAGGTCGCGATCATCCTCGGGACGGGGCTCGGCGGACTCGCCGGCGCGATGCAGGTCGACGCAGCGATCCCGTACTCCGAGATCACGGGCTTCCCGCTCTCGACCGTCGAATCGCACACCGGCCGGCTCCTGCTCGGTACGCTCGGCGGGAAGCGCGTAGCGGCGATGCAGGGGCGATTCCACCGCTACGAGGGCTACTCGCTCCAGCAGGTGACCTTTCCGGTGCGTGTGCTGCAGGCCCTCGGCGCCCGCACCCTGATCGTCTCGAACGCCTGCGGCGGGATGCATCCGCTCTGGGCGCCCGGGGAGCTGATGCTGATCGCCGACCACATCAACTTGCTCGGCGAGAATCCGCTCGTCGGTCCGCACGATGCCGCGCTCGGCCCTCGCTTCCCCGACATGAGCGCGCCCTATGACGCCGCACTGCGGGAGTCGGCGCGCACGGTCGCCCGCGAGCGCGGCATCACGCTGCGCGAGGGCGTGTACGTCGCAGTCGCCGGCCCGAACCTCGAGACGCGCGCCGAGTACCGGATGTTGCGCGCGCTCGGCGCCGACGTCGTCGGGATGTCGACGGTGCCGGAAGTGATCGTGGCGGTGCAGGGCGGAATGCGCGTCCTCGGGCTCTCGATCATCACCGACCAGTGCCTGCCCGACTCCCTCGAACCGGCGTCGCTGGAACGGATCCTCGCCGTGGCCGCGAGCGCGGAGCCGCACCTCACGACACTGGTGCGCGGCGTGCTGGAGCGGACGTGAGCGTGGCGACGCCCCCGGTGCGCTTTCGCCTCCTCCCGAGTGAGCTCTCGGGCGATGCGCTCGAGCGCGAGGTGATGGAACGCTGGACGCGCGACGGCGTGTTCGCGGCGTCGCAGGCGCAGCGCGCCGACTCGCCATCGTGGGTGTTCTACGAGGGACCGCCGACGGCGAATGGGAAGCCGGGGATCCATCACGTCTTCTCGCGGACGATCAAGGATCTCTTCTGCCGGCATCGGGCGATGAAGGGATTCCACGTCCCGCGGAAGGCGGGGTGGGACACGCACGGGCTCCCGGTGGAGATCGAGGTCGAGAAGTCACTCGGCATCTCGGGCAAGCCCGACATCGAGCGGATCGGCGTCGCCGAGTTCAACCGGCTCTGCCGCGAGAGCGTGTGGAAGTACAAGGGGGAGTGGGAGGAGGTGAGCGCGCGGATGGGGTACTGGCTCGACTACTCCGATCCCTACATCACGTACACGAACGACTACGTGGAGAGCGTCTGGTGGGCGCTCAAGACGCTCCACGAGAAGGGGCTGCTGTATCTGGGGCACAAGAGCGTGCCGTACTGCGCGCGGTGTGGGACGGCGCTGAGTTCGCACGAACTGGCGCACCGCCACGATAGCGAAGGCGAGCACATGCCCCGTGGTGTCCGCCGACGGACGCGGCAGCAACGCTTGCGGAACGAGCGCCGCCGCAACCAGCAAAACGGTGCAAGCGCACGCGGCAAAACGCAGAAATTTA
>JANNKK010000119.1:0-3435 GCA_031396245.1 Gemmatimonadaceae bacterium
GCAGCGACTTGTTCTTGACGTCATTGACGGTGATTCCCGGCGGGCCGTCGATCAGCATCTCTTTGGCGGCGGCGAAGTCGCGGATCCTTCGCGCCCTCACCACGCTGCTCGATGCGGCGATGCCGGTGATCGCCGGGAGCGAGGTGAACGACGATCCGTTCGCGCCGATCTCCAAGTACGGTCGTGACCGGCTCAGGGAGATGGGGGACGATACGCCGATCGCGTGGCTCACGCCCGACCAGCGCTACGTCGAGAAGCTCGCGACGCCGGATGTCACGGTCGCCGACCTGATCGGTGACTTGGACCCGATCAAGGCGGCGCGCGGGGGGCATCTCCTCTCCGACGAACTCTCGATCCACTACGGCATGCTCCCGCGCGCGAACCGTGGGATCTTCGCGTTGAACGAGCTCCCCGACCTCGCAGGCAAGGTGCAGGTCGGACTCTTCAACGTGATGCAGGAAGGGGACGTCCAGATCAAGGGATATCCGATCCGTCTCCCGCTCGACGTGCTGCTCGCCTTCACCGCGAATCCGGAGGATTACACCGCGCGCGGGAAGATCATCACGCCCCTCAAGGACCGGATCGGCAGCGAGATCCAGACGCACTATCCGGTGACGGTCGATCTCGCGATGGCGATCACATCGCAGGAAGCGTGGACCGATCGCGACGGCCCCAAGCTCCGGCTCCCCGAGATCGTGGCCGAGGTGGCTGAGCGGGTGGCGTTCGAGGCGCGGGGGGAGAAGCGGATCGACCAGCGCTCGGGCGTCTCGCAGCGGCTCTCGATCTCGCTGCTCGAGAACGTGATCTCGAACGCCGAGCGGCGCGCCGTGCGGCTTGCCGAGAAGCAGGTCTCACCGCGCCTCGCCGACATCTACGCGGCGCTGCCGGCGATCACCGGGAAGATCGAACTCGAGTACGAGGGCGAACTCGTCGGCGCCGCGCCGATCGCGCGCGACCTGATCCGGCGCGCCGCCGACGCCACCCTCCGCGAACGCACCGACGCTCTCGACCTCGACGAGGTCGTGATGTGGTTCGACACCGGGCAGGCGCTGCAGGTGAGCGACGAGGCGAGCACCGCTGTCGCGCGGAAGGGTTTCGCGTCGGTCCCCGGATTGATCGAACAGGTGACGGCCGCCGGACTCGCGAATGGCGACGACGCCGATTCGGTCGTGGCCTGTGAACTCGTGCTCGAGGCGCTCGTCGCGCGCCGGAAGATCTCGCGCTCCGAGGGGGG
This sequence comes from Gemmatimonadaceae bacterium, assembly GCA_031396245.1. Taxonomy (GTDB): domain Bacteria; phylum Gemmatimonadota; class Gemmatimonadetes; order Gemmatimonadales; family Gemmatimonadaceae; genus Pseudogemmatithrix. Next base: position 1,235 of record JANNKK010000119.1, read on the forward strand.
CCAATACGGCCGTTCAGCGCGCCGTAAGCAGGGGATGCCGCCGGAACGCCCAGAGCGCGAAGAGTAGCATCACCGCGGCGCCCGCCCCGAGCGCGTACTGCACGCCGAACGCCCGCGCGACCCATCCGGCCATCACGCTCCCGATCGGCGCGCCCCCCACGTACACCATCACGTAGATCGAGAGGACGCGCCCGCGGAGTTCGTCGGGCACGAGTTCCTGCAGTTTCGCGTTGATCAACGCGTTGTTCACGATCATCGCGCCGCCGATGCCGACGAGGAGCAATCCGGCGAGGATCGGCGTGCGGACGAACGAGAAGATGAGGAGAAGCCCAGCGAAGGCGAAGGACGCGACGCGCAGAACCTTGCCGCGGTCCAATCCCCCGCCCGTCGCCGCGATGCCGAGTGCCCCGACGACAGCGCCGAGTCCGAGGGTCGCCATCAGCGCCCCATAGCCGTCGGCGCCGAGTCCGAGGAGGTCGCGCGCGATCACCGGCAACAGCGTGATCACCGGCACGCCAAGCACCGAGAAGACCGTCGCGATCGCGAGCAGGATCGGCAGCTGGGGCGAGTCGCGAACGTGCTTGATCGCCTCGAACGCGCCCGTCACCGAGCCGGCGGAGCTGCGCAGGACGGCGCGGCGCTCGGGGAGACGGATCATCAGGAGCCCGACCACCACCGCGAGATAGCTCAGCGCGTTCAGGCCGAAGGTCCAACTCACCCCGAGCCGTGCGATCACGATGGCCGCGATACTGGGTCCCAGCACGCGCGCGAGATTGAACCCCATCGAGTTGAGGCCGATCGCCTGTGGCAGGTCCTCCTTGCCGACGAGCTCGACCATCAGCGACTGCCTCGCCGGGATCTCGAACGCGGCGAGGGTGCCGCCGAAGAGCGAGAGGGTGAGTAGCCAGTGGATCGTGAGGTGGCCCGTCAGCGAGAGGCCCCAGAGCGCCGCGGCCTCGGCGAGCATCAGGATCTGCGCGATGAACACGACGCGCAGCTTCTGGTTGCGGTCGGCGACGACGCCGCCGGGCAGGGAGAGCACGAGGATCGGGAAGGTCCCCGCCGCGGAGACGAGTCCGACGATCAGCGCGTCGTTGGAGAGGATGAGCGCGGTCCACCCCACCGCGATGGTCTGCATCCACGAACCGATCAGCGAGAAGGTCTGGCCGAACCAGAAGAGCCGGAAGTTCCGGTACTTGGCGAGGGTCCGGAACGGATTCAGGGAGCGCGGCTCGGCGACGATGCCCATCGGGGGTGAAGAAACTTCGTCAGCGGGGCACCCCCGTGACAGGGTGCCGCTCGGTGCATTGATTCCATCGGGTCCACGATGCGTTTCCATACCTACTCCAAGTTCAGCCCCGAGTCCGCCGACGCGGTGGACCTGCAGGCGTTGCTCGACAACCTCGCGGACTTCCTCCTGCAGTCGGGGTTCGCCGGCGGCGGCCCATCGAATCCGTGGGGAATCGAGGAGCTTGACCAGGACGGTTCAGGTGACCGCTCCTTCGACGCGCTCAAGGCCGCGATCCTCGACGCCCTCATCAAGAGCGGACAGTTCACACCCGAGATGCTCGAGGCCCTCCGCGGCGACGGCGATGAGATCTCGGAGCAGAAGCTCTCGAAGCTCCTCGACGAGATCGTCCAGCGGATGATCGCCGAGGGATTCCTCAAGGCCAACACGCCGCCACAAACCCCGGCCGGCCACCAGCCGATGTTCGGCCCCGGCGGTCTCGCCAAGGCCGCCGCGCAGGACGTGCAGTTCGACCTCACGTCGAAGGGCATCGACTTCCTCGGCTATAAGGCACTACGGGGGATCCTCGGAGGGATCGGCAAGTCGAACTTCGGATCGCACGACACGCCGTTCCTCGCGACCGGCATCGAGGCCGACGCCGGCTCCAAACCCTACGAGTTCGGCGACACGATGAACCTCGACGTCAACGAGACGCTACGGAACTCGATGCTCCGTACCGGCTCGATCGAGGTCCCGATGGACCTCGACTACTCCGACCTGATGGTCCGGCAGAGCGAGTACCGGTCGAGTTGCGCCACGGTGCTGATGCTCGACTGCTCGCACTCGATGATCCTCTATGGCGAGGACCGCTTCACGCCGGCGAAGAAGGTCGCGCTCGCGCTCACGGAGTTGATCCTGACCAAATATCCGAAGGACTCGATCGATGTCCTGCTCTTCGGCGACGAGGCGGTGG
>JANNKK010000308.1:0-1609 GCA_031396245.1 Gemmatimonadaceae bacterium
CCACGGAACGATCGACGACAACGCTCGCAACGCGGGCGCGGTCAAGATGCCGTACCTGCGCCAGGCGGTGGATGCGGTCGCGGCGGGCAAGGCGGTACCGACGGCCGAGACCAAGTCGCTGGGCTGTTCCATCAAGTTCCGCAAGGCGTAAGCATCGCGGAGTGGCTACCGGAGGGCGGAGTCCGGGCTCCGGTCCGCGTTCCGCGTTCTCCGGGGGACCCGCGAGATTGCCGAGCGCGGGCTGCGCCTCCTGTCCCCCGGCGTGGTAGGGTTGCGCCGCGAGTGGATCCCAGACCGATCGCAAGTCACCGCGCCCCGTGGCGGGGCGTGGCATTCCTCGAGGAGGCCCCACGATGACTCAGCCCGATCCCAAAAAGCCGGACTTCTCGAACGTGGTGGGCGGCAGTTCGTCCACGGCGCCAAAGCCTGCAAATGCGGAACGGACGTACACGGTTGTGGCGGGCGATAGTCTGTCGAAGATCGCGAAGAAGCTGTACGGCGACTCGCAGAAGTGGCGGCTGATCTTCGACGCCAACCAGGACCTCATCAAGAATCCTGACCTCATTCATCCCGGCCAGACGTTCAAGATCCCCGACGCATGAGTTTCGTCACGGAGGAGAATTCTTTATGCGCCTCATGAAGAGCAGCGCGCGATGGACGGTTCTGGGCCTCGCCCTGATCGCGGCGGTCGGATGTGCGAAATCGAAACCCGCCGAGCAGCCGGCCGATGCGACACCTCCAGCGATGGTGGCGTTCAAGGTCGTCGGGATGGAACTCGGAACCAGCATCGACGAGCAGAAGCGAATCTCGGCGCCGGCGACCACGTTCAAACCCGCCGACGTGATCTACGTCTCGGTCGCGACCGACGGCACTTCTCCCGGCGCGACGATGGGAGCGAAGTGGACCTACGGCGCCGACGGACAGCTCGTGAACGAGATGACCGAGCCGGTCGCGCCCACCGGGCCCGCGAACACCGAGTTCCACATTTCGAAGCCGGATGGATTCCCCGCTGGGAAGTACCGGGTAGAAGTGACGCTCGACGGTGCGTCCGTGGGCACGAAGGAGTTCGAGATCCACTAGGCACACGGTTGCCACGCGTGCGAGGCGGGAGCAGCCCTCCCGCCTCGTTCTGCATACGACTCGAAGCCCGAAGGAGACCGCATGAACACCACCGCCGCCCGAGCTTCCACCCCGCTTGCGGTTCTGGCCATCGCGATGTCGTTCGCGCTCGCGGGTTCGTGGCTCGCGTCCGCGGCGGCCGCGGACCCCGGCACGCGCACGATCTACTTGATGCGCCATGGCCAGTACGACGAACACGATCCGCGCGACGATGAAGTCGGACGCGGCCTCACGAGTCTGGGCCGCGATCAGGCGCGACTCGCCGGGGTGCGCTTCGCGGCGCTCTTAACGAAAGTGGATCTCGTCTACGCGAGCCCGCTGACGCGCGCCCGGGAGAGCGGAGCGATCGCAGCCAGGGTGATCGGGCGCGAGCCGGTCATCGATCCCGATCTGCGCGAATGCACGCCACCTACCATTCGCACGGACATCATGGCGCGCAACACGCCGGGCGCACTCGACTCTTGCCGCCGCCAGTTCGACCGCGACTTCG
>JANNKK010000313.1:0-2308 GCA_031396245.1 Gemmatimonadaceae bacterium
GCGTGACGCAGATCAACCAGGCGATGGCGCAGGTGGACCAGGTGACCCAGCGGACCGCCTCGGCGGCCGAGGAACTCGCCTCGACGGCCGAGGAGATGACCGCCCAGGCCGAGTCCCTCAAGCAGCTCGTCGGCTTCTTCACCGTCTCGGCCCACGAAGCCGCGGGAGCGCAGATCCCCGAGGCACCGGTGGCGTCGTGGGATCGGCCCGATTCGCCGCGTTACGAGCGGCTGCGCCCGTCGCTGCCGCCCTCACTCCGCCGTCCGGCGCGAGTCTGACCGATGGCCACCACCTCACGTCCCGCCCTCGCCCCCACCACGCCAGCGTCGTGGCGCCTGCGCGATCCGAGTGAAGCGGAGTACCAGCGCTTCACCGAGATGGTCCAGGCTGCGGCGGGGATCTCGCTCAATGACTCGAAACGGGCTCTGGTCTCGCGCCGCCTGAACGGGCGGCTGCGGGAACTCGGGATCGACACGCTCGGGGAGTACGTCGCGCTGGTGCAGGCCGACCGCTCCGGCGACGAGATGGTGACGCTGCTCGACCTGATCGCCACCAACGAGACGCACTTCTTCCGCGAGCGGCCGCACTGGGACTTCCTCGAATCGCGCATCTTCCCGCGCTGGCTCGAGGAGGCGGCGACGGGCCAACGCCCGCGTCGGATCCGCGCCTGGAGCGCCGCCTGCTCCACTGGGCAAGAGCCGTACTCGCTCGCCATGCAGTTGCTGACGCACTTTCCCTCGTCCGACGGATGGCAGGTCGAGATCGAGGCCACCGACATCTCCACCTTCGCCCTCGACGTCGCCAAGCGTGCCGAATGGCCGGTCGAGAAGGCGCACGAGATCCCCGAGACCTACCTCAAGCGTTACATGCTGCGCGGCGTCGGAGAGCGTCAGGGTCGGATGCGTGCCTCCGTCGAGGTCCGTGAGGCGGTCCACTTCTCACGGCTGAACCTGAACGAGGCGCAGTACGCGATTCCCGGCACCTTCGACCTGATCTTCTGCCGGAACGTCTTGATCTACTTCTCCCCTGAGGGGCGGGCGGCGGTGATCGACCGGTTGACCGACCGACTCTCGCCCACCGGCCTGCTCTTCGTCGGCCACGCCGAGAGCCTGCACGCGCATCGTACCCGCCTGCGCGCCGTGCTCCCGACCGTTTACTCGCGCGTCGGGTGACGGACCAGCCGACTCAGCGTGGAGCGTCCGCGCCGCGGACGCTCCGCGTCCTCGTCGTCGACGACTCCGCGGTGGCGCGCGAGGTCCTCTCCTCGGTGCTCCGCAGCGAGGGGTTCGAGGTCACCACGACCGCGAATGCGTCGGTGGCGACACAGCGGATCGCCCAGCAGCGCCCCGACGTCCTCCTCCTCGACCTCCAGATGCCGGGGATGGGAGGACTCGACTTCCTCGAGCATCTGATGCGCACTGATCCCTTGCCAGTGGTCGTCTGCTCTGATATCGCGCGGCCCGGTGCCGCGGCAGCGATCCGGGCACTCGAACTCGGCGCGCTGGACGTGATCCCCAAGCCCGCGCTCGGCATCCGCGCACTGCTCGAGGGCACCGGCGCCCACTTGGGCGAAGTCGTTCGCGCGGCTGCGGTCGCACGCACGCGGCGCCTGGCAGGATCCCCATCACGCAACGGCACCCGCCCCGCCTCGCCCCAGAAGCGGCCGGTCATTGCACCCGCGCCGAACTCGATCCCGTGGCAGGGCCGCGTGATCCTGCTTGGGGCCTCGACCGGCGGCACCGAGGCACTCCGCGATGTCCTCGCCGGACTGCCTCCGACCGCACCACCCGTCGTGATCGTCCAGCACATGCCGGCGGAATACACCGGGGCGTTCGCGCGCCGGCTCAACGAGGTCTCCGCGTTGCAGGTGCGCGAGGCAGCGATCGGGGACGTCCTCGAACCGGGCGTCGCTCTCGTCGCACCGGGGGGACGTCAGCTCGAACTCCTACGCGTCGGCTCATCGACGAAGATCTCGATCCACGACGGGCCATTGGTGAGTGGGCATCGGCCGAGCGTCGACGCCCTCTTCCACTCGGCGGCGCGCGTACTTGGCGCGCGCGCGATCGCTGCGCTACTCACCGGGATGGGTGCCGACGGCGCCGAAGGCATGCTCGCACTGCACCGCGCTGGCGCTGACACGATCGCGCAGGACGAGGCGACCAGCGTGGTGTTCGGGATGCCGAAGGAAGCGATCGCGCTCGGCGCAGCGCAGCAGGTGCTCCCGCTCGACGCAGCGGCGACACCGGCTCTGCGGCCAACGTCACTCGGGCGATGCCGCGCACTGCAGCGAACCCCGCGCAAGGGGCGA
>JANNKK010000122.1:0-1927 GCA_031396245.1 Gemmatimonadaceae bacterium
CGAGCCGACCCGCCGCAGCGGAGCTCGCTACACCGCGTCCGGTTCTCCAAGCCTGAGCATCAGCGCGAATCGCATCAGTCCGTGCTCGCTGTCCACACCCAGCCGGTTGCGGATGTTGGTGCGGTGGAAGGCGATCGTGCGTTCGGCCAGGCCGAGCCGGCGGCCGATCTCGGCTGAGGTCATCCCATCGCCGATCAGCTCGAGGATATTGTGTTGGCGCGGCGTGAGTCGGCCCAACGCCGGATGCTTCGCGTCGAGCGACATCCGATTCGTGACCGGCGGTACGCGCGGCGAGAGGTAGCGCTGGCCGGCCATCACCGTCGTGATCGCCGCCTCGACCTCGTCCATCCCGGAGTCCTTCGGCACGAATCCCTTCGCCCCCGCGCGAAAGGCACTCTCAGCGAGGACGCGGTCGAGATGCATCGTCACGATGACTATCCGCGTGGACGGCGATCGTTGCAGGATCTGCGGGATGAGCTCGAGACCATTCCGGTCGGGCAACGAGAGGTCGAGGAGGAGCACGTCCGGCGCGTGGCGCGACACGACCGCGATCACCTCGGCGCCTTCGTACGCCACGGCGACGATCTCGTGCGTCTTGGAGAGCGCGGCGCGGAGTCCCTCGACGACGAGGTGGTGGTCGTCGGCGATGGCGATGCGGAATCGGGTCACGAGACTGGGTCGGGCCAGGGGAGCAGCGCTTCGATGCTGGTCCCGCGTGTGGGGCTGGATTCGATCGTGGTCTTGCCGCCGACGCCGGTGGCGCGTTCCTGGAGGCCGGCAAGACCGAGACTGCGCGACATCACCGCAGCCGCGTCGAAGCCACGGCCGTTGTCCTCGACGCGCACCGCGAGCCAGTCCGATTCGCGTTGCACTTTCACCCGGACTGACGTCCCCTCAGAATGCCGGACGGCATTGCGCAGGGCCTCCTGGACGATGCGATAGGCCGCGCGCGCGACCTCGGGTCCCAAGCCCGGGGTGCTCTCGTCGCAGGTGAGGGTGACGTCGACCGTCCCGTCCCGCCCGAGTTCGTCAACGAGTCCGCGGAGAGCCGTCGGCAGGCCGACCTGATCGACGACCGTGGGGTGGATGCGCGCCGCGATCCCGCGCACCGCGACGGCGAGGTCGACGAGTTCGGCGTTGATCCCGCGAAGACGGGACTCGAGCGCGTCGCTGGAGTGGCGCTCGGTGGGGGACCAGATCATCTCGATCTCCTGCCGCGCGACGGCGATCCGCTGGAGGATGTCGTCGTGCAGTTCGCTGGCGACCCACGCCCGCTCCTCCTCGTGCGCGCGCGCGACGAGGATGCTCTGTCGGCGACTGAGCCGCAGACGCTGTCGCTGCGCGATCGAGAGCGCCGCCACGAAGGCGACGACGACGATCGTTATGGTTAGGGAACCAGCCAGGAAGAGTCCCCAGAGGACCGTCGTGGAGCCAGCCAGGCGAAGCCTCCCGCGATGCAGAGCATCGCCAGAATGTCGATCCCGCTCTTGAGCACGATCACGCGGACCACCATCACCCAGTCCTGCGCCTGCTGGGCGAGCGACTGGACGATCGTCACCGTCGCGTTCGTTGCGAAGAAGACCGCGATGCCGCCGAGGATCCAGCTCCAATCCTGACGGAGGATCGGTCGCGTCTCGCGCATCGCCCGACTCACGAGCGCCGTGACCGCTGCGGCGAGCGCGAGCATCCCGTACACCGGCACCCCCAGCACCGAGAAGCTCGACCGATCCTCGACGTAGGCGATGTTGATCCCCCACCAGAGCCAGAGCAGCGGGATACAATAGCGCACGGTGAGCCGGGCCACACTGAACACCTGCCACTCGGACCCCGGCAAGGTGACCACCCCGACGGTGAGCGCGCCCTCGTTGAACTCGGGCAGGAAGGTCCGGCCCAGGTAGGGCACCAGCGCGATCGCCACCGCCAGCAT
>JANNKK010000126.1:0-1717 GCA_031396245.1 Gemmatimonadaceae bacterium
TCATGAGGGTCGACCGAGCGCTGCCCGCGTACCAGCTGGCCAGTGATGTGGACGACTGGCTCACCGGCGGTCTGATAAACAGGAGTGACGCGGTGAAGAGCGCGGCGAAGACGATACCCGCCACGCCTGCGACACGAGGACTGCGGAGACCTCCCTGCGTCGCGGGAAGCCGCTTGTGATCCTTCGTCGTGCTCATGCGCTCACTCACGGTGTCACTCCCTCAGAGACCTCATGGCTCATTGACGGCCGAGGGCGACCTCGGCTGCGGTGACGGCGGCATCGAGCGTGCGGATGAAGTGGTCCTCGCCAAGGGCGTCGAGAAGTCCCGTGCGACGGGCGAACTCGATCACCGGCGAGTGCGCTTCGGCGATAAAGATCACAAGGCCGGCCTTCTTCCACTCGGTGAAGAGCTCTCCGAGCACGGCGGCACTTGTTACATCGAGTTCGTCCTGGCCGGCAGCATCGAGGACAACGGCACGCGCCGGCGGGTCCATCGCCGCCACGATCTCCTTCACGCGGTCGCGAGCGGTCCGCGCGTTGGCGTAGTACATCGATGAGTCCAGCCTGATGATGGCGATTCCAGGGACCGCCTGACTATCCGAATGGCGCTCGAGATCCGAGTACGCACCAGGTACGCCCGGAACCCGGCCAAGCGAGGCCACGTGCGGCTTGCTGGTCTTGTAGAGCATGAGCAGGACCGACGCGAGCATCCCGATGACCATGCCAGGCAGGACGTCGAAGAGGGTGACGCCGAGGAAGGTCAGCGCGGCGAGCACCCACTCGGGACGCGAGACGACCCAGATCTTCGCAAGCTTGCGGGCGGTGATCAAATGCCACACCGCGTGGATGATGAGCGCGGCCAGGACCGCTTCCGGAAGAGACGCGAAAAGTGGAGTCAGGAACAGGACGGTCAGCACGACCGCCACCCACGCCGTGAGGTTCGCGACCTGACTGCGCGCACCGGCTCCCTCGTTGACGGCGGAGGCTCCCATCCCGCCAGCGGCGACCATCCCTCCGAAGAGGGCCGAGGCGGCGTTCGCCACGCCGTGAGCCCGCAACTCCTGGTCCGCGTCCACCTCGTAGCCGTGCTTCTGCCCGAACTCCTGAGCCGCGCCGAGCGCCTCACTGAAGGAGACTAGGACGAGGCCGAGCGCAGGTAGGAGCATGGCCACCACGGTCGTCAACGGAACCTGCGGAATCGCGAATGCCGGGAGCCCTTGCCGAAGCTCGCCCACTGTCGACACGCCGAAGCGACCGCTGAGGTCGGCGAACCGGCTCACCGCGATGTACCCGAACAGGACCATGAGGCCGGAGGGGAGTTTCTTGCTGACCTTCGGCAGCACGAAGAGCAGCGCCAACGCGGAGACGCCAACGGCCGTGGTCACCCAATTTGCGCTGGGGATCTGCGTGATGACGTGCCAGAGCTTCTCGACGGTGTTGCCAGCGCCCTTGCTCACGCCGAACACCTTGTTCAATTGCCCGATGCCGACGAACAGTCCCAGCGCTGTCACGAACCCGTCCATGACGGGCTTGGACAGGAATTGTGTGATGAAGCCCAGCTTGGCGAAGCCGGCCACGAGGAAGATCGCGCCTACCACCAGCACGAGCGCGGCGGCCGCCGTCGCATACGCTGCGGGATCGCTCGCGCTCACTCCCAGAGCGACAAGCGTGGAAGCGATCAGTGCCGCGCTTGCCGAAGTCGGGCCTACGCTGAGGT
>JANNKK010000100.1:0-23829 GCA_031396245.1 Gemmatimonadaceae bacterium
GCTCGCTTGCACCAACCCGATGGGGCCGAAGCCGTCGGGAGACGACACGGCGCAATCGAAGCTCTGAGCGCGCTGACGACGTGCCGTTTCCGTCGGGGGTGGCCTACGCGCCCTGCGTCTCGACCTGACGACGAAGTGACCGAAGAGCTTCGCGGATCTCAATCGGTGCGTCCACGCTGTTCAGTACAGGCGTGGGCGCCTGGCTCCTCGTGCGTTCCGCTTTGTCCAGGTCCTGGATCGCCTGCTCGATCTGGAAGAGTCGTTGGTTCAGATGATGCAGTTCGGCAAGACGCAGTGCTTCCTGCAGCACGAGTCGCGCGGCATCGTACTCACCGAATCTCGTTTGTCCGACACCAGCGTCCTTCAGGTACGCGACCCGCCGCGATACCGGAAGAGGGGCCGATTCGAGTGCACGACGGTAGTGGTGGAACTGCAATTCATCACCGGAACGGAAGGCCAAGTCCATGAGGTTGACTTGTGCCAGCCAGCGAGCCTCCTGCCTTCGTGAGGCGCGCTCAATCACCTGCAGGGCGTCGCGGGCAGACTCGAATGCGCCGTGCCGAGCGAGGAAGAGCGCAAGATCCTCGAGCATTCGCTCCTTGTCGTACTCGTCCGGGGACAGTCGATAAGCATCCCAGATGACTCGAATGGCGCGCTCGGTGTCGCCTCTGTGATGGTGTAGAGCCGCGAGTTCATGCAGGATGATCGCAACCAACGCCGTCGCTCCCGCTTCGCGAGCCTCTTCCTCGAGCCCGAGAAGCGCCTCCTCGGTGCGGGGCAAGTTCCCACGCAACCACGTGATTTTCGCCCGGCCGACGCGAGAGCTCAGAATGCGCGGGCGATCGCGGACGCGCGCCGCCAACGTCCCCGCGTGCGTGTACGCCTGGTCCGCGTGGTCTAGCTCGCCTTCTTGTCGAAGGCACGCTGCCTGACGCATCGAGGCGTCGTAGGCCAGATCTAGGTGCGCCACCGGGTCGACGTACCGCACGACCGTCGTGTAGACGTCTGCAGCCTGCGCGGTCCGGCCACGCTGCTCGAACAGCGAGCCGAGCGCGAAGACGCGCGGGAGCAATGGCTGCGCGTCAACATCCGAGATCGTCGGGATCGCCGTGACGATCGCCAGGTACGCCGCGCGCAACTCGTCGTCCTCGGTCACGGCGCGAACCGCCTCCGCCGTCACCTCGGTGGAGCGCTCGGTCGGTGACCCACCACCGCCACCGTAGGCGACCCAGTGATCGAGTTGGCGCAATACGAGGAACCCCGCGCGTGACTCGCGGTGGGGAGCGCTTCCCTCGGGCGTGTCGGCCATTCCCGATAGGAAGGCCAAGTGGCGGAGCGCGGGCTTGGGGCCGCGCGGACGTCTGATTGGCATCTCAAATCCTCCTGACGCCAACATACTGCAGAATCGTGCCGATATCCACAAGGGTCGTCGTCACGAACTTCGGAGGGAGTGCGCTATCTCGCTGGGATTACTTCTCTTGCGACGAAACGAGGGATGTCCTTCTCGAATCGGGCGAGCCACCGTTCCAGCTCCTCGCCGAAGACCTGGATCCGGGGGATCCGCCGTGGATCGAACAGCGAGTCGTTCGGACTGCGGGCCGCTCCGCCAGAGACCATCAACACCGCATCGATCGCATATGTCGTCACGCGATCGCTTTGCGGGTCGCGCCAGCTGCCGCGTTCGAGCAGCGACCGGTTCCGCGGCCACATCCCGAGCGGAAGGGCGAGCGTCCGCGGCGTGTATCCCGCGACCGCCGAGTCCACGGCGAGCTGTGCGCGGGCGATCTGCTGCTGCACGACCGCGTCGCTCATCTTGGAGAGGTTCGCGTGCCAGAGGGTGTGGTTACACACCTCGTGGCCCTGCGTGATGAGATACCGCACCTTCGCAAGTCGCCACGCCGTGCGCTGCCCCTGGATCCCCTTGTCGCCGAAGAAGGCGTGGCCCTCGTCGGCCGATGGGAGGACGCAGAAGACCGCGCGTCCGGTCCACTCCGGATGTCGCGCGGCGAAGGCCTCCCACACCCCGAGCGCCGAGGTCGGATCGACCCGCACCGAGTCGTTCACCTCAACGAATCGGAACTGACCCGGCGAAGCATCGTCGAAGGTGATGACGACCGGCGAGAGGCCGGGTCCGACATCGATCCTTCCTTCGACGAGCTGGCGGACCGTGATCGGCCGATATCCTCGCACGTGCAGCAGCTCGAGGTCGCGTGCGAATCTCTGCCAGTTGCGGGACCAACGACTCTCGCGCTCGCCGATCAGGTGGTACTCGAGCACGGGGATGCGGCCCATCTCGTTCGGCGCGCGCGTCGGAGCGGACTCCTGTGCGCTGACGACGGCGGCGAAGGCGAGCGCAGCAACAAGGGGACCGGCGACACGAGCGGGCTTCATCGTGTCGCAAGCTAAGAGCATTTCACACGAAGACACGAAGTCACGAAGGAAGGGCGACAGCACCGCTGGGGGAACTCAGCGCCTGGCTTGGGACGCCGTCGATCCTCAAGTCCTGTCGTTGCGGCTCTTCGTGTCTTCGTGCCTTTGTGTGAACCGCCCGCGACTAGCCGAGCAGCCCGAGCCGGCCCGTCGCACTGAACCCCGGGAAGAGCGTCGCGACGCTCCTCGCCCCGAGATGGCCCTGGGCGATCTCGCCGAACACCGACCGGAAGTCGGTCGTCACCGCGAGGTCGCGTCCCTCGAACAGTTGCTCACGCGCCAATCCGGGCCAGCGACCGTACACCTGTCCGCCGCGAACCCCGCCGCCGATCACGAACATCGACCCGGCGTGACCGTGGTCGGTCCCGCCGTTCCCGTTCTGGCGCGCCATCCGCCCGAACTCGGACATCGTGAGGATCACCACATCCTCCATCCGCTCGCCCAAGTCGGTCACGAGCGCAGCAATGCTCGCCGCGAAGTCGGTGAGGCGATTGGCGAGTTGACCGGTGGCGCCGCCCTGATTGACGTGCGTGTCCCATCCGCCGATGTCGGCGAAGGCGACCTCGAGTCCGACGTCGCTCTTCACGAGCTGTGCGATTTGGCGCAGCCGCTCTCCGAACTGGCTGCGTGGGTACTCGGCTCCGTGCTCGGCGCTGTAGCGCTGCGGGTCGGCCTCGCGCAGTCGCTTCACCGCATCGAAGGTCTCGGCGCCGGTGGCGTGTACGAGGTCGGCGGATCCGGTGCGGTAGAGCGCCTCGAGCCGTTCGGAGACACCGCCAGCGCTGCGCACGGTGAACGACTCGATCGATGTCATGGCGACGGCAGGCGCCGGCCCCTGCAGGATCCGCGGCGTCTGCGGCGTCATCGCCACCGCGCGAAAGGGCTGCGGTCGTCCCGCCTCGCAGGTGTCGCAGGTCGCGAGGTAGCGGTTGAGCCATCCGTCGCGCGTGCCCTTCTGGTCGGGGGTCCCACTCTCCATGTAGTCCTGCGCGTCGAAGTGCGATCGCGTCGAGCTCGGACTCCCGACGGCGTGAACGGGGGCGAGCAGTTTGCGCTCCCACAGCGGCCGGAGCGGTGCGAGGGAGGGATGCAGACCGAAGAACCCATCGAGGTCGAGGGAGCCCGCGGCGCCGGCGGTGCGAGCCGGACGCGCGATGCCGATCGACGGCCGCAATCGGTAGTACTCGGCGTCACCGTGCGGCACCACGACGTTCAGCGCATCGGCTGCGCCGCGCTGGAAGAGGCAGATGAGGACCTTCCCCTTCGCGGTGGCCGGCAGTTCCATGCCGTAGACGACGCGACGCAGGAACGAGGGAGAGAGACCCATCGTCACCAACGCGAGCGCGCCACTGCGCACGAATACGCGACGTTGCATCCTTATCTCCGTTGGAACTCAGGTGCGCCGACCGCGAGACCGACGAGCTGGGCGAGCCCTTGGAGCGGCGGGATCGGGCGTTCGCCGTCGGTCGCGGTGCCGGTGTGGAGCGGGTTGCTCCCGGTGGCGAGGATCTCTCGTGTCTCTGGCGAGACGCGCCCGCCGAGGAAGACGGCGATCACTCCGTCGACCTGCGCGTCGCGGTCGGCATTGATGAGCGACGCTGCACCAGGCCAGTCGGTCGGCCTCGCTCCCGGCAGTCGATTCGCGCCCACCGCGAGGCCGAAGTTGATGCGCCCGAGGATCGCTCCGGTGCCCATCCACTCCCGGGCGACGTCGGGCCATCCATCGGGCGTTGTGCGTCCATAGATCGGCTGGCCGAGGTTCGCGACCACCTGCGCGGTCCGCGGCGTCGGATCGGGAGCGGCGTCAAGCGCGCGGAGCGCACTCACGACGACCTCGAATGGCGTCTTCACCTTCGACCGGAAGGCGGTCGCCGAGAAGAACTCGGCGCTCGTGACTATCGTGCGCACCACTTCGCGGATGTCACCATCGGTGCGCGTGAAGACGGCGGCCGCGCGGTCGATCAGCTCGTCAGGCGGTTCGTCGCCCACGAACCGTCGGGCCAGCTTCGTCGCGATGTGGCGCGCCGTCGCGGGATGGCGCGCGACGAGGTCGAGCACCTCCTCACCGTCCTCGATCCCGCGGCCCGGGCGCAACCGGTGACCGAGGACCGTTTTCTCTCCCGCGTCGTGCGCGCCCGGGTCGAAGAAGAAGACGCCGGGCTCGGGGAGGCGCGCAGCAATCGCGCGTTGGAGGGGTCTTGCCTGATCGGGCCGCTGCGGAAGGAACGTCCATCCGGTGAGGGCGCGCGCGACGTCGATCACGTCGGCCTGCGTGTAGCCGCCGTCCACGCCCAGGGTGTGCAGCTCGAGGAGTTCGCGCCCGTAGTTCTCGTTGAGCCCGCGCGCGCGCCCTCTGGGGAGTCGTGGCGCTGCCGTCCGCGGTCGTCCGCTATCCGCCGCACTCTGCCAGTTATCGAGGTAGAGGAGCATCGCAGGACTCTTCGCGACGGCGCCCAGAAGGTCGCGGAAATGTCCCATCGCGTGGGGTCGAATCGTCTGATTCTCGTATTCCGCGATCGCGTACCGCATCTGCGCACTCTTCCCGGAGAAGACCGAGAAGTGATTCAGCCAGAAGTCGGTGAGCACCTCTTCGAGCTGTCGCTGCGTGATGAGCGCACGCCCGATGCGCGCTGACTGCACCTCGGTAGTGACCCGGCGCACACCGGCGACGACGCGTCGGAACTCAGCGGAGTCCGTTGGGCTCAACGAGTTACGACCCCCTGGGGCGAGGGCCTGGAGAGCCTCGGCCGGCCGTGGGTACGCCTTTTGCAAATCAGCATAGCTCAGGTCGAGGGTCTCGAACTGGCTGAGCCAGGCCTCGAGACGAGGGTCCGCGATCCGCTGGGGTTGGAGCTGCTGCGCGATGAACGCATCCACTCCGATCTCCCGCACACGGGCCACGTCACCGGGTCGGGCGCCGAAGGTGAGGCGACTCAGTACGTGCGCGACTTGCTCGTCAGCGGTCTGTTCCCGGACCGCCGGGGAGTTCGACGAAACGGACATAAGCGGCGCCGCGATGTCCCGCGTCCCTCGGGGCGCGCATCCGGCGACCGCGAGTAGGGGAAGGACGACGCTTCGGAGCGTGAGTCGCATACAGGGACTACGACCGAGGCGGGCCAATGGTTAAGGCCGCTGTGCGGCGGACGTTCGGGTCCGACGCCTCCGGCGGCCGGGGGTCTATGGTGAGGGCGGGCAGGTGGTGGGTGTGCGTCGGATCACACCCGAAGGGGCCTTCTGATGACACGCCTGCTGCCTGTCCGCTGCTCACCGCCAACAGATGTGACACTCAATCGTCATTAGGGGGTAGGAGAAGGAAAGCCGTAGGGTCCCGGATCGGACCCCGAGTGCGGGAGCGCAGATGGAAGTGATGGTGCACTGGGATGAGTCAAACGGATCGCGGTCGGAGGTGGCGCGCGTCAGTTCGGTGGCTTCACCGGACACGCTCGAATCGCCGACCCGCGAAGTCGTCACGCTCTACGGGGTTCCCACGCCCGAACTTCTCGCACTCGCACTTGCCGCCGCGGTCGAAGCGCGGAAGGCTGCGCACGACCGTCCGGCCACGCGAGAAGTGCACATCTCCGAGTCGTCCGACGCGGTCGGCGACGCCCGCTGGCGTGATCGCGCCACCGGCGAGATGATCCGTGACGACCTCGTCATCCCGCTCACCGTGCTTAAGGAGACGGCGGGAGACCTGCTCAAGGAGTGTGGCCAGGGGATCCGGCGACTGCTCGCCCGGCTCCTGATGAAGGACTGGCCCGAGGGGACGCGGCGTGCGTTGACGCTCGAACTCGCAGTCGCGGCGCCGGTCCGGAGCTCGGACGCGCTGGCGACGATGCGCGAGGCAGACGCGGGCAACTTCGACGACGAATAGGCAGGGAGTCCCCAGGGGTGGGGGCTGAGGGGGGAAGTCCGCACGCAGTTCGCGGCTTCCCCCTTCTTGCGTCCGTCCCGATCCCGATGCACCCTCCCAGTCCCTGCTGCGCCCGCCGAAGGCGGGAGGAGGGTGTCCCGATGCGGGAATACAAGAGCGACGAGATCCGGAACATCGCGGTCGTAGGTCATGGAGCGAGCGGGAAGACCACACTGGTCGACGCGCTCGCTTTCGTTTCGGGGTCGTCGCGCCGCCACGGCACCGTGAAGGACGGCACGACCCTCACCGACACCTCGCCCGAGGAGATCGCGCGAGGATACTCGATCTCCCTCGGCTGCGCGCACGCCGAATGGAACGGCGCGAAGATCAACCTGCTCGACACGCCTGGGTACGCCGACTTCGCCGGTGACGCGATCGCCGGACTGGTCGCCGCGGATGGTGCGTTGGTCACCGTCGGAGCGACCGCCGGCGTCGAGGTCGGGACGGAGCGGATGTTCCGCGAGGCGGTGAAGCGCACCGACCCGGTGCTGTTCGTCGTCGCGATGATGGACAAGGAGAACGCCGACTTCGACCGTGCCTACAAGTCGATCAAGGACCGACTGACGCAGAAGGTCGTGCCGGTCGAGATCCCGATCGGGGAGGGAGCCTCCTTCAAGGGGATCATCAACCTCTTTACGAAGAGGGCGCACATCTTCAAGCCCGGCACCAAGGCCGGTGAGTACGAGGAGACGGCGATCCCGGCGAGCGAGCAGGCACGATTCGAGAAGTACCACGCCGAGATGGTCGAGGCCGTCGCGGCGACCGACGACGCGCTGCTCGAACGCTTCTTCAACGGGGAGGAGATCCCCGGTGAGGATGAGATGCGGGCGATGAAGGAGGCGATGAAGCGGGCCGAGCTCTTCCCGCTGCTCTGCTGCTCCTCGCTCCTGACTTATGGCGTTCGCACTGTGCTCGACTTCCTTGTGCAGTTGATGCCGAACGCGTTCGAGATGGAGGAGATCCACGGGCTGAAGGGCGCCGAAGGCGAGCGCGTGGTCGAGATTCATCCAACGGAGTCGGAGCCCTTCGCGGCTCTCGTGTTCAAGACGACGCAGGAGACGCACGTCGGCGAGGTGACGTACTTCCGTACCTTCAGCGGACTCGTCTCGAATGGGGCCGAGGTCTACAACGCGACGCGCGGCGCGCCCGAGAAGCTCTCGCATCTCGCGGTGCCGCAGGGGAAGGAGCGGGTCGAGGTGTCGCGACTCTACCCTGGAGACATCGGCTGCGTCGCGAAGCTCCGCGGCACGCACACCAATGACACGTTGAGCACGAAGGAGCATCCGGTGCGGTTGCCGGCGATCCCGTTCCCCGACGGCCTGGTCAGCTTCGCGATCGAGGCGACCCAGCGCGCCGATGAGGAGAAGCTGCAGACCGGGCTCCACCGGATCCACGATGAGGATCCGACGATCCAAACGCACTTCGAGCCGGAGACCCACGAGTCGATCATCGAGGGACTCGGTGAGCGACATCTCGAGGTGGCGCTCTCACGGCTCGAACGACAGTTCGGCGTGAAGGCGACGCTCCGCGCGCCGCGCGTGCCCTACCGCGAGACGCTACTCGGCGCCGCCGAGGGCCAAGGGCGCCACAAGAAACAGACGGGGGGGAAGGGCCAGTTCGGCGACTGCTGGATCCGCATCAAGCCGGTGCCGCGCGGCACCGGCTACCAGTTCGTCGACAAGATCTCCGGCGGCGTGATCCCGCGGCAGTACATCCCGGCGGTGGACAAGGGCGTGCAGGAGGCGGCCGAGCGCGGCGTGATCGCGGGCTATCCGGTCGTCGACTTCCAAGTCGAGGTCTTCGACGGATCGTACCACGCGGTGGATTCGAATGAAGCGAGTTTCAAGATGGCGGGGATCCTGGCCTTCAAGACGATCGCGCCGAAGTGCCGGCCGGCGCTGCTCGAGCCGCTGATGAGCGTGTCGGTGTTCACGCCGGATGCGTACTTGGGCGACGTGATGGGAGACCTGAGCGGCCGTCGCGGGCACATCGTGGGAACGGAGCCGTCACTCGACGGGCTCGGGACGACTGTGAAGGCGACGGTGCCGATGGCGGAGTTGCACCTGTATGCGACGAAGCTGCAGTCGCTCACGCACGGGTATGGCAGCGTGCGGTATCGGTTCCAGGGGTTCGAGATGATGCCGGCGGAGGCAGCGGCGAAGGTGCAGGTGGTGAGGCACGCGGGGCAGGAGTGAGCTTCAGCCCTTCCACTCATCGAGATGGACGTCGGCGCGGCCTTCGACCGCGAGTGAGGCCGCGTACCCTGCGCCAACATCGAGATCGCGAAGCACCCACTGGTGCCCCGACGCGAACCGGTCGAGCCGCTGCCCGAGTCCGATCCCGACGCCCTTGAGGTACGCCTCCTTTCGCGTCCAGAGGCGGAAGTAGGCGGCGAGTTGCGCCGATGCCGGGAGGGCGAGCAGGGCGTCGAAGTCCGCACGAGGGAAATGCGACCGCGCGACCGCCACCATCTGCGGCAGCGGGTGGATCCGCTCGAGGTCCACGCCCACCGGACCGGTCTTCGAGACAGCCAGCAGGGCGAGATCCCCCGAATCGCTGAGACTGAACTCGATGCCGCTGTTGGACGGCGCGATGAGGAACGGCTTTCCCTGCGCCCCGATCCCATAGACGATCCCGGTGGGTGCGACCCCGGCCTCGCGCGCGAGGATCCGCCGCATCGCGACGTGCGCGTGGAGCCAGCGGTTCCGTACGTCCGCGGTCGAGTATCGCGCCGCGCGCGCGCGCTCCTCACCCGAGATCTCGGCGACCGCGCCCGCGGCCGGCGCCGCCAACGGGTCGAGCACGATCCGCCAGACGGTGATCACACCGAGATCACACCTTGTGGTACGCGATGCGTCCGGCTTCGGCGCGGTCGGGGGCGAGATAGATCTCGAAGTCCGAGAAGAAGGCGGGCGCCTCACCCAGCAGGATGCGCAGCACCGCGAGCGCCATCCGGCGGATCTCGAACTCGGCCCCCTCACTCGCGCGCAACTCGAGCATCGTGCGCCATGCGCGCACGTTCCCCGTGACGACGATCTTGGTCTCGGTCGAGTTGGGCAGCACGCCGCGGCCGGCCTCGCGGGCCATCTTCCGGCGGTGGACCTTGTCGTCCACCCAGCGATAGCGCTCGATCAGCTTCTCGACGAGCGCGATGTAGGTCGCCTGCGCCGATTCCATCTGCGCCTTCCACGTGGCGACGAGCGCATCGTCGCCGAGGATCGCCGGAGGGATGACGAACGCGGCGTCGCTCTCGTCGACATAGCGCTGGCTCAGTTGCGAGTAGGCGAATCCCGCGCGATGCCGCACCAACTCGTGGGTGAGCGACCGGCTCACGCCCTCGAGGAGCAGCGAGTAGTTCGCGTGCTCGAGCACCGAGCCGTGCCCCTGCTTCTTGATGTTCTCGAGGTACTCGCGCGTGCTCCGGTTCGCCGGGTTCTTCTGGCTCATGTAGCAGAGCCGACCAGCGAACTCGGCGAGCCGCTCGCCGTCAGTGCTCTCTCCCATCCAGTGTACCGGCAGGTGCGCCGGCTCGGTGAAGACGGGGCGCGCGAGGACGGTGACCACGGGGGCGTCGTAGAAGCGAGGCATTCGAACGACAGGAGGGAGGTGGAAGGGGGAGGGAGAAAGGTAAATGAGAGTGGGGAGGCGGTGCGGAACTCACGAGCCGCCGGACCTTTCCACCTTCCCCCTTCCTCCTTCCTCCTGAAGTAGATCGAGCCTCCCCCGCGCCCACGCCTTCTCCTTCACCACGAAGTCGAGCGCGGCCCGCGCCGCGGCGGGGAGCGGCTTGAGCCCCGGATCGTACTTGATGTCGCCGAGGGGCTTGGCGCCGAGGGCCGGGATCTTCACGCCGGGATTCAGGATGCCGTCGGGGTCGAAGGCGCGCTTGGTCGCCTCGAAGAGTTCGATGGTCGACGCCGGCCAGGTGCGCGCGAGAAGGGGAGCCCGCAGGCGACCGTCGCCGTGCTCCCCAGCGATCGTGCCGCCAAGTCGGGCGACGAGGGCGGTGACGTCGTCGATCAGCGACTCGCAGCGTGCGCGCCAGTCGGGCGCACTAGTGTCGACGAGTGCGTTCACGTGCGCGTGCGCGTCGCCGGCGTGCCCGAAGATGACGCCCTCGAGCCGCGCAGCCGAGAGCGCCGCGCGCACGCCGCGCACGTACTCGGCGAACCGCGCCGGCGGGACGCAGCCGTCCTCGACGAGTTGCAGACTCTGCAGGCGCGGGGCGAGGCGAGTCAGGATCGGGCTCGCGGCGTGCCGGAGTTGCCAGAGCGACGCCTCCTGTCCGGGCCCCATCGCCACATCCACCCGCAAGGCCCCAGCGGCCTCGCACCAACCGGCGAGTTCCCTCATCCGTGCGCGCACGGCGAGTTCGTCGTCCGACTCGGCCTCGACGAGTAGCACGGCCTCGACCGCGGCGGGCAAAGGGAGGGGCGCTCCTTCGAGGGCGGCGATCGCGAGGAAGGAGCGATCGAGCAGCTCGACCGCACTCGCGCCCGCGGTGGCGAGGTGGATCGCCGCCGCGGCTGCGCCCTCAAGGTCTGGGAAGGCGGCGAGGAGACTCGCCGTCGCGGGAGCCTGCGGCGCGAGCCGGAGGTCGGCAGCGACGATCAGCGCGAGCGTCCCCTCGCTGCCGATGAGGAGGTCGACTGCGTCGCCGCTCTCGCGCCAGTCGGCGAGCGCATACCCTGACGATTCCTTGCGCACGCCGACGTGGCGCAGCGTAGACGGGTCGGCCGCGTTGACACGGGCAGCGACCTCGCTATCGAAGCGATCCAGCGGCGCGATCCCACGCGGCCGCTCACCGCGTCGCACCCAAGCGCGAGTACCGTCGCCGAAGACACATTCGAGGCCGGCGACCCAGCGGCGCAGAGGGCCGTACTTCACGTGGCGTGACCCTGCGGCGTGCGTCGCGCACATCCCGCCGATCGTGGCGAAGGCGCCACTCGAGGGTTCGACCGGGAAGTGGAGCATCTCGCGGATCGTATCCTGATGCAACCGGTCGCGGATCACGCCGGCCTCGACGACGACGCGCCGCTCACGCAGATCGATCGGGTCGATCCGCTGCAGCCGCCCGAGATCGACGATGACTCCCGGACCCAGGGCGCCATTCGCCATCGAACTACCGGAGCCGCGCGCGGTGAGGGCCACGCCCTCGGCGGCGGCCCACCGGACGAGCGTGACGACATCATCGGCGTCGAGCGGGACGGCGACCGCCGCCGGGATGATGCGCGCGACGCCCGCCGCCTCGCTGTAGACGGCACGCGCCACGTCGTCGGTGCGGAAGACGCCGCGGAACCGCGGCGGCGCCTGCATCAGAGGGCGGGCACGAGATGGAAGGGGCGCGCCTTCACGCGCTCGACGAGGCGGCGCAGGGCGCCATTGCTCACGATCGTGAGCAGTCCCACGACCATCAGCGCACGCACCTCGCGGCGCGAGATCTTCACCGATCCCCCCTCGGTCAGCATCGCCCGCGAACCGGCGAGGTCGCGCAGGGTCGCGTAGGCGAAGAGGAGCGGCAGGACGCAGAAGGCGCGGATCGCCATCGCGCGGCGCGGGATCATGGTGATGTACTCCAGCGCGTCATCGAGATCGCTGCGCGCCAAGTCGATGAAGCGACTGACCGCCCGGTGGTTCCCCTCGCGATGCGCCGGCGAGAGGAGCGTGTCGTGGCCGCTTCCTTGCGCCGCGAGGTCGGCCGCAGGGATGTAGATCGCATTCTCGTGCTGCGCGTCCCAGGCGATGTCCTTGAGGATGTTCACCGTCTGCAGGGCCTCGCCGAACGTCTCGGCCTTCGTACGCAGGCGCTCGTATTCCCGCTCGCCGATCGCCCGCGCGTGCTCGTGCCAGAGCTCGGTGAGCATACAGCCGACGGTCCCGGCGACGTAGTAGCAGTACTCCTTGTACTCGGCGACGGTCTGGATCCGGATCCCCGACGGATAGCCGCGCACGAACTTCGCCATCCCGGTGCCCATCACGCGCACCCAGTGGGCGACGCGCTCGCGGGTCTGCTTCGGCAGATCGCGGAAGAGCACGAGTACGAGGTCGCTCTTGGCCACGAGCGCGAGGTGGGCGGAGTCGCCCTTGAGCCCCGCCGCGAGCGCGGGGAAGGCATCGGCGCGCGCGGCGTCGTCGAGCGCGGCGAGGAACGCTTCCAGCAGTTCGGCCCGCCGGGCCGGGCTCGTCGCGTTGTCATCCTCGACGGTGTCGGCGATCCGGCAGAGCAGATACGCCACGAGCACCGAGCGGCCGAGCGTCCCGGGGAGGAACCGGATGCTGATCGCGAAGGTGCGGGAGACATCGGGGAGGATGGCGCGTGCGAACCGCTCCGCCTCGCGAAGACGGGTCATTTGTCCGGCGCGAGCAGCTGGTCGAGGAGCCCTCGCTTCTTCGGCTCGCCGAACTCGACGCGGTCGAGGGCCTGCTCGATCGCGAGCTGTGCGGCGCGCGCGTCGCGGCGATAGTTGCGCCGTGCGAGCCAGAGCGAGAAGAGGCCGATGCCGCCGCCGGCGGCGATCGCGAGCGGTGCGAAGACCGACATCGCGAGGAGCGCGGCACCAGCGCCGGCGCCGACGGCGAGCCCGACGAGTCCGTTGCGCGTGGCATCGCCGCGCCGACCGGTGAGCGCCGTCTCGAGCCGCACGTGCACCTGTCCGATCTCGACCTGGATCACCGTCGCACTCACCTCGTCGGACTTCACGAGCGGGAAGCCACGGCCGTCGAGCCGTGTGAGCTCGCGCACCGCGCCGGCCCAGCCACCGCGTGCGCCCCACACGACGCGATCGGGGAAGCGCCGCCGCTCAGTGAGATTCTCGTCGCGCTGGAAGACGCGGTCGATCGCGGCGAGGATCTCCTTCGGCTGGCCGGGCACGACGCGCGAAGCGGAGAACTGCGCCGGTCCGGCCGCGAGCGCGAGGAGCCCACGCTCCTCGGGGAGCGTCACACGCATCCGCTCCTCGGCGAGCGCCTGCTTCACCGCCATCGGCGAGATGCCGACCTCCTTGGCGAGCGAGAGGAGGTCCGTCTCGCTCAAGGTCTCCGGCACGTCGCCCTGGGCGGCGTGCAGTTCAGCGGCGCGCAGCAGCACCCGTTCGAGCGCTGCGCGCGGGAGGTTCGGGCTCGGGAGGTCGGCCATCGTCAGATTCCGCTGAAGGCAGCCGCGACCTGGCGTCGCATCGAGGTGATCATCTCGTCGGGCATCGGGAAGGCAGCGGCGAGCGCATCGAGCGCCAAGGTCCGCGGCACCGTCCGTCCGGCGAGCGCGAGGTACCAGCGCGCGTACCGCTCGGCGAGCGCGGGATCGATCCGCTCGACGAGGAGTGCCCCGCCGCGGACAAGTCCGGCACTCGCGTAGCGCGCGCCTGCGCCCTCGCGCTGCTGCGCCGGCGTGAGATGGTCGTTGATCGCGACCGCCGCGACGGCGCCGGCGGCCTCGTGGGCGAAACTGAAGAGCACCACCTCGGCCGAGTCGGCGGTGCGGGGCCAGGCGACGGCGTACTGGCTCTTGTCCTTCCCGGCAGGGACCGAGCGCCCTTCGCCGGCGAGTGCGCGCGAGACGATGAGGTCGCCATTCCCCTGTTGCGTGTGATTCAGGTAGGTCTGCATCGCCGGACGCCAAGTCGATTGCCAGAGCGAGTCGGCGCGGGCGAAGCCGCCGGCTGCAGTGCGTTGTTCCTCGAGCCACCAGGCGTGATGGAAGCTCGCGCGCTCGGCGTCGAGCGCGGTGACGAACCGCTTCGCGAAGGCGCGATCCTCGGCGCGGGGGAACTGTTGGGCGAGGAAGGCGATGATGGCCTGCACTTCCTGGTTCCCGGAGCGAGTCGGGTCACCCTCGGCGCGTTCGAAGTACTCGAGCGCCTGCTTCATCTCCTCCCACGTGCCGAAGTAGAGCGCGATGAACTGCGCGCCTTCGAGTGCCGGTCGCCCCTTGAGGCTGCCGGTGAGCGACGCGCGCGCGCTGTCGAATCCGGTGTAGAGCCCGCGCGAGTTCTTCGCGACGGTGACCTGGTCGCGGTAGCCGCGCGCATAGAGGGGAACCGTGGCGGTGTCGTCGACGAGCAGCGCGAAGCCGTGGAGCCAGAGGTCCACGTGCTCGCGCGTCTTCACCGGCCACTGGGGTCCCCGCACGACCGGGGTGAGCGGGGTGGCGGTGGACTGTGGTCCGGCGCAGGCGGCCGCGACGAGCGCGGCGAAGAGGAGCTTCAGGCCTTTCGGCCGCAGGTGACGCAGAACTTCCATCCTGATTCGATCTCCGCGCTGCATCCCGGGCAGCGGCGCACAAGGAGGTTCTGTCCGCAGGTCGGGCAGAACTTGATGCGGCGCCCCTCCGGGATCGGCTGCGCGCAATACGGACAACTGGGTGCGACGGTGACGGCGGTCGCGGCTTCGTCACCGTTGGTCGCGGTGGCGATCGGAACTTGTGGGTCCACCGAAGCGGCCGCGGCCGCTGCCGCGGCGCCGGATCCGCGCGGTTCGGTGGGTTTCGACGTCCGCGGCCCTGGTGCGACCGTGGCGGTCGCGATCGGCGTCGGCGGACGGAGGTCGATGTCGATGTCGCCGGCGAGGACCTGCTGCGCCCGCGCCGTCGCGACGCGGATCTTCGTGTTGGCGTAGGTGCGGAGCACCGTGAGGTCGGGATTCGGCGACGCGAGCTCGGCTCGGAGGTCGTCCTGCAGGAGGTCGTCGGAGAAGATGAACTCGCGCTCACCGGCGACGAGTCGCATCAGGGCGTGCAGGTAGTCGTCGTTCGAGTCGAGCTGCCCGTCGCGCTTCGCTGCCTTGTAGGGCACGAACTTGTCGAGCAGTTCCCCGACGAGCAGGGGACGCTCCAGCGCGCCGTCAGCACGCGCGGCGAGGATCAGGCGACGGAAGAGGAGGTCGAGGGCGTCCACGATGTGATTACCCCGGTCGTGGCAAAGATGGGGAGGGGCGAATGCGCTCGCCATCGGGGAAGGGTGCGACCTCGCCGCGGGCGCCGCCCTTGGCCCGCCGCGCGGTGAGCCACGCGTCGAAGCCGGAGTCCTCGAATCCCGCCGAGTGCGACTGCTCGGTCGCGGCGCGCACCGCCAGATCGTTCGCGTACTCGTTCTGCGGATGGCCGGAGTGGCCCTTCACCCAGTGCCAGTGGTAGGCGTGTCCCTCGGTCGCCCGGAGCGCGTCGTGCCAGAGCTCCAGATTCTCGATGGCGCCGGTCTTCCGCTTCCAGCCGTTCCGCGCCCAGCCGAACACCCAGGAGGA
The DNA here is from genome assembly GCA_031396245.1 of Gemmatimonadaceae bacterium. Classification (GTDB taxonomy): domain Bacteria; phylum Gemmatimonadota; class Gemmatimonadetes; order Gemmatimonadales; family Gemmatimonadaceae; genus Pseudogemmatithrix. The sequence goes on from JANNKK010000100.1 coordinate 15,578, forward strand.
GAGCCCGTCGACGATGTAGCGGGAGTCGGTCGTGAAATGGACCGCGAAGGATCCTCCCTTCGCGCCGAGGGCATTGAAGGTCTCGATCACCGAGCGGAGCGCCATCCGATTGTTCGTGGTCGCGCGTTCGCTGACCCAGAGGTCGCGCCGGATGAGGCGTCCGTCGTGATGCAGGTACTCGACGAGTACGCCCGCGCCGCCGGGATTCTCCCCCTCCCGGCCATTGCCGAGGCAGGATTCGTCGGCGTAGACGGCGACGAGGGGGGCGCGCGCGCTCACGCGCCCCACGCGGTGCCGCGCGGGCCGCTCCACGCCGTGATCAGGCGCTCGAGCACCTCGGTCGCGACACCGATCTCGTCGACGCTCACGTACTCCTCGGCGGCGTGGGCCAGGGAGATGTCGCCGGGGCCGTAGCAGATCGCCGGGATGCCGGCGGCCGTGAAGAGCGCGGCGTCGGTCCAGCAGGAGAGACCCTCGACCGGCGCGTTGCGCCCGACGGAAGCACTCGCGGCGGCGAGCGCCTCGACGAGCGCGTGGGTCGATGACACATCGTTCGGTTCCTGCACGAGTCCGGGGGTCACTCTCGCTCGCAGGGAGGGCACGCGCGCGCGGACGCGAGCGATGGCCTCCTCGATCTCGTTGAAGAGCGCGGCGCCGCGTTCGCCCGGGAGGGTGCGACGCTCCACCGAGAAGGTGCAGTGCTCGGGGTAGGTCGAGATCCCACTGCCCCCGTGGATCGTGCCGGCGTGAAGGGAGGCGTGCCCGAGGAGGGGGTGGGTGCGGCGCGCGAGGACATCGTGATTCATCGCGTCGAGCTCGGCGAGCAGGTGCGCGGCGTTCGTGATGGCATCGACGCCGATGTCGTAGCGCGAGCCGTGCGCGGCGCGCCCGTCGATCGTGACGTCGGCCCAGGCGAAGCCGCGGTGCGCCGGACAGATCGCGAGACGGGTCGGTTCGGTGACGATCGCGGCGAGCGCGGTGACGCCGGCGTCGAGGAGGAACCGCGTGCCGCGACTCTCGAACTCCTCGTCGATCACCGCGGCGATGATGACCTCGCCGCCCAAGCCATTCGCCGAAGCGCGCGCCGCTGCGGCGCACATCGCGGCGACGCCCGCCTTCATGTCGGTGGAGCCGCGACCATACAGGCGGCCGCCCTTCTCGGTCGGCTCGTAAGGCGCGTGCACCATACCCTCGACGCCGACGGTGTCGAGGTGTCCATTGAGGAGGAGTGAGCGGCCGCCGTTCCCGCCTCCGATGCGCGCCAGGACGCAGGGACGACCGGGGAGCGCATCGAGGAGGTCGGCGCTGAACCCCCAATCAGTGAGCACTTCCGCCAGTCGCTCGGCGACGACGCGCGCTCTCCCGGACCGCCGGGGACGAGGGAAGGATTCCGGGAGTCGATCGCGACGAGCTCGCGCGTCAGCGCGAGTGCGTCACCGCGGATCACTTCTTGGGCGCAGGCTTCTTGGCTGCGGGCTTCTTCGCAGGAGCCTTCTTGGCTGCGGGCTTCTTCACCGCGGCCTTCTTCGCTGCGGGTTTCGCCTTGGCGGCTGGCTTGTGCGCGACGTGCGCCACGTGGGAGACGGACGCGACGTGCGCGACGGGCGCGACAGGCTTGTGAGCGGTGTGCGCGACGGGCTTGTGCGCGGCAGGCTTTGCCACAGTCGCCGCCTTCACCGGCAACTTGCCCTTGTGCTTCTTCATCCAGGCTTCTTCGGCCTCGCGCACGAGCTTGTCGGCCTCGTCCTGCGTCATCTGACCGCGGCGGACCATATACTGGACGAGGTCACGAGCGCTCTCGAGCGAGAAGGCGACGAGACCAGCTGCGGCACCGACGACCTCCTTCATCGCAGCGGCCATCTTGCTGCCAGCCTCAAGGGAGATCTCGTGGGCCTTCGCCGCCATCTCGGCGACGGTGTCGCGGACGTCCTGACCGCGATGGCCAGGGTGGCGACGGGGCGGAACCGGCGGAACTGGCGCGGCTACTTCAGCCGGCTTGGCGGAATCGGGCATGGTCGGGAGATCCGTGGCGAGGTGCTGCGCGAGACGAACGGCCGCAAGTATATGGTATTTCTGGTCATACGCAAGTGACGAAATGAGGCAGTATTTGGGCAATTCTCCGCGAACTGCACCCGTCGAAGCAGTACACCATAAAGACATTAAAACGACATCATAATGGCTCTGCCGCTCAAAGGCGTTCGAATACTCGATCTTTCGCGCGTTCTGGCTGGTCCGCTCGCGACGATGATCCTGGGTGACCTTGGGGCCGATGTGATCAAGATCGAGCGTCCAGGGGCTGGGGACGACACCCGGGGTTGGGGGCCGCCCTTCGACGCGAGGGGCGAGAGCGCCTACTACCTGGCGACCAATCGCAACAAATTCAGCGTCGCGGCGGACTTCGCGAGAAGCGAGGATCACGCATTGATCGAGCGCCTGCTCGAGGGCGCCGATGTCGTGGTCGAGAACTTCAGGCCGGGCTCGCTGGAGAGGCGCGGCATCGGTCCCGAGGCGATGCTCGCGCGCCATCCGCGGCTCATCTGGTGCACGATCACCGGATTCGGTCTCGCCAGCCACCGCCCCGGCTACGACTTCGTCGTGCAGGCAGAGAGCGGCTGGATGTCGGTCACCGGGGATCCGGATGGGGGACCGATGAAGCACGGCATCGCCCTCGTGGATGTCCTCACCGGGAAGGACGCGGCGATCGCGGTGCTGGCCTCACTCGCGGGGTGCCGCGAGGGCGTGGCGCGCGCTCCAGCCGAGCGTCGGTGCGAGGTCTCACTCACCCACAGCGCGGCGGCGGCACTGGTGAATGTCGCGCAGAACTCGCTCGTCACCGGCCAGGAGTCGCACCGGTGGGGGAATGCGCACCCGAGCCTGGTCCCGTACCAGCTCTTCGACGCCGTGGACCGGCCGTTCGTGATCGCCGCGGGGAATGACCATCAGTTCGCGGCTTGCGCCCGTGCCCTCGGACTCAGTGACCTCGCCGTCGATGAGAGCGTCGCGACCAATGCCGGCCGTGTCGCGGCGCGGGAGCGGGTGACGGGCGCCATCGCGGCGAAGGTGCGCACCGGGCCGGCTGCCGACTGGATCGCGCGACTCGATGCGGCCGGCGTTCCGTGCGGGCTGGTCCGGACGGTGCTGGAGGCGCTCGCCGACGTCGAGTCCTCTCCTCTCACGGGGATCCATCCGCTCGCTCCGGCAACGGTGCGTCTTCCCCCGCCGCGGCTCGACGAGCATGGGGTGCTGGTGCGAGCCAAGGGGTGGGGGGCGTTCGCGTGACCTCCGGGGCCCCCGCTCGTCCCTTCTATGCGATGACCCCGGTTCGAACGGGGAGCTTGCGGTGTGCCGGCCCTGTCCGCGACGTGGTGGTTGGATTACACTAGCGTCGTGCCTCTGAAAACGACGGAGCCGACTCCCACGGGCGACCTGCTCGATGCCGATCAAGCAGTGATCGACCGCGTGCTCGCGGGGGATCGCAACGCATTCGGGATCCTGATAGAGCGCTACAGCGATCCGCTGTATCGGCATGCGTACGGGATGACGGGCAGTGCGGATGTTGCGGAAGACATCCTGCAGGTGTCGTTCATCAAGGCGTTCCACCACCTCTCGGAGGTCCGGGGACGGTTCGACGCCTGGGTGTTCCGGATCGTGGCGAATGGTTGCAAAGATTGGCTGAAGAACATCCGGCGGACGCACCTCAGTTACGAGGAGGATGACCAGCCGTCGGGGTTGGAGACGCCGGAGGAGGAGTTGGCCCGTGGGGAGATGCGGCGCGATCTCGATGGCGCGCTGTCGTCACTGCCCGGGTCGTTGAGGGAAGCATTCGTGATGAAGCACGTCGAGGGTCGGTCGTACGAGGAGATGGCCGAGTTGCTCGACGCGACGGTTGGTGCCCTGAAGATGCGTGTCCATCGCGCCCGCGAGGCGCTGCAGAAGCTCTTGGAGGATCGGTATTCCTGATGCAAGACTCCCTTGACCCCCGTGACCCCGCGCGTGACCCACTCGCCGAACCCCGCTCGGGGCCGTCGGCTGAGCCGGTGACGGGCGACCGTGAGGTACCACTCGCCGGCGCGGAGATCCCGTCGGCGGTGCATGCCTTCCTTGACGGCGACGCCGTCAGCGACGCCGCGCTCTCGGCCGCCCAGCGCGAGATCGAGCTCTGGAAGCGGATCGGGGCGGAGACGGGCCGTCGCCGCCGGATGGTGACGCCGGCGCATGTCTCGGCGCAGATCCTGGCGAAGCTCGCGGACGACTAAGCGTCGCTCCAGGTTCAGTGTGACAGGCCGGCTCCCGCGAGGGGCCGGCCTTTTCACTGCAACGGCTCACCACGAAGACACGAAGGACACGAAGGAACGGCAACCGCTGAACGAATGGGAACGGCAACGACTCGTCAGCGGACCATCCTGATGATTCCTTCCCTCATCACGGGGACATTGAAGTTCAGGATGAACCCGACCTTGAGCCCAGTGAGTCGGAGATAGGTGAGCAGCTGCGCGCGGTGAACTCGCTCGACCTTCGATAGGCACTTCACCTCGACGATGATCGCGTTCTCGACGATCAGGTCCACGCGGTAGGCCATCGGAACGAAGATGTCCTTGAACGTCAGGGATGCGGGAACCTCCGAGTCGACGCGAAGGCCTCGTAGCCGAAGTTCGTGTTGCAGACAACGTTGGTACGCCGACTCCAAGAGTCCCGGTCCTAACTCGCGGTGAATCTCGATCGCGGCACCGATCATTGTGCGCGAAGCTGCTTCGAATTCCACTTAGCGCCCCCTTCGTGTTCTTCGTGTCTTCGTGGTGAGCCGTGTCGTCGCATTGAAGAGACGAAGACACGAAGGAGGAACCGGGATCGGAATCGCGCGGAGGATGCTAGATTCTCGCCGACCCCGACCCACCGAGTGACGCGATGAGTTCCCACCGAAGCACCCGGCCGAGCGCCGATGAATTCGCGACCTTCTATCAGGGGTACGTCGCGGGCGTGCCGGACGGTGATGTGATCGAGGCGCTGATCGGCGGGAAGGAGGTCGCGGCGGCGCTCCTCGCCGATGTGACGGAGGAGCAGGCCAGCCGGGCTTACGCGCCGGGGAAGTGGACACTCAAGGAGGTCATCCTCCACTGCGCCGACGCGGAGCGGATATTCGCCTACCGCGCGCTGCGCATCGCCCGTGGTGATAAGACCGAACTCCCGGGCTGGGACGAGAAGGCCTACGCGCCCGAGAGCGGCGCCGACGCGCGCAGCTTCGAATCACTCCTCGACGAACTCGAGTCGGTCCGTGAATCGACGGTGACGCTCTTCGAGGGACTCCCGGCCGAGTCGTGGACACGGCGTGGCACGGCGAACGGCTTCGCGGTGAGCGTGCGGGCGCTGGCGTGGATCGCCGCCGGACACTTGCTGCATCACCTCGGGGTGGTGCAGGAGCGCTACTTGATCGAGGGCTAGAGGTGGATGGTGCGGCCGAGTGCACCCAGTGCCGCTTCCTTCACCACCTCGCTCAACGTCGGATGTGAATGCACCGTCTCGCCGATGTCGTCGGCGGTGCCGCGGTACTCCATCGCGAGCACGACCTCACTCAACAGGTCGCTGACGTTCGGGCCGATCATGTGGCAGCCGAGGATCTCGTCGGTGCGCGCGTCGGTCACGAACTTCACGAATCCCTCCGTATTCCCCATCGTGCGGGCGCGCCCATTGGCGCTGAAGGGGAACTTGCCGGTCTTGTATGCGCGGCCGCTCGCCTTCACCTCGGCCTCGGTGAGTCCGCAGGTCGCGACCTCGGGCGAGGTATAGACCACCCCCGGCATGTTCTGGTAGTGCATGTGCGCCTTCCGTCCGGCGATCACCTCGGCGGCGACGACCCCCTCCTCCTCGGCCTTGTGGGCGAGGAGCTTGCCGCCGACGGCGTCGCCGATCGCGTACACGTTCGGGAGGTTGGTGCGCATCTGGTCGTCGATCGAGATCTCACCCCGCGCGCCGAGCGCGAGGCCGAGTGACTTGGCATCGATGCCGGTGAGCGCCGGACGCCGGCCGATCGAGACGAGCACGTAGTCGGCGCCGAAGGTGCGTGCCGCACCGTCCTTCTCGGTGCCGATGACGATCCGCGCGCCCTCACGATGTCCGCCGGTGACCTTGGTGCCGGTGTGGATCTCGAGACCCTGCTTGGCGAAAATGCGCGTCGCTTCCTTCACGATGTCGGCGTCGTTGCCGGGGAGGATCGTCGGCAGGAACTCGATCACGGTGACCATCGCACCCAGGCGCCGCCACACGGAGCCGAGCTCGAGGCCGATCACGCCGCCGCCGATCACGATCAGGTGTTTCGGGACCTCGCCGAGCCTGAGCGCGCCGACGTTCGAGAGGACTCGCTCCTCGTCGAAGGGGAGGAACGGGAGCTCGGTCGGCACCGACCCGGTCGCGATGACCACGTTCTTCGGGCGATAGGTCGTGACCTGTCCGTCCGGTGCGCGCACCTCGACGACGTTGCCCGACCGCAGCGTTCCGAATCCCTTCGCCCAGCTGACCTTGTTCTTCTTGAAGAGGAACTCGACACCCTTGGTGTTCTGCGCGACGACGTCGTCCTTGCGCTTCATCATCCGGGCGAGGTCGAAGGTCAGGCCGGTGAACTCGATGCCGTGCTCGGCGGCGTGCATCCGGGCGAACTCGAGGTGCTCGGAGGAGCCGAGGAGGGCCTTCGAGGGGATGCAACCGACGTTGACGCAGGTGCCGCCAAGGGTCTTGTCGAGCTCGACGCAGACGGTGGAGAGGCCGAGTTGCGCGGCGCGGATGGAGGCGACGTAGCCGCCGGGTCCGCCGCCGATGACGACGACGTCGGGTGTGAGGGAGGGGTCGGGCACTGTTCTGCGAGAGGAGGGTGTCGAAGGAATCTAGTCCAGCTGGCGCTGAGGGGATGATGGTTGGGCGACCTCCGTGCCTAGGATGAACTGCAACTGCAATCACCACAGAGGGCACAGGGGACACAGAGAATGGCGGAGGCGAGGGATCCTCTTACGGGAACGGTCATTGGTGCGGCGATCGCCGTTCACCGCGCCCTCGGCCCGGGTCTGCTGGAATCGGTGTACGAGGCGTGCCTCTGTCACGAACTGTGGAAGCGAGGCGTGCGTCTCGAGTGTGACCGTCGGTTGCCGATCATCTACGACGGCACGGAATTGCGGGCTCATTTCAGAATCGACTTGCTTGTGGCGGGCGAGCTCGTCGTGGAGCTGAAGAGTGTCGAACGCGTGCTGCCCGTGCACGTCGCGCAGTTGATCACGTACCTGCGTCTCGGGAAGTTCCGCCGGGGCCTCCTGATCAACTTCAATGTCCCGCGCCTCGTGGACGGCGTCACACGCCTCGTCATCTGATCGGGCTTCGCTGCGGCCTCTGTGCCCTCTGTGGTGAACGCCGTTGCAGTTAAGTTCTCGACATCGTATGCCCGCCCCTCTCACGATCATCACCTGCACCCGGAACCCCCGCCCGGACCTGCTCACGCGGGTCCTTGACGGTGTTTCCGCGCTCAGGGTGCCTGCGGGCATCGAACGCGAGTACCTCCTGATCGACAGCGCGAGCGATCCCCCGCTGCGCTCTCGGCCGGAGGTGGCGGCGTTCCTCGCGCGGGCGCCGTGGGCGCGGGTGGTGCGCGTCGACCAACCGGGGCACGGGCGCGCCCGCCGCGCAGGATTCGGTGCCGCGCTCGGCGAGCTGATCCTCTGGTTCGACGACGACAACGTGCCTGCTGCCGATTATGTAGAACTCGTGCTCGCGGCGGCGGCGGCCCATCCCGAGGTCGAGGTCTGGGGCGCCGGCCGGATCATGGTCGAGTTCGTCGATCAAGTGCCCACGTGGGTGGACCCGGCGATGCGGCCGCTCTTCCAGGAACGCAACCATCCTCACGACGAGTTCGGGCGATCGACGCACTGGGCGCCCTACTTCCCCGTGGGATCGGGTCTGGTCACGCGGCGGAGCGCGATAGCGCGGTGGGTCGCGGCGCTTGCCGCAGGGCGCTACACGCTGACCGGTCGGCAAGGTGCGTCACTCGCCTCGGGGGATGACGCGCAGATCATCCTCGGGGCCGTCGCCGCCGGGGAGTCCGTCGGGGTCGTCGCGGCACTCTCACTCACGCACCTGATCCCGGCGTCACGCTGCTCACTCGGCTACCTCGTGCGGCTCGAGCATTCGCTGGCGTCCTCGATCCGTGTCGCGCGCGCCGAGTGCTTCCCCGACGACCAGGCGCCCGCGGATGCCGGCGGTCTCGGGCTCATCCA
>JANNKK010000123.1:0-12696 GCA_031396245.1 Gemmatimonadaceae bacterium
CGCCTCACCGCGTCGATCGAGACCGCGGAGTCCGAGCTCAAGCCCCTCCTCCTGCCACCGGATCCCCTCCACGACCGGAACGCGATCTTCGAGATCCGCGCCGGCACCGGCGGAGACGAGGCGGCCCTCTTCGCCGCTGACCTCTACCGGATGTACACCCGTTACATCGAGCGGCACGGGCGCTGGAAGATCGAGATGATCACCCTCTCCGACGGCACGTTGGGCGGGATCAAGGAAGCGATCTTCAAGGTGACGGGACCGACCGCCTTCGGGGAACTCCGGTTCGAATCAGGCGTGCATCGCGTGCAGCGCGTCCCTGCCACTGAGGCGCAGGGGCGCATCCATACCTCGGCAGCGACGGTCGCCGTCCTCCCCGAGGCCGACGAGATCGACCTGAAGATCGAGGACAAGGACCTGCGGATCGATGTCTTCCGCTCCTCGGGTCCCGGCGGGCAGAGCGTCAACACGACCGACTCCGCCGTTCGCATCACGCACATCCCGAGCGGGCTCGTCGTCAGCCAGCAGGACCAGAAGTCGCAACTCCAGAACAAGATCCGTGCGATGGAGGTGCTGCGCTCGAGGCTCCTCGACCTGAAGGTGGCCGAGCAGGAAGCCGAACGATCGCGGATGCGGAAGAGTCAGGTCTCCACCGGCGACCGCTCGGCCAAGATCCGCACCTACAACTATCCGCAGAGCCGTGTCACCGACCACCGGATCGGGTACACGACGCACGATCTCGCTGGCGTGATGGACGGGAAGCTCGATGTGCTGATGGAGGCGCTCCGCCTCGCCGACATCGAGGAGAAGCTCTCCGGCGACGGCGCGTGACCGACATCGGCGAGCTGTTGGACGAGCTCGCTCTGGAGCTCGCGGGGCCGGGGGTGCCGCCAGCGCGTGCCGTCGCGCGGGACCTGATCGCCGGTGTGCTCGACGAACCCCGCTTCTGGCCGACGGCGCATCGTGAGACGGCGCTCGAGCCGACGACCCTCCAGGCCATCCGTGACGCGGCGGCCCGCCTTAAGCAGGGAATGCCGATCCAGTACGCGGTCGGGAAGGCGGCGTTCCGCCACCTGACCCTTCGGGTCGACCGGCGGGTGTTGATCCCGCGGCCGGAGACGGAACTGCTGGTGGAGATCGTTCTCACCGCGACGGGCGGTGGGAAGGGGGTCATCGCCGATGTTGGCACCGGCTCGGGCGCGATCGCACTGGCCCTCGCGGCCGAAGGGGACTTCTCAGCCATTCACGCGACCGACCACTCAGCGGATGCGCTGGTGGTCGCGCGCGCGAACCTCGAGGCGATCCCGGCCGATCGGCGGTCGCGCGTGCACTTCCATCTGGGCCACCTCCTCGCGGCGCCGGCCGGAACGCTCTACGACACTGTGGTGTCGAACCCCCCGTATATTTCCTCGTCCGAGGCGGCTGCCTTGCCTCGGATCGTGCGCGATTGGGAGCCCGCTGAGGCCCTCTTCGCCGCGGCGGACGGGATGGCGGTCATCGCCGAGCTCGTCCCCGAGGCGGCGGGAGCCCTGCAGTCGGGCGGACTCCTGGCGATGGAAGTGGACGCGCGTCGAGCAGACCTCGCGGCGTCCGTCGTGCGCGACGATGGGAGATTCCTTGAGATCGAGACGCGACTTGACCTGACCGGCCGCCCGCGATTCATCGTGGCGCGGCGAAAGGAGAGGTGATGCTGAGCGAGAAGGCAGGAGAACTCGGGCGCCTGATCGGCCAGAGTGCGGAATACCAGGCCCTGAAGCGCGCGAACGACGCCGTCGCCGAGGATCGCGAGGTGGTCGCAGCGCTCCAGCGGATGGAGGGGCTGCGGCAGGAGGCGCAGGTGATGATCGAGCGCGGCCAGCAGCCGACGCCCGAGATGGAGGCGGAGCTCGACACCCTGTTGACGAAGGTCCAGGCGAGCACACTCTACCAGCGGCTCGCCTCGGCGAACGAGAACTTCGACAAGGTGATGCTGCAGGTGAACCAGTGGATCCACGACGGGATCAAGCGGGGCGCGACCAGCTCGATCATCACGCTAGGCTAGGGCGCGTGCGCGGTCGGCTCGTGGTCTTCGAGGGAGGAGAGGGGGCGGGGAAGTCCACCCAGCTCCGGCGCCTCGCGGCGCGCCTCGCCGAGCACGGGATCGCACACCGCACCTTCCGCGAGCCCGGGGGCACCGCGGCTGGCGACCGGATCCGCGATCTCCTGCTGCATCACGATGCGCCCCTCGCTGCCTCGACCGAGGCTCTGCTCTTCGCGGCGTCACGAGCGCAGCTCGTCGCGAGCGAGATCCAGCCGGCGCTCGCGCGCGGCGAGCGCGTCCTGCTCGATCGCTTCCTCCTCTCGAGCTACGCCTACCAGATCCACGGGCGCGGGCTCGATGAGGCCGACGTGCGCGCGGCGAACCGGCTTGCCACCGCGGGGCTCGTTCCCGACCTGACCATCCTCCTCGACCTCTCGCCCGTTGAGGGCCTCGCGCGGGCGGTGCAGCGCGGCGCGGTGGACCGGATCGAACGCGCCGAACCGGCGTTCCACCAGCGAGTGGCCGAGGCGTTCCATCGTTTTGCCGGCGCCGAGTGGCAGCGCTCGCACGCCGAGTGTGGACCGATAGTCGCCGTTGGGGCGACCGGCACCGAGGAGGAAGTCGCCCAGCGCGTTCTGCTCGCAGTGCAGCGTTCGCTCCGCGACCTGATGCCGAGCGAGGCGCACTCGCGATGAAGCAGACCCGACTCTGGCCCTCGGCGATCGTGCTGGTCGCGGCCTTCTTCGCCGGCGCCTGGCTCATCCAGCGCGCCGTGCGCGGAGGGGATCGGGATCGTCGCGAGTCGGCGCAGCTGCTCCAGCACGTGATGGACCGCGTCCGCGAATCGTACGTGAACGAGGTCGACGAGGACTCGCTCTGGGAGTTCGCCACGCAGGGGATGTTGGCCGAACTCGGCGATCCCAATACCGCGTACCTGACGCCGGACCGACTCGAGCGACTCAACCGGGCGGCCAGCAACTCCTACTTCGGCGTGGGACTCGTGGTGGATCTGCGAGAGGGCTGGGTCACCATCTCGCAGCTGCGGCCCGGCTCACCCGCCGAGCGGGCGGGACTGTTGCCGGCGGACCGGCTCGTCGAGCTCGATGGGAGATCGATGAGGGGGTGGACCGCCGACGAGGCGCGGACGGCGATCCGGGGACCACTCGATACGTCGATCGACCTCGTCGTCGAGCGCGGTGCGAATACGCGCATGGATGTGCGCCTGAACCGCGCCGAGATCTTCATCAGCGCGGTCGCGAGGGCGACGGTGCTCGATGGCGGCGTCGGTTATCTGGCCGTCACGACTTTCAGTGACTCGACTGCCGTCGAGGTCGTGCGGTCGGTGGATTCGCTGACGCGGGCCGGCGCGAAGTCGCTGATCATCGACCTCCGTGGGAATCCCGGCGGGCTCCTCGCGCAGGGTGTGAGTGTCGCCGATCTCTTCCTCGAGAGGGGGAGGCGCATCGTCTCGACGAAGGGTCGCGTCGCACAGGCGACCGCGGTCTACGACGACGAGACGCCCGAACGCTGGGGCACGCTGCCGCTCGTGGTGCTCGTCAACCACGGCACGGCGAGTGCAGCCGAGATCGTCGCGGGGGCGTTGCAGGACAATGACCGCGCGCTGGTGGTGGGTCGGCCGACGTACGGGAAGGGGAGTGCGCAAGCGATCTATCCGCTGGAGAATGGCGCGGCGCTCTCGCTCACGAATGCCCGCTGGTACACGCCGCTCGGACGCACGATCGAGTACGCCCCGATCGGCGAGGTGCGGCTCGCTGACGCCGACACGGCGCGTCCGCAGTTCAAGACGGCGATGGGACGTGCGGTCTTCGGCGGCGGCGGGATCGTCCCCGATCTCGCGTCGGGGGACAGTCTCCCGGACCCCGGTGAACGGCGACTCTACGCCGAGTTGGGATCGCGGTTGCCGCAATGGCGGACGATGGTGCGCGACCTCGCCGCATCGCTCGTGCGCGAGGGCGCGGTGCGCGACACCCTCTTCCGCGTGAGCGCGGCGTGGCGCCTGCGACTCAGCCGTACGATGGAGCAGCAGCATTTGCCGGTGAGCGCGACGACCTACTCCGACGCGACCGCGCTCGTCGATCGGCTGCTCGGCAACGAGGCGGCCCGGCTCGCGTTCGGCGTGCCCTTCATGCAGCGGCGCATCGTGCGCGCCGACGAGACGGTGCAGCGGGCATCCGAGGTCCTGCGGCGCGCGAAGTCTCCAAAGGAAGTCTTCGCGGAGTAGGGGCTACGGCGCGAATCGCTCGGGCTGCGTCCAAGCACGCGCCCCGTCAGAGCCGACGACCCGCGCCCGGACGTATCCCTCGTTGCCGCGGAACGTGTACGTCGCGTCGGGACCGTTCACGCGCTCCAACAGCGCGCCATTGCGCCCGATGAACTCCACCTGCGTCGTGCGACCGGTCGCCGGGCGCACGCGGATCGTCATCGCGTCGGCGGAGACATCGTACGCACGCAGTTCGATCCCGGTCGAGGAGTAGAAGTCCCCTCGCTCCATCGCGGCGAGGAGCGAGTCGGCGGTGCGGACCGAAGCACGAACGATGACCCAGCCGCGGCCAGGCCCGGCGACCGTCGGATCGCCCGGCTTCGTGAAGGTGTGCGCGTCGTCCACCGCGAGGCCGTAGAGGAGCAAGCCACTCGACAGGATCTGGTCCCACGCCGCTTCGAGACCGGGCACGGTGGCGCTACCGTTGTTGTTCACCAGCGGGTGCCCATTGAAGATCTCGAAGAGCCGCGTTCGCTGGACCTGGCGCAACTCCTCGGCGGTGATCGCCCAGCCGAAGTTCGGGTGATTGATGCTCGGGACGCCGTTCGCGGCGCGGATCGCGTCCACATCGCGCTGGATCACATCGACGATGCTGTTCCCGCCCTGCGGTGCGACCACCGAGTCCACGGCGTAGCCGTTCACGTGGATCGGCTTGTCCGCGAACCGATCGGTGACCTCCTCGCCCGGGATCAGGAGGAAGTCGGGATCCTGCCCGTAGAGCGCGCTCAGCGCGCTGACCGTGGTCAGCTTGTTGTGGTCGGTGAGGATGAGGAAGTCGTAGCCACGCGAGCGATACCACTCGACGACGTCGTCGGGTGAGGTGTCGCCATCGCTGTTGAGCGTGTGCGTGTGAGTGTTCCCCTTGTACCACCGCGCGCGCGCACCCGAGGTTCCGATCCCGAAGCGACCGCCCTGGCACGCTCCGATGGTGACGAGCGCAGCCATCGCGAGCGCGAGGCTTCGGCCGGTGCGCGTCACGGCGTCGGGACCGAACCGCCGAGCAGGGCGGCCTGGTCGATCACGCGCACGCCCGGTGGCGGCACGAAGGTGAACGCATCGGCCGCAAGGCGCTGCCCGGTGCGCACCTCGGTGAACTCGAGCAGCCGTATCAGACCACTCGCCTCGATGAACTCCGCCCGCCGCACGAGCGCGTTCACCGGATCGATCCAGAGCGTCGCGCGGGTGAAGGGGGAGTCGGGGGTCTTCGGCGTGAGCTGCACCGGGCGCAAGCCGCGACCGTAGAGCACGGTATCGGCGCCGGCGACGACGGTGTAGCGGCGCGCCGGATCGCGCAGCACGGTCGAAGCGAGGTCGAGCCCGCCACCCGCGGCCTTCGGCACCTTCAGCACCTGACCCTTCGCCGTGCTCGGCAGGTAGAGCCAGAGCACAGTGCCATCGGAGACGATGCGGTCGCCGGCGGGCTCCGTGAAACAGAACGAGAAGCGGTCCGCGCCGCGCTGCAGGAACTCGCCGCGACTCGTGTAGACCGTCTTCGTGCGCGGGTTGGTGAGGGTCTGCCTGAAGGTGGCTCGCAGTGTGCGCCCCGAGCCGTACGCGGTCGCGGCGCGTTCGAGCAGGGCTAGCGCCGCCGAATCGACACCCACCGACTGCGCACCGAGAGGCATCGCGCCGACCAGCGCGGCGAGGATCCCGAGGCGTAGCCTCACGCGATCGACCGCCCGATCGCCGCGGCGATCGCCCGCAGCTGCTTCATCGTCTCGGTGAACTGCTCCGGCGTCAGCGACTGGGCACCATCCGACATCGCCTTCTCGGGCTGCGGATGCACTTCGACGATGATGCCGTCCGCACCTGCCGCGACCGCCGCGCGCGCCATCGTGAGGACCTTGTCCCGCCGTCCCGTCCCGTGACTCGGGTCGGCGACGATCGGCAGGTGCGAGAGCTGCTGCACCACCGGGATCGCGGTGAGGTCGAAGAGATTGCGCGACGTCGTGTCGAAGCTCCTCAAGCCCCGTTCGCAGAGGATCACCTGCCCATTCCCCTCCGCGAGGATGTACTCGGCGGAAAGGAGGAGGTCCTGGATCGTCGCCGCCATCCCGCGTTTGAGCAGGACCGGCTTGCCGATCTTCCCCACCGTCTTCAGCAGCGAGTAGTTCTGCATGTTGCGCGCGCCGACTTGCAGGCAGTCGGCGTATTCCGCGACCAGCTCGGCGCCCGCGTCGTCCATCGCCTCGGTGACGATCGCGAGCCCGGTCTCGCGCTTGGCGAGCGCGAGGAACTCGAGCCCCGGCTTGCCGAGTCCCTGGAAGGAGTAGGGCGACGAGCGCGGCTTGAAGGCCCCACCGCGCAGTGCCACCGCGCCGGCCGCTTTCACCGCGCGCGCCGCGGCCACGATCTGCGCCTCGCTCTCGACCGAGCAGGGGCCCGCGATGACCGGGACCGCCTTCCCCCCGAACGACACCCCGGGAGCGATCGTGACGACGGTGTTCTCGGGCCGCCACTCGCGGGAGACCTGTTTGTACGGATTCGAGACGTGGATGACCTCGGCGACGCCGGGGAGATCCTCGAGCGCCGAGCCGTCGACGCGTCCGTCGTTGCCGATGAGACCCACCGCGGTGCGCTGGGCCCCCGGCATCGGCGCCGGCGTGTAGCCCCGCTCGCGGATCCAATCGCAGACGCGCGCGATGTCCGCCTCGGTCGCGCCGTGCTTCATCACGACGAGCATCGGCGGCTCCTCAGGCGGTCGCGGGCACGGCGGCGACGGCCTCGGCGTCGTCGACCGCGGGGCCGTTCATCCGCACGCTCACCAGCGACGAGACCCCGGGTTCCTGCATCGTCACTCCGTACACCGCATCGGCGGCCTCGGTCGTCGTGCGCGGGTTGTGCGTGATGACGATGAACTGCGTGTTCTTCTTGAACTGGTTCAGCATGTTGACGAAGCGGCCGATGTTCGCGTCGTCGAGTGGGGCGTCGACCTCATCCAGCAGGCAGAAGGGACTCGGCTTCGTGAGGAAGATGCCGAAGAGGAGTGAGAGGGCGACGAGCGCCCGTTCCCCGCTCGAGAGGAGGTTGATCCGCTGGGTCCGCTTGCCGCGCGGGCTCGCGTGGATCTCGATGTCGCAGTCGAGCGGCTTCTCGGGATCCTCGAGGCGGAGGTCGCACTCGCCGCCACCGAAGAGCGTCATGAAGATCTCGCGGAAGTGCGACCGCACCTGCGCGAACGTCGTGAGGAACATCTCCCGCGCCGTGACGTCGATCTCCCGGATCGCGTGCTGGAGCTTCACCTGCGCGTCGGCGAGGTCGGCGCGTTGGGTCGTGAGGAAGGTGAGCCGCTTCGTCTCCTCCTCGTGCTCCTCGATCGCCAGCGGATTCACCGGTCCCAACTGCTCCACCTGCCGGCGCAGCTCCTCGGCTTCGGCGCGCAGCGCCTCCTCCGCCGCCACCACCGGCTCGTACGCGGCGAGCAGCTCATCGAGTGGCCGCCGCCACTCGGCCTCGAGGCGCTCGCGGATCGCGAGCCGCTTCCCGGAGAGCTCGGCGTGGCGCAACTCGGCGAGGTGCAACGCCTGACCGCTCGCGTCGGCGGCGTGCCGCGCCGCGCCGAGGAGGTGTTCCGCATCGGCGAGCGCCTGGTCGGCGCTGCGCACCCCGGCCTCCGCCGACGCCAGCGCCGCTTCGGTCTCGGTCAGCGTCGCGCGTCGCGCCGCGATCTCGACTTGCCACTCTCCCATCTGCGACTCGAGCTGCGCGTCCTCCAGGCCGAGCGTGGCGAGTTCCCGCTCGAGCGCCGAGAGGCGATTCGCCGCCGACTCACGCTCCCGGGCGAGTCGCTCGCGGCGCTCGGCGGCGACCTGCCGCCGCGCCTCGGCCTGTGCGTGCGAGACCTGTTGCGCCGCGCGCGCCTCCCGCGCCTCGTCCTGTCGCTGTTCGGCGATGAGGAGTTCGTCCCGGGCGGCACGTGCCGCGTCGTCAGCGCGGGTGAGCCGCGCGGCGGACTCCTCCTGTGCCGTGATGCTCGCAGTGACGCGATCGCCGAGTTCGGTGTGTCGGCCCTCGAGCCGCTCGCGTAGCGCGACGGCGTCAGCCAACTCGCGCGCGGCGCGCTCTCGCACGCGATCGCGCTCGCCGCGCAACTGCGCCGCCTGGGCCGCTGCCTGTTGGGCAGAAGCCGCGGTGTCGGCGGCTTGCGATGCCGCACTCTCGGCGCGCACCGCCGCATCGTGCACCTGCTGGGCCGCGGCTTGCACCGCCGCCCGCCGGCTCTCGATCCCCCCGAGATGGGCGCGCAGGTCCTCGAGTTCGGCGCGGCGGCTGAGCGGCCCCGCACCGGCCTCACGGGCGGGGAGCCACATCGCACCGCGCCCGTCGATGAACCCATTCCCGTCATCGGTCGTGCGCACGCGTCCGAGGAGTGCCCGCACCCAGCCACCGGCGACGCCATCGGCGCGTACCCGCGACGCGAGGGCCTCGCGATCGCCGTCGCCGGGAACGACCGAATCAAGGGGCAACAGCAGCAGCGCGCCGGGATTCACCTCGGCGTGCCAGCGACGCACCGCCTCGGCGGCGGCGCGGTCGCGCACGACGACGGCGTGCACGGTCGCGCCGAGGAATCGCTCGACCTGCGCCGCGACGGCAGCGTCGGCTCCGATGAAGTCGGAGAGCGGTCCGAGGATCGCGTCACTCGGGAACCGGTCCCGGTCTCGCAGGAGCCGGGCCGCCGCCGGCGCGAGCCCGACGCGCTCGCGCTCGAGTCCCTCGAGCGCCGCGAGGCGGCCGTGCATCGCCGTGTGCTCCTCCTCGACCCGGCGGACGTCGGCGCGGGCCGCCGCTTCGCCATCCCGCGCCGCACGCGCCGCGGCGCGCGACGCCTCGAGCCCCTGTTCGGCCATCGCCGCCTGGTCCCGCGCCATCGAAAGCGCTTCGTCGGCGGTCCGGAGTTCGCGCTCGGCGAGTGAGAGCCGCGAGGCGAGGTCCTCGTGCTCGGCCAGCAGGGCCGACGACCGTTGGGCTACCTCGGAGAGTTCGCGTTCGGCGTTCTCGCGCTCGAGCTCCATCCGCCGGAGGCCATCGCGCAACTCACGCACCGCGCGATCGGCGTCGTCCGCCACCTGTCGGGCCGCGCCGACCCCGGCGCGCGCGCCCTCCTCGAACTCCACCCGCGCGCGAAGAGCGCTCGACGCGGCCTCGAGGGCCGCGGTGCAATCACGCTCCTCGACCGTCGCGGTCTCGAACTCGCTGCGCACCCGGTCGCCGAGCGCGGCGCCCTCGGATCGCTCCTGCGCGGCGCGCTCGCGCCTTGAGAGCGAGTTCCGATGCCGCTCCTCTGCGACCGCCAGTTGCTGCTGCAGCTCGAGGACTGCCTGCCGTGCGCTGCCGGCGAGGATCGTTCGCTCCTGCCGCACCGCCTCAGCGGCGGCGCGCGCCGCGTGCGCCGCGTCGCGCGCGACCTCGGCGGCACGGACGCCCTCCTGTGCGACGGGAAGGGCATCACGCAAGCCGCCCAACCGCGCGTCAAGCTCGCCAAGCTCGCCCTGCCAAGCGGCCATCTCGCTCGAGGCGAGCGTGAGCTCAACGGCGAACCGGCGCGTCGTGATCTCGGCGTGCCGCTCGGCGCGGCGTCGCTGACGGAGCAGGGAGCGGACCTGCGTCTGCACCTCGGCCGTCAGGTCGTCGATCCGGAGGAGATCGGCCGACGTGGCCTCGAGTTGACGCTCGGTGCTCCGACGCCGGTCGCGGTAGAGCCCGACGCCCGCAGCCTCCTCGAAGAGCTCGCGCCGGTCGTCGGGACGATCGGAGAGCAGGGCGTCGATCATCTTGCTCTCGATCACCACGCCGGAGTCCGCGCCGAGGCCGGTCCCGCGCACCAGGTCGTGGATGTCGCGCAGGCGGCAGGGGGCGCGATTCAGGAAGTAGTCACTCTCGCCGCTGCGGGAGAGCCGTCGCGTGATCACGACCTCGCGGAAGGGGACCGGCAGTTGCCCGTCCTCATTCTCGAAGTGGAGCGACACCTCGGCGATGTTCACCGCACGACGGGCCGACGATCCCTGGAAGATCACCTCTTCCATCTTCGCGCCGCGCATGATCCGCGCGCGCTGTTCGCCAAGCACCCACCGGACCGCGTCGGACACATTCGACTTGCCGCACCCGTTCGGTCCGACGATCGCCGTCACGCCGTCATCGAAGGTGAGGTGCGTGGGGTCGGCGAACGACTTGAAGCCGTGCAATTCGAGCTTGGTCAGCCGCACTGAACGTGATTCTCCAGGGAGCGATTTTCCGGCGCGCGTGTCGAGGGGAATCTGCACTCGTGAGGGCACTCGACGCCACGGTGCGTGGCGATGGATCCGCTCAGCGGCGCGGCCTTGACTTTCGACTCAGGGCGCGCCTTCGAACACCCAGTAGGGGAGTCGTGAGGCCATCCCGGCCCGCTCCGCCTCGTCGCGTGTGTCATAGGGTCCGAGCACCACGCGCCAGATCGGGATCCCGTCGCGATTGCCGGCGATCACCCGCGCCACGCGACCGTCCACGCGGATGCGCGTCGCCATATCGCGGGCCCGTTCCTCCGAGAGGAGGGTCGCGAAGGAGACGGTCCAAGCCTCGCGCGCAGGATTGGTGTCCACCGGCACGTCGGCGCGCACCGGAGGTGCGATCACCGGCGGCCGTGCGAGCCCACTGACGTCGCCGTATCGCGCGGCCATCATCGCCGCGACGGCGCTGTCTGCCGCGGCCGAGTCGGTGGCGAACTCCTCGAATTCCACCGGCTGATCGAGCCCGGCGGCGCGCGGACGGAAGCCGTTCCAGCGGACCTGGAGCCAGAGATCGGCGCCGCCGCCCGCATACCGGAGGCGCTCACGGCCGGTCTCGGCATCCACGTGGTACACGTCGCGGCCGCGGGCAAGGAGCACCCGGCCGTCCGGGGTCACGACGGGCAGGTCATCACGCCAATCCCCCGCGAGCGTCGAGACGACCCGAGAGGTGCCGATCGAGACCACGAGGATCGAATCGGTCCCTCCCGTCCTGACGAGTAGGTACCGGCCATCGGGATCCATCCGCATCGCGAGCGCCGGCGCGGGCAGGGGGATCCGTGCCGCCTCGCGCTCGGCAAAGCGATCGACGACCCGAAGCGACGACGACTTGGTCGCGACGAAGAGCCGGTCCCCGCTCGGCGAAGGTTCGATCCCCGCGACCTCTTCGCCCAGGCGTACGGTGAGGGCGCGCGTCAGGTCGCGCGACCGAAGGGCGATCAGGCCGCTGTCGGTCACGATCCAGATGCGGTCGCCGGCCGGCGTTCGCGTCGCGCGCGTCACCCGGGGGAGAAGGACCGAGTCCGTCGGGGACGTTTCGGGCGGGATGAGTCGCGTGGCGCGAGTCCGGGCGCCACTCGTGCGAAGCACGACGATGGATCCGTCGGGATTCGGGACGAGTGCGTCGGCCCCGCCGGGCGGAGTCCACTCCCACGTCTCGACGGGGTTCAGTCGGATGACCTTCCCGCCCGCGTCGACGCCGAAGACGGAGGAGCCTTCGGCGACGACCTCGCGTCCGAGGGTGGCCGGTCCCAGAGTCTCGATCGCGCCGAGCCTCAGGTCGACGGTGAACGCCTGGCCCTCCTCGTTGCGGCCGATGAGGAGGCCGAGGAACTCGTCGAAGGAGAGGAGGGCGCGCGTCGCTGGCGCCCGATCCCTCGACGACCAGAGCACCGAGTCGCGGCCCGCGCGGTAGGCGCGAACGGTGCCGCCGCTCCGCGGGACGCGGAGGAGGATCGCGTCGGGCCCCACGCCGGTAGGTGGGGCCGAGCTCGAAGTGAGCCGCGTCTCGCCGCAGCCGACAGCGACGAGCAGCGACGCGATCAGGAGGGCGCGCACCCCGGGAAGGTAGCGCGCCGCGCCTGCTAGAACGACTGTCCGATCGTCCAGTACCAGTAGCCTTTGCGGAAGGCGCTGTCGCGCGGCACCGCGTAGTCCCATCGCATCAATGCGACGTTGAAGAGGTTGAGCCGGATCCCGAAGCCGTAGCTGCGCAGCGGGAAACGCTGGGTGTTGAGGTCGTAGCTGTCCGGCTTGGATCCGTAGACCGTTTGGCCCTTGGACCACGCCATCCCGAAGTCGTAGAAGAAGAGCCCGTCCACCGGTGGCAACGTGATCGGCAGGACGCCGAAGTCGACGCGGCGCAGCAACGGGAAGCGAAGCTCCACGTTCGCGAAGGCGACGCGGCTGCCGAGCAGCTGGAGGGCACCGCACCCTTCCGGGCTGGCCGCCGAGGTCGAGCAGTCCCCGCTGTAGAGTTCGCGGTCGTACCCGCGCACGAAGTCGGCGCGCCCGATGTACTTCATGAACGCCTGCTCATCGGGGCCCACGCTCACGTTCGCCGAGACCCGCGAAGCAAGTGTGAGGAAGTTGAAGAGGATCGCGTCGTAGCGACGGTAATCGGCCGAGTAGTTCATCCA
>JANNKK010000124.1:0-1546 GCA_031396245.1 Gemmatimonadaceae bacterium
GCGTCGAGCACGGCCTCGAGGGCCACGACCTGGTTGCCGGTGGTCGCGCGAAGGATCTCCACTTCGTCCTGCTCACGCGGATACCCCAGGCGTATGTCGAACAGGAACCGGTCGAGCTGAGCCTCGGGGAGCGGGTACGTCCCTTCCTGCTCGATCGGGTTCTGCGTCGCGAGGACGAAGAACGGCTCCGGCAATGACATCGTCTCGCCGGCCGCGGTGACGCGGTGCTCCTGCATGGCTTCGAGCAGCGCCGCCTGTGTTCGCGGCGGCGCGCGGTTGATCTCGTCCGCCAGCACGATGTTCGCGAAGACGGGACCGCGAACGAATCGGAAGCTGCGATGTCCGGTCTGTGAATCCTCGTCGAGGAGCTCGGTGCCGGTGATGTCGCTCGGCACGAGGTCGGGCGTGAATTGGATCCGACGGAAGTCGAGGTCCATCGCCTCAGCCACCGAGCGGATCATCAGCGTCTTCGCGAGGCCGGGGACGCCGACGAGGAGGGCGTGCCCCCCGGCCACGAGGGCCATCAGGATCTCGTCGAGCACCGACTCCTGACCGACGATGCGCTTCCCGACTTCGGCACGCAGCCTCGCCGCGGCCGCGAGGAGGGCGTCGCGGTCGCTGATGTGCGGGGCGCTGGCCGCCGTGTTCAGCGGACCGGCCGCCGGAAGCGGTAGGTCATCAGGAAGGTCGAACCCTCACGTGCCCCGGCGACGGTCACTGGCGCCGCTTCGTCGAGCACTTCGAAGCCGCGCAGCTTGAGCACGTAGTCCTCCACCGGATGATGCCGCTCGCCGAACGCCTCGAGCGCCGCGCGCTTGAGCGCGATGACGGTCGTGTCCTCGGCGCAGCGCACGGCGATCGTGTCCCACACCTCGGGCATCTGCACGCGTACCGTGAAGGCGTTCGGCGCACCCGCGCCGATGGCGAGGATGCCGGGCCGACTCCGGAGGGACGAGACGACCTCGCTCACGACGTGGTCCCGGGCTTCGCGGGCGGGAGTGAGGCGAGGAACTGCGCGACCTGCGCGTCGAACAGGTAGGAGGACGCGCTCACCGACGTGCCGGCGCTCTCCTCAGTGGCGGCGATCACGATCTCCTCGCCCCCCTGACCGCGCAGGCTCATCCAGTTCGGTCCCTCCTTCTCGAGGAAGGCCGAGTAGATCCCCGACCGCGTCGAGAAGAAGTCCCGCGCGGCCGCGAGCACCTCGGCGGCGGGGAGTTGCGTGTGCTGCTGCTGGAGGGTGCGTCCGGTCTGCTGATGGCTCACGAGATTCCTCTTTGCTCTTCGACACCCGGTACGGGTGATCGGTTCACGATGTTGGGGAATCTATCATGCGAACGGGCCAGTGCCCTCCCCCGACTGGTCCGGCTCGGGCGGTGTGCGCTCGTCCAGTGCAGCCTCGGCGCGACGGAGGCGATCGCGCAGTGAACTCTTCTCCGCGACCGCCGCCATCAGGTCCGCCACCGCCCCGAGGAGTGCTCGGGTGGGGACGCTCGGCGTGCCCGGTTCGACGAAGTAGAAAGTGAGCGTCCCCTCAAGGCGCGAA
>JANNKK010000131.1:0-6050 GCA_031396245.1 Gemmatimonadaceae bacterium
GCCGCGGTGACGGCAAGGAAAGCGGCAGCGACGAGGATGCGACGCATAGGTGCGAACTCCGTGTCAGACGAGGTGGACTCGTCCTGTCCCAGAACGAGTGTGTCCGATGACCCAATTATCGACGCCGGCCTTCGTCGCGAGGTCACGGACAACGGTCGCGCCGGAAGCGTCGGTGATCACGATCATCCCGACACCCTGGTTGAAGGCACGAAACATCTCGGCCGCCTCCACCCGCCCGGCATCCTTCAATACCCCGAAAACCGTTGGGATCTGCCACGAACCGGTTTCCACGACAGCATCAATATGCAATGGTAATGCCCGATCGAGGTTGCCCGGAATCCCCCCGCCGGTGATGTGGGCCATCGAATGGATGTGACCCAAGGCGGATCCGAGGACATTCAGGTAGGATCGGTGTGTCGCCAAGAGTACATCTGACACACTCCGGCCCGCTGCGTCTGGGAAGGGGTCGTGGGGCCCGAGTCGGAGTTTCTCTGACACGATGCGCCGCGCGAGGGAGTAGCCGTTGGTGTGGAGGCCGGTGCTGGCCAGTCCGACCAGCAGATCACCGGCGCGGACCCTCCCGGTCGTGATGACATCGTCCTCCTCGACCCATCCGACGATGAACCCCGCGAGGTCGTAGTCGGGCGGGGTGTAGACCCCTGGCATCTCCGCGGTCTCGCCGCCGATGAGCGAGGCGCCGTTCTCCCGGCACCCCGCGGCGACGCCGGCGACGATGCCCTCGACGACACTCGGGATGAGCTTCCCGAACGCCACATAGTCGAGGAAGAAGAGGGGACGCGCCCCTTGCACGAGGATGTCGTTGACGCAGTGGTTCACGAGGCAGTGGCCGATCGTGTCGTGCCGGTCGGCCTCGATCGCGACCTTGATCTTCGTGCCGACGCCGTCGGCGCTCGAGACGAGCAGCGGTTTCCGCGCCCCCTCGGGCACGCGGAACATCCCGCCGAACCCGCCGAACCCGCCGCGTGCGCCCGCCGTGAACGTCGATTCGACGTGTCGCCTGATGCGCCGCTTCGAGTCCTCGGCCGCGTCGATGTCGACACCGGCGTCGGCATAGGTGAGGCGGGTCTCGCTCACGGGCTGAGGGCCTGGTCGAAGCT
Source organism: Gemmatimonadaceae bacterium (assembly GCA_031396245.1). Lineage (GTDB taxonomy): Bacteria > Gemmatimonadota > Gemmatimonadetes > Gemmatimonadales > Gemmatimonadaceae > Pseudogemmatithrix. The sequence continues at coordinate 1,119 of JANNKK010000131.1, forward strand.
GACGAGCCGGTGGAAGTCGGCGACCCGGCGGTCGATGTCCGCTCGCGTGATCTGGAGGAGGCGCGTGATCGAGAATCCCTCGACGACGAACGATCCCATCGCCGAACCGACGATCACGGCGCGCCGCAGGTTGGCCTCGCTCAGGTCTCCGGTGCGGGCGAGCCACCCCATGAAGCCGCCCGCGAAGGAGTCCCCCGCTCCGGTCGGATCGAAGACCGACTCGAGGGGATAGGCCGGCGCGAAGAAGACGGTGTCCTTCGTGAACATGAAGGCGCCGTGCTCCCCCTTCTTGATGAGGACGGTGCGGGGCCCGCGGGCGAGGATCCACCGCGCCGCCTGCACGAGATTCGCCTGCTCGGTGAGTTGCCGCGCCTCGCCGTCATTCAGCGTGATGAGGTCGACATGCTTGATGAGTTCGATGATGTCGGGCCGTCGGGACTCGATCCAGAAGTTCATCGTGTCGCACGCGACCAGCTTTGGTTTCTTCACCTGCTTCAGCACATCGATCTGCAGACGCGGATCGATGTTGGCGAGGAAGACATACTCCGCGTCCGTGAACTGCGCGGGGATCTTGGGCTTGAAGTGCGAGAACACGCCGAGCCGCGTCTCGAGCGTCTCGGCCGCATTCAGGTCGTGGCGGTAGCGCCCGCGCCAGCGGAACGACTCGCCCTCGGCGCGCTCGAGGCCGGCGAAGTCTACGCCGCGCGCCTTGAGCGGCTCGAGTTTCTCCATCGGGTAGTCACTGCCGACCACGCCGACGAGTTGCACGGCCGTCTGGTGCGAGGCGGAGGCGGCGAAGTAGTTCGCGGAGCCACCGAGCACCTCATCGGCTTTGCCGAAGGGCGTCTCGACCGAGTCGAGCGCGACGGATCCTACGACGAGAACAGGCATCGTTCTGGGTTCGAGTTCACTGCAACGGCTCACCACGAAGACACGAAGCGCACGAAGAACCGCTACTGCTGCTCACACGAAGGCACGAAGACACGAAGGAACGGCGACAGCAACTGCACCTGCTACCACTGGGGGAACTGCAACTGCAGATACAGCTGCAACTGCGACTCGCTCTTGGGTGCGGCGCGGTCGTCTGCCCTTCTTCGTGTCTTCGTGCCTTCGTGTGAACGTAGCTGACTCCTGAACGACGAGCTACATCCGCTCCGGCGCGCTGATGCCGAGGAGCGCGAGACCGTTGGAGAGCGTGATCCGCGCCGCCTTCGCCATCGCCAGCCGAGCCTCCCGCACCCGCTCGTCGTCGATCAGCACGTGGTGCTTGTGGTACCAGGTGTGGACGAGCCGCGCCGTCTCGAGGAGCCAGTTCGCGATCCGGTGCGGCTCGAGCGTCTCGGCCGCGTGGTGGAGGAAGTTCGGCCAGTCGAGCAGCGCCTTCACGATCTCGCGCTCCTCGGGCTGGTCGAGCGCCTCCCAATCAACGCCCTCGCCGGTCACGCGCGCGGCGTCGATCTCTCCAACTCGAAATATCCCGCAGAGCCGGGCGTGCGCCATCTGGATGTAATAGACCGGGTTCTCCTCCGACTGCGACCTGGCGAGGTCCACGTCGAAGACCAGCTGCGAGTCGCCCTTCCGCATCAGGAAGAAGTAACGCACCGCGTCGCGACCGACCTCGTCGATCAGGTCGCGCACCGTCACGTAGCTCCCGGCGCGCTTCGAGATCTTCACCTCCTCCCCGCCCTTCAGCACCGTCACCATCTGGTGCAGCACGTACTCGGGGTACCCGGTGGGGATCCCCATCTCCAGCGCCTGGAGTCCGGCGCGCACCCGCGCCGTCGTGCCGTGATGGTCGGCGCCCTGGACGTTGATCGCGCGCGTGAATCCCCGCTCGAACTTCGTCACGTGATAGGCGACGTCGGGGACGAAGTACGTGAAGGTCCCATCGCGCTTCCGCATCACGCGGTCCTTGTCGTCGCCGAAATCGGTCGTGCGCAGGAAGAGCGCACCGTCCTCCTCGAAGGCGTGTCCGCCGCGCGTGAGCTTATCGACCGTCCGCTCGACCGCGCCATCGGTGTAGAGCGACGACTCGAGGTAGTAGACGTCGAAGGCGACGCCGAAGGCGCGCAGGTCGAGATCCTGTTCCTTCCGCAGCTCACGCACCGCGAGTTGGCGCACCCGCTCGAGGTCGTCGCCCTTGGGATCGCCCGTCCACTCGGCGAGGTACCGGTCGGCGATCTCGGCGATGTACTGCCCGTGATAGCCCCCTTCCGGGATCTCCGGGGCGCCTCCCGCTCCAGCGCGCAGGTGCGCCTGGACCGAGAGCGCGAGGTTCTGGATCTGCACGCCGGCGTCGTTGTAGTAGAACTCCCGTGTGACCTTCCACCCCTGCGAGACGAGCAGCGCGGCGATCGCATCGCCCAGCGCGGCCTGTCGTCCGTGGCCGACGTGCAGTGGACCGGTCGGATTCGCCGAGACGAACTCGACATTCGCCGAGCGCCCGGCGCCGGAGTTGCCCGCCCCCCACGAGGTGCCGGCGGCGAGGATACGCGCAACCCCGGCTGCGAGGTCACCGGTCGCGAGTCGGAGATTGATGAAGCCGGGGCCCGCGACGCTCGCCTCGGCCACCCCCGCCTGCGTGAGGTCGAGTGCGGCGACGAGCGCGTCGGCGATCTCGCGCGGCTTGCGACCGAGGGGTTTGGCGAGGGTCATCGCGACGTTCGTCGCCCAATCGCCGTGCGACGGATCCCGAGGCCGCTCGAGTCCGACCGTGATGTCGGCAGGAGCCCCGATCGCGACCGCCGCCCGCTGGAGTGCGGAGCGGAGCGCGTCCACCCCCGTCACTTCTCTGGCCCTGACTTGGGAGTCGGGTTGGATTTGGTGCTCGGCTCACTCTTGGTCGCGCCGGTGGTCGTCGTCGCCGGAGTCGTCGAGGCCGCGGAACTCGTCGCGCCAGTCGCAGCGGGAGTTGAGGCCGCAGTCGAGGCCGCCCCTTCGGCCTTCGCCGCCGCGGCGCGCTGGTCCTTCTTCCCATCCTTCCCGTAGTCGGTGATGTAGAACCCCGACCCCTTGAAGAGGAAACCGGAGCCTGCGGACACGCGGCGCTCCGCCGCCTTGCCGCAGATCGGGCAGGCGAGTTCGCTCTTTGCGTCGCTCATCTTGAGAACGAACTTCTCGAAGTCGTGTCCATCGGGACAACGATACTCGTAGGTCGGCATCGACTCGTTGGCGTAAGCTGGGTAACCACCGAAACTTAGCCGGCGTCGAGAGTCGACTCAAGGTGCCTCAACGGCGCATCCGATCGAGCTGAGTGGCGATCCGCTCGGGGAGCGTGAGCGAGTCCGCGATCGCGGCGACCTCCTCGGCCTCGCGCCAGGCCTCTTCGATCAACGTGAGTTCACCTTCCAGCGCACGTCGCTCGACCTCCTCGTGCGCTGCCATCTCCAGCGCGAGCCGATGCGGCGTCCCGATGCGCAGCAGCAATGTGGACCCGTCGTTGTACTTCTCCTGTGCCACCCGGGCGAAGCTCGCGTCGGCGGTCGGCGCGAGTTCGAGGATGCGGACCGCGTCTTCGACGGTCTGCCGGTTGCCACCCCACGCGTTGAGCCGCGGGAGGATGGCCCGCGCCGCCGCCAGCGCCTCGTCGCCGACGAGTTCCACGTGCGTGTCGGTCTCCTTCGTGGGCCGCATCGTGAAGCCGCCGACACGTCGATCTTCGGCGAGGTGCGGCAGGTTGAGTCGCCAGCCGTGCTCGACCTTCGGAACGGGAATGAGCCGGGTGCCGCGGATGTGCTCATCGGTGATGACGACCGGACCGTGGCGACGCTCGAAGCGTGCGACGATCCGGCGGCGACGGACGAACCGTTCGCCGAACATCGCGAGGTTCCAGGGGACGGCCCCGAGCCCGCCCGCGAGGAGCCCCATCACCGGCCCCGCGACGATGTAGCCACCCAACAACGCCGCGCCGCCGACCATGAAACCGATTTGGCGCCGCCATCTGGCGCCGAACCGCGCGCCGTAGCGCCAGGCCGCCATCTCCGGACGCAACGGTTCGCCGATCCGGATCAACTCGCTCCCGTCGCGCAGGCGTGCGAGCCCGATCTCGTCGGTGGAGGCGCGGAGTCGGGTGCCGCGGAAGAGCCGCTCCGCATCCTCCACCGCCTCCCACCGCTCGTCGAGCGGCGAGAGGCACCACTGCTTGCAGGCGGAGCAGACGACCCAGAGACGGCCACGCGCCGGGTCGAACGCGAGCCGGCGGCCGACGGGGAAGTGCTCGAGCTGGTCATTCGCGCCGAGTGGGGCGCGGCAGAAGAGGCAGGTGGAGTACATCGCTCGCTCAGCGCAGCCGCATGCGTTCGAGCCGCTCGAGAATCGCCGGCGACAGCGTCAGGGAATCCGCGATCGCCGCGATCTCCTCGGCCTCCTTCCACTGGTCCGTGAGATCCTCGAGCTCCCCCGCGATCAGCGCGCGCTCCTGCTCCTCGTGCGCCGCCATCTCCGCCGCGAGGCGGATCGGAGCGGGCGCCCGAGCCAGATCGGAGGCGAACGTCTTCTTGCGCTCCTCCTCGTCCAGGTCCGCGAACCGCCCGATGCGCGACTTCTTCCGCGTCTCGCTGTCGTAGCGGCTCGCCTTCTGGAAAACCGCCTGAGCGCTGCCATAGCGCTCGAGCACCGCGACGGCCTCGGCGACAGTGGCCCTCCTCCCGCCGGTGTGGTTCAGTCGAGGCAGTAGGCGCGCCGCTGTCCTGGCGGCTTCCGGTCCACGGATCACCATCTCGATGTCGTCTGCCTTGAACCGCGTGCGGCGGCCGTCGAGAGGAGGTCGTCGCACGCGCAGATGCCAACCCTCGGCGGTGTCCGGGTCGGGCACGAAACGCATGGTCTCGACGTGGGTCTGCGTGAGCGCCAGCCTCCTTCCGTCGGGGAGCGGGAGGCGTGCGACCGGGCGTCGATCCCGCACGAGCTTCGAGAGCACCATGCCGCCGAGGA
>JANNKK010000163.1:0-1788 GCA_031396245.1 Gemmatimonadaceae bacterium
GGGATCTCGCCCCAATACTTACGCGGCACGCCGGCCAGAACTTCGGCCCGGAGCGGCACGCCCTTTTCGATCAGGACGCTGCCCTTGTCGTCCACCAGCTTACCGGTGGTCTCCTGGCCCTCGAGGATCTCGGAAATCTTGCGGAAGAACGAGTCCCGCAGAATCTTGACCTCCTCGTCGCGCGTTCGCTCGAGCCGCGCGCGCTCGTGGTCCTCGATGGCATGGGCGCGCTCGTCGCGCTCGGTGCCCTTGCGCGAGAAGATGCGCGCGTCGATCACGATACCACCGACACCCGGCGGAACCTTGAGCGAGCTGTCGCGCACGTCGCCGGCTTTTTCACCGAAGATGGCTCGCAGGAGCTTCTCTTCCGGAGACAGCTGGCTCTCGCCCTTGGGCGTGATCTTGCCGACCAGGATGTCGCCCGGCTTCACCTCGGCGCCGATGCGCACGATGCCCGACTCGTCCAGGTCCTTGAGCGCTTCTTCGCCGACGTTCGGGATGTCGCGGGTGACCTCTTCCTTGCCGAGCTTGGTGTCCCGCGCGATGCACTCGAACTCCTCGATGTGCACCGACGTGAAGACGTCGTGCTTGCCGACCCGTTCACTGATCAGGATCGAGTCTTCGAAGTTGAAGCCCTGCCACGGCATAAACGCGACGATGACGTTGCGCCCGAGCGCGATCTCACCCATGTCGCACGCAGGGCCGTCGGCTAGCACGTCGCCCGCGGCCACCACCTCGCCGGGTCGAACGATCGGCTTCTGGTTGTAGCAAGTGCTCTGGTTACTGCGCTGGAACTTCATCATCGGGTAGATGTCCGGCACCTCGGAGCCCTCGCCCGAGTCCGGTCGCACCACGATACGAGTCGCGTCCACGCTGGCTACGATGCCGGCGCGCCGAGCCACGGCGCACACGCCCGAGTCGACCGCGACGCAACGCTCCATGCCGGTGCCCACGAACGGAGCCTCCGTCGAGATCAGCGGCACGGCCTGGCGTTGCATGTTGGCGCCCATGAGCGCGCGGTTCGCGTCATCGTGCTCCAGGAAGGGCACGAGCGCCGCCGCGACGCTCACCATCTGGTTGGGCGCGACGTCGATGAGCTCGATCTGGTCCGCCGGCGCCATCCGATAGTCGCCGTTGAAGCGGGCGCTGACGAGCGAGTCTGCCAGGGCGCCGCCTTCCTTCTGGTGGCTGGAGGCCTGGGCAATGAATTTACCCTCCTCCTCGAGCGCGCTGTACCAAGAGACCTTGGTCTGGACGATGCCGTCCTTGACGCTGCGGTACGGCGTCTCGACGAAACCGTATTCGTTGACGCGCGCGTACGTCGACAGGGACGCGATGAGCCCGATGTTCGGGCCTTCAGGCGTCTCGATCGGGCAGATGCGGCCATAGTGCGTGGCGTGCACGTCGCGCACCTCGAAGCCCGCGCGCTCGCGGGTCAGGCCGCCGGGGCCGAGCGCAGACAAGCGCCGCTTGTGGGTCACTTCGCTCAACGGATTGGTTTGATCCATGAACTGTGACAGCTGCGACGAGCCGAAGTACTCCTTGACCACCGCGCCCACGGGCTTGGCGTTGATCAGGTCGTGCGGCATCAACGTGTCGATCTCTTGCGACACGCTCATGCGCTCCTTGATGGCGCGAGCCATGCGCACGAGACCGATCCGATACTGGACCTCCATCAACTCACCGACCGCGCGCACGCGGCGATTGCCTAGATGGTCGATGTCGTCGACGGAGCCGCGGCCATTCTTCAAATCGATCAGGTTCTCGATCGTGTTGAGGATGTCCTCC
>JANNKK010000166.1:0-5830 GCA_031396245.1 Gemmatimonadaceae bacterium
GTGGAGGCACAACATCCGTGCGCTCGCCGAGGGCGGCTTTCGCGTGATCGCGATCGACCTGCCGGGTCACGGCCTTTCCGACGCGCGGTCCGGTCGCGGGGAGTACGCGCTCGACACGCTGACGCGGCGGTTCGGCGAAGCGATCGACGCGCTCGGAGTGCGACCGAGGCTCCTCGTGGCCCAGTCGATGGGAGGCAGGATCGCTGCACAGTTCGCGATCGAACGACCCGACGCACTCGAGCGACTCGTCCTCTTCGCTCCGGTGGGATTCGGCGTCGTGCCGCCGTGGCGCGCGCTCGCCCCATTCCTCCCGCCGCTACCCGGTGCGCTGCCCTCGCTCCTGGTCCCGCGCCGGGTTGTCGAGATCGTGCAGCGTCGGGTCTACGGCAAGCTCGGGTGGTTCACCGAGAGGGACATCGACGAGTATTGGGCGCCATCACAATTCCCCGCCGTCGTGCGCGCCCAGGTCCAGATGCTCCGCGAGTTCGCGTGGGATCCCTTCAGCGATGCCGAGGTGGCGACGCTGCGAACACCGACGCACGTCGTCTTCGGCACGCGAGATCGCACGGTGCGTCCGGTACACGCCGAGCGACTCGCGGCGCGACTCCCTGCGGGGCGGCTCACCTGGATCGCCGACGGCGGACACGTGGTGATGGAGGAAGCGCCGGCCCGGATCAACGCCCTTCTGCTCTCTGAGGCCGGCGCGCTCGGCTAGATTGCGCGAGATGCCAATGACGAAGCGTGTGCGGAAGGACCCTCAGGCCGCGAAGGCCACGAAGTCCACGAAGGCCACCAAGGCGCCGAATGAGAAGGCCGCGGTCGCGGCCACGCTCACGCTCGCCGAGGCGGAGGCCAGCTCGGTCACCGAGACCTTCGCGGATCTCGGACTCAGCGAACCGATGCTCGCCTCCCTGGCCGCCGCGGGCTACACGCGGCCGACGCCGATCCAGTCGCAGGCGGTGCCGCTGGCGCTGAAGGGACACGACCTGATGGGACTCGCGATGACCGGCACTGGGAAGACGGCGGCCTTCACGATCCCGATCATCGAACGGCTGATGGGTGGGCCGCACCGCACGCGGGCGCTCATCCTCACGCCGACCCGGGAACTCTGCCAGCAGGTCGAAGCGAGCTTCAGGAAGTACGGCGCGGGGACGGGACTCGATGTCGTCTCGGTGTACGGCGGGGTCGGGTACGAGACGCAGGTCACCGCGCTTCGTGCCGGCGTCGACGTCATCGTCGCGACCCCAGGCCGGCTCATCGATCACCTCGAGAAGCAGAACGTGGTATTCGACGAACTCGAGACCCTCGTGCTCGACGAGGCCGACCGGATGCTCGATATGGGCTTCGCTCCGCAGATCAACAAGATCGTCGCGACGATCCCGCCCTATCGGCAGACGCTGCTCTTCTCGGCGACGATGCCCCCCGAAGTCGAGGCACTCGCGCGGAAGTACCTACGGAAGCCGATCGTGGTGCAGGTTGGCCGACGCTCCCAGGCCGCGACGACGGTGCGGCACTTCGTCTATCCGGTGCCCAAGAGCAAGAAGACAGAACTGCTCGCGCACCTCCTGCGGGAGATGGGGACGCTGGACTCGGTCCTCGTCTTCACTCGCACGAAGCACGGGGCTGATCGCGTGGTGCAGCACCTGACCGATGCCGGCTTCGAAGCCGAGGCGCTGCACGCCGACCGCACGCAAGCGCAGCGCGAGCAGGCTCTGGCGCGATTCAAGGAAGGGGGCACCCGGATCCTGGTGGCCACCGACATCGCGCAGCGGGGACTCGACATCTCGGGCATCTCGCACGTCATCAACTACGACGTGCCGCAGCAGGCTGAGGACTACGTGCATCGGATCGGCCGGACCGGCCGCGCCGCGAAGGAGGGGGATGCCTTCACCTTCATGTGCGCCGACGACATCGGGATGGTGCGGACGGTCGAGCGGATGATCGGGCAGGAGATACCGCGGATCTCGGTCGTCGGGTACGACTTCGGGACGTGAACGGCAGATGGAGGATGGAAGATGGAAGGGGGCCGCCCGGCACGGGCGGCCCTTCTTCGTCTCCTCACCAGCTGCGGCGCATCCGGCCGAGGCGGCTGACCGTCACGGTCTCAGCGCGCGTTCCGAGTGAGACGACGATCGTCGAGTTCGCGGCGCCGTAGCCGAGGCCGAAGGGAGAATACGTCACCGTGTCGCGGGAGGCGCGCAGGTTGACGCGGTGCATCGAACGGAGGGAGCGGAGGAGCAGCGTGTCGCTGCCGGATTCGACCCGGATGCTGCCGCGCGCCTCATCCACGACCACACGCGCGTAGGCGGAACGCCGGATGGCCGCGGCGCGCGCGATCGTTAGGGCGCCGGCGACCTCGTGACTCGCCTGCGCGACGCGCATCGCGTCGAGAGCGTCGTGGGTGCGCGGCACCGCGATCCCGGCGGCGAGACCGATCAGCGTGCAGGTGAGGACGACTTCGAGCAGGGAGAAACCGCGCGGCACTGGCACCTCCGAACAGGGTGCGCGGAGGGTGCGTAGATTCGCGCGTCAGTGCGTCATCGTTCCTTCGCCCACAGGACCATCCCATGCTGCGTTCACACCGCCTGCCGGTCGGATTCCTCGTTCTCGCCCTCGGTCTCGGCGTGAGTTCCTGTTATCAGGACCCGAACGAGAGGCTCGACGCGATGCAACAATCCCTCGACCTCACGAGCGCACTGGAGGACCTCGCATCGCGGACCACTGAGATGCAGTTCGCCCTCGATTCGCTCCGGGGCGTGGTGGCCAAGCAGGACTCGACGCTTGCGAAGCTCGCGAATCTGGCCGGGGTGCCGTACGCCCGCTGACGGCGATGCAGGAGCGGGATGCGGGGAGCTGGGCGGTACGGGGTACGGGGGTGATGCGGGATATGGGATGCGAGATGCCGTATCTTTCAACAGCCCCTCACCTCTCCCATCTCCCCTCCGTTGCTAGTCACCATCGAGTTCTGCACGCTCTGAAACTACGAGCCACGGGCCGTCAGTCTGATGGCCGCGATCCGGGAGACCTTTCCCGCCGCCGAGGTGGGGTTGACGCCTTCGGGCGGCGGCGTGTTCGAGGTCACGCTCGATGGGAAGCTCATCTTCTCGAAGAAGGCGCTCGACCGTCATGCGCTGCCGGGAGAGATCCTTGGGCTGATGCGGGAGAGGCTGGACGCTGAACGATAGTCGCTGGACGCTGCGTGGAAGTGGACCTTACGCGGTGCTGAACGAAGCGTCACCTTCACGCGCGCCCTTCCACCTTTCGCCTTCCTCCTTCCAACGGGAGTTCGTGCGCCTCGCAATCTCCACCGGCGGCGGTGATGCCCCGGGCCTGAACGCAGTCATCCGTGCCGCGACCCTCTCCGCGCTCGACCGCGGGTGGACGGTCCTCGGCATCAAGCGCGGCTATGCCGGCCTCCTCGGCGAGGACGAGGTCATTCCGTTGACCGCTGCGACGGTGCGGGGGATCGCGCATCTCGGCGGGACGATCCTGCGCACGACGAACCGCGGGAATCCCTTCTCCTTCCCGGTGCAGCAGCCCGACGGCTCGTGGAAGGAGGTGGACCGGTCGGAAGAGCTGATCGACAATGCCCGCAACCTCGGGATCCAGGCGATGATCGCGATCGGCGGGGACGGGTCGCTCGCGATCGCCCAGCAGCTGGTCGACAAGGGGATGCGGATCGTCGGCGTGCCGAAGACGATCGACAACGACGTGAGCGGGACGGTGACGACGTTCGGCTTCGATACCGCCGTCCAGACGGCGATCGAGGCGATCGACAAGCTGCAGACGACGGCCGAGAGCCACGACCGCGTGATGGTGCTCGAGGTGATGGGACGCGACGCCGGGTTCATCGCGCTGCACTCCGGCGTCTCCGGATCCGCCGACGTAGTGCTGATCCCCGAGATCCCGTTCCATCTCGATCGGGTGTGCGAAGCGGTGATGGAACGCGACCGCAGCGGGCGGAAGTTCGCGATCATCGTCGTCGCCGAGGGCGCCGTCGAGTCGACCGGCGAGGTCTCGATCATCGGCGAGTCGATGCCGGGACAGAACCGACGTGTCGGGGGGATCGCCCAGCGCCTTGCCCGGCAAATCCAGGACCAGACCGGGAAGGAATGCCGGTCGATGGTGCTCGGCCATCTCCAGCGCGGCGGGATGCCGACGGGCTACGACCGGCTGCTTGCGACACGCTTCGGTGGCGCGGCGACTCAGGCGGTCGCCGATGGCAAGTGGGGCCACATGGTCGCCCTGCAGACGCCGAACATCGTCACCGTCCCGATCGTTGAGGCGCTGAGAGTGCCGAAACGCGTGGACCCGAATCACGATGTGGTGCGGACGGCGCGTGCGCTCGGCATCCGATTCGGGGACTGAACGCCCCTGTGTCGACGGGGTATCTTCCCTCGTCCACCCTCCGATGCGACCCCTCTCCCGCCATTCCCTGCTTCGTGCGAGCGCGCTGCTCGTCCTCGCGCCGTTGCCGCTCACGGCGCAGACGGTGGCGCGTGACTCCGCGCGTGACTCCGCGCGAGCGACGGCGGCCGGCGTGCCGAACGGGATGATGCCACCGGCAGGGAAATGCCGGGTCTGGGTCGAGGGTGTCCCGGCCGCCCGGCAGCCGGCGCCGACCGACTGTGCCACGGCGCTGAGGCAGAAGCCGGCCAACGCGCGCGTGATCTATGGTCCGCGTGTGCCCGCCGCGCCTCGTCGTACGACGATGCCCGCCGCGGTTCGCGCGACCCCCGCGCCGCCGAGCGCGACGGCGGCAACCAAGGCGCCGGATCAACGGCGCAAGAAACCGGAGCGCCCGTAAGCGACCGTCCCGCTCCGCTCCGCGACGTCCGTGATCCCTATCTCCCTCCCGATCACGACGCGTTCGTCGGGGCCGGGGACGCGCGCGGCCGGATCATCATCATCGCGCCCACGCGCGCGGCGTGTGAGACGATCGAGCTCGCCTTCACGCTCGATATCCCGACCCTCCTCTGGCAGACGCGTGGTCCGGAGCTGATCGCGTTGACCGAGCGACTCGCCGCGTCTCCGGCGAGGCCGCGGCTCGGGTTCGGGATCGTCGCCGGCACCGGCACCGGCAAGACCCTCGCCGTGCGGCCGATCGCGAAGGCACTCCTCGCGACCGACCAGCTGCGGGTCGGCGTGGTGAATCGCGAACGGGAGGCGACGCCGGAGACGCCAAGTTGGAACGTCGTGATCGTGACCACCGGGATCGCGCGGCGGTGGTTCCAGGACGGGGACATCAGGCCGCACGACACGCTCGTCGTCGACGAGATCCACCAGACCTCTGCCGAACTGGAACTCTGCCTCGCGCTCGGCAAGCGCACCGGCTGCCGCTTCATCTGGCTCTCGGCGACGGTCGACCCGGCGTTCTATGCGCGCTATCTCGATGCCGCCGAGGTGATCGAATCGAGCGCGTTCGATCCGGCGAAGGCGGCGCGGGTCGTCGTCGAGCGCAAGAAGCCGGTAGGGTTCCTCAGCGACAGGTTCCTGCAGCAGGCGATCCGCGAGCAGCGGGGCATCGGCGTCTTCCTCCCGACGCGCGCCGGGGTCGAGGAGGTCGCGACCGACGTTGCGGCGCGCTATCCGCGGATGGAGGTCGCTTTCTACCACGGCGGCGAGCCGATCCGCGTCCTCCGGCCCTTCCTCGATGGGTCGGTGAAGAAACCCTTCCTGCTCGCGATGACGGCCGCGGGACAGAGCGCGCTCAATGTGCAGGGGCTCGATACGGTCGTGATCGACGACACGCGATTCGCCAATGTCGTCGAGAATGGCCGCAATGTGCTCACACGGCTCCACCTCGGCGCGAACGAGATCCTGCAGATGG
>JANNKK010000169.1:0-1804 GCA_031396245.1 Gemmatimonadaceae bacterium
GCGAACCGAAGGAGATCGGCTCCCTCACGATCTTCGGCCTGACGTCCTTCGTCCCAGGCCTCTCCGATGCCGGGATCGCGGTGATCGGCGCCATCCTCCTCTTCCTCGTGCCCGGTGCCGCGACAGATGGCGCGACGAGACCGCTGCTCACCTGGCGGGAGGCGCGCGCGATCCCGTGGGATGTGCTGCTCCTGTTCGGAGGTGGACTCTCCCTGGCGGCGGCGATGGAGTCGAGTGGGCTCGCCGCGCGCATCGGCGTCTGGATGTCGGGGCTGCAGGGCCTCCCGCTCCCCGTCGTCCTGATCGGGATCGCGGTGGCGACCGTGATCGTCTCGGAACTCGCGTCGAACGCCGCGACCGCATCGATGGGCATGCCGATCGCCGTGTCGCTGGCCGCGGCGCTCGGGCAACCCCCGCTCCTGTTGATGATGGTCGTCGGCCTCTCGGCATCGGTCGGCTTCGCCCTGCCGATGGCGACCCCCCCGAATGCGATCGTCTTCGGGAGCGGTGAGGTCGGCATCCGACAGATGGCACGCGCCGGCCTCGCCCTCGACGTCCTGGGGATCCTCGTCGTCGTCGCGGTGGTGCTCGCGGTCTTCTAGGCGCCGACCGGATTAGCGTTCAGCCCGATGCCACACCGCGAGTACACTTTCGTCACCGACACCGACTCCCTCGAGGCGCTGGTGGTGCGGCCCGCGTTGCGTCCGGGCTGGCTCGAGCTCGTGAGCGACGCCTCGGAAGTCGCCCAGTTCCTCGCCCTACGGGGTGGCACGTGACCCCGGCGCTCGCGCGAGGCCTGCAGCGCGGGAGTGATGGACGGGTTCGTTGCGCCTGGTGCGGCGAGTCGGACGAGTACGTCCGGTATCACGACGAGGAATGGGGAACGCCGGTGCACGACGACGTGCGGCTCTTCGAGAAGCTCTCGCTCGAGGGGTTCCAGGCAGGTCTGAGTTGGCTGACGATCCTGAGGAAGCGCGAGAACTTCCGGCGCGCGTTCGCGGGATTCGTGCCCTCGCGCATCGCCACGTTCGGCGAAAGGGACGTGCGGCGACTCCTCGAGGACGCCGGCATCGTGCGCCATCGAGGGAAGATCGAGGCGGTGATCAACAATGCGCGTCGCTACGACGACCTTTGCCGCGGCGCGGACTCCCTGGCGGAGTTCATTTGGGGATTCGAGCCTCCGGCGACGGAGCGAACCAGGCGCGTCACGCACGGGATGATCCCGCCGGTGACGGCTGCCTCGGCAGCCCTCTCCAAGGCGCTCAAGGCCCGCGGATGGCGATTCGTAGGGCCGACGACGATGTACGCCCTCTTCCAGGCGATGGGTCTCGTGAATGACCACCTCACCGGATGCTTCCGCCGCCCGGTGGTCGACCGACTGCGACGCGAGGCGCGCTAGCGCAGGCCGAGCGCCGCGTCGAGGCGCTGGCGCGCGGGAAGTCGCACTCGCGGGTCGCCCAGCCTGAGGGCATCCACTATCGCGAGAAGTTGGTAGGTGGCGGGCGCGCGATCCATGAGCCTCGGAGCGGCGCGGTAGAGCGGCCGGATCGCGAAGCCCTGGACCGCTGCCGGATGCTCGGGCGCCGACCAAACGAGCACGTCGGTCGCGTCGACGTCCGACGAGAGGGGCGGAGCGGAGTACGCGGTGGGCACACCCGACGTGAGTCGCTCCCGATACACGGGGAATGCGTAGCGCACGCCGTATGAGAGGAACTCGGCGAGTGCTCGAGTATTCGTCGCCCGCGTGCCGCTCCGCAGAAGTCCCGAGGAGTCGAGTCGGACGAGCGCATTGGCGGAAGGCGGT
>JANNKK010000170.1:0-3702 GCA_031396245.1 Gemmatimonadaceae bacterium
ACTGCTTTCACCACAGAGGACACAGAGGACACAGAGAAGGGCAACTGCTACCACTGGGGGAACGACTGCGCCTGCTTCCGGCGATGTCGTTCCCCCAGGCATTTGCAGTCCTTCGTGTCCTTCGTGTCCTTCGTGTCCTTCGTGTCTTCGTGGTGAGCAATAGCCGTTCTCGGTGTCCTCTGTGCCCTCTGTCGTGAATGCCGTTGGCCCAGGAGCAGATCTCCGCCCGGACAAACCGTCCGCCGAGCCGGCCTGTCTGAAGGACCGGAACCCGCCGGGCCCGACGCCCGTAGGGGACACGTCTCTCACCGGAAGCCGATCGATGCCGAGTATCACCTCCCCCGTCCTCGCCCGCCGCGCTCTCCTGGCGACCGTCGCGACCGCTGCGGCCCTCATCGCGGCCACCCCGCTCCGCGCCCAGGAGCGCCACGCGCTCACCGGCGGGAGCGCCGCGATCTGGAACCTCGCCGGGGAGGTGCGCCTCGAACCGGGCACCGGGAGTGACGTCATCGTCGAGGTGACCCGCGGCGGGCGCGACGGGCGCCAGCTCGAGATCACCGCTTCGGGGTCGCAACTGAAGATCCGGTACCCCGACACCCGCATCGTCTACGGCGCCGGCCGCGATGGCTGGCGCAACTCGACCTCACTCGACGTGCACTCCGACGGCACCTTCGACGGCGATTGGCGCTCCAGTGGACGCCGGACGACGGTCCGCTCCTATGGCGACGGCCTCGAGGCGCACGCCGACCTCGTCATCAAGGTGCCGGCCGGCCAGCGGGTCGAGGTGAACCTCGCGGTCGGGCTGATCGAGGCAACCAATGTCCAGGGCGACCTCCTGCTCGACGTGCACTCGGCGGACGTGAACGCGACGGGCACGAAGGGGCGGCTCACGATCGACGCCGGGTCGGGGGCGGTCCGCGTGGAGCGGGCTGAGGGCGACCTCAGCGTCGACACCGGCTCCGGTTCGACCACGCTCTCCGACCTCAAGATGACCACCGTCATCATCGAAGCGGGATCGGGTTCCGTGACCGCGCGCACGCTCGAGGCGCAGCGCTTCTCGGTGGATATCGGCTCGGGTGGCATCACCGGCGAAGCAGTCGGCTCGGACGACCTCAGGGTCGAGACAGGCTCGGGGAGCGTGCGGATCGAACTGACTCGCTCGCCGCGCCGGACCGACATCGACACCGGGTCGGGGAGCGTGAGTCTCACCCTCCCCGCCGATTTGAGTGCCGACCTCGACATCAGCACCGGTTCCGGGGGGATCACGAGTGACTTCCCGGTGACGATGCAGGAGTTCGGGCGGCGAGAACTCCGCGGGCGGATCGGGGCCGGCGGGCCGATGATCAAGGTGAGCACCGGATCCGGGGGTGTGCGGCTCTACCGGCGGTAGTCCCGCGCGTCCGCGCGCGTCCGTTCACCGGTCGGGGAACGCGGTACCGCCTTTGCGTGTCCTCGCGCTTACACGCTTCGAGCCCGCGCAACTGCGCGCGATCTCTCGCTACGCGCGGGGACGCGCTTCGGCTGGTACCGCGCCCCCCTCCCTGCACTGGCGCGAGCGAGGCGAGGGCGGGTCCAGAGCGACGGACCCCCGGCCGTAGCGAGAGACGCGGCGGCGTTATCGCCGCGGCTCGAAGCGTGTAAGGCCGAGGGTCCGGAGCGCAGGACCCGCGCTCGCCTGCGGTCCGGAGCGCAGGACCCGCCCGCGCCTGCGGCGCGGAGCGCAGGACCCGCCCGCGCGCTATTGGACCAGCCCCACCCGCACCTGATCGACGATGAACGCATACCGGAACGCCTGCTCCTTGAGCCGTTCGTAGCGCCCCGACGACCCCCCGTGCCCCGCTCCCATATTCATCTTGAGGAGGAGCGGGTTGGCATCGGTCTTCGTCGCCCGCAGCTTCGCGACCCACTTCGTCGGTTCCCAGTACGCGACGCGCGGGTCATTGAGCCCGCTCGTCACGAGGATCCGCGGGTAGGCCTTCGGCGCCACGTTGTCGTAGGGGGAGTAGGCCCGCAGATACTTGTATTCCTCGGGCTTGTTCGGATTCCCCCACTGCTCCCACTCTTGCGCCGTGAGCGGGATGCTGGCGTCGCGCATCGTGTTGATCACATCCACGAACGGCACGTCGGCGACGACCACCTTGAAGAGGTCGGGCCTCAAGTTCGTGATCGCGCCCATCAGCAGTCCGCCGGCGCTCCCGCCATTCGCGGCCAGGCGGTCGGCCGAAGTGTAGCGCTCCTTCACGAGGTGGTCCGCGACGTCGATGAAGTCGGTGAAGGTGTTCATCTTGCTCATCATCTTCCCGTCGTCGTACCAGCCGCGCCCCATCTCCTGGCCGCCGCGCACGTGCGCGATCGCGTAGGTGAAATCGCGATCGATCAGCGAGAAGCGCTGCGAGCTGAACGTCGGCTCCGTCGTCGCGCCATAGGAACCGTACGCGTAGAGCAGGAGCGGCCGCTTCCCGTCGCGATTGAAGGGCTTCTTGTACACGAGGGAGACCGGGACCCGCGTCCCGTCGCGCGCCGTCGCGTAGAGCCGCTCGACCGCGTACTGCTCGGGGTCGTAGCCCCCCAGCACCTCGTCGCGCTTCAGCATCGCGCGCTGCTTCGAGTTCAGGTCATAGTCGAACACCGAGTTCGGCGTGACCAGTGACGTGTACGTGAAACGGAGGAGCGTCCGGTCGTATTGCGGATTGCCGCCGAGGAAGACGCCATACGCCGCCTCGGGGAAGCTCACGTCGTGCGTCGCGCCGCCGTCGAGCGCGGTGACGCGGAGGTGACGCAACCCGTCGCGGCGCTCCTGCACCACGAGGTGCCGCTTGAACGGCATGACCCCCTCGACGAAGACGTCGGCGCGATGCGGGAGCCACTCGCTCCACGAGCCGCGCGAGGGATTCGACGTCGGCGCGACCATCACCTTGAAGTTCTTCGCGTTCTCGTTGGTGATGATGTAGAACACCCGCTCACCCGCCTCGACGTCGTACTCGATCCCGGCGCGACGCGGTGCGATCACGCGTGGGGAGGTCGCCGGGCGCGCCGCCGGGATCACGTGGACCTCGCTCGAGGTGAAGGACGTCGAGGAGATGAGGATCCACTCCCCGTTCCGCGAGCGCTCCACGTCCACGTTGAAGAGCACGTCGCTGTCGCGATACACGCTCGCGTCCTTCTCCTGCGTCGTGCCGACGACGTGCCGCCAGACGCGGTCGTTCCGCTTCGCCGAATCCGTGGTGGCATAGAACAGCGTGCGATTGTCGCTCGCCCACGCGAGGCCGAAGCCGAGCTTCTCGATCCGGTCGGGGAGCCACGCGCCGGTCGCGAGATCCTTCACTTGCAGCGTGAAGTCCTCATAGCCGTTGGTGTCAACCAGCACGGCGAGACTCCCATGGTCGGGACTCACTTCCAGTCCGCCGAGCTGATAGTACGCGTGCCCCTCGGCCTCCTTGTTCTGGTCGAAGTAGATCTCCTCGGGCGCGTCGGGAACGTCGCGCTTGCGCGCGTAGATCGGGTAGGCCTTCCCCTTCTCGGTGCGCGAGTAGTAGACCCACGTATCGCGCGGCACCGGCACCTGCGAATCGTCCTCCTTGATCCGCGCCAGCATCTCGTCGTAGAGCTGCTGTTGCAGCTCGACGGTGTGCGCCATCATCGCCTCGGTGTACTTGTTCTCCGCCTCGAGGTAGGGGATCGTCTCGGGGTGCGCGCGCACGG
>JANNKK010000314.1:0-14590 GCA_031396245.1 Gemmatimonadaceae bacterium
TGAACTCCTCGAGCGAGCGGTCGCGGGTGCCGGCGCTCGCGTCGCGCATCCCGTCGACGATCTCCTCCCAGGTCCCCTCATAGGGGCGGCCGTCGCGCCCGACCACACGGTGGTGGTCGGGTTCCTGCTTCTGGTCCGAGAGGTCGGCGAGCAGCGCGCCGAAGAGCTCGAGTTGCGACCGCGCTTCCTGCTGGGCCTTCTCCTGGGCGCGGGTCTCGATCTCGGCGAGCATGTCGTCGGTCGGATCGGCGGCAGGGGCGAGTTCGGCGATCCGCTCCTCCCAGATCTTCAGCGAGGGGTCGTCGTCGCGCAGTCGCAGGTGCGATTTCTTGAGCTCGAGGAGCCGCCAGATGCCGAGTTCGTCCCAATGATCCTCGGGCTTGGTGCGGTCGAGGTGGAAGAGTGCGCCCTCGAACTCCTCGCGGTCGTAGAGCAGGTTCCCGAGGTAGATCCGCGCCTCGTTGTGATCGGGATCGAGTTGGAGTGCGTGCTTGAGCGTCTCCTCGGCGGGCGCGTCCTCGCCGAGCCGATGCTGCGCGTACCCGACCATCGCCACCGCCTCCGCGTTCTCCGGCACCTGCTGCACGGCGACCTCGAAGAACTCCTTCGCCTCGGCGATCAGTCCGTCGCGGAAGAGCGCGCGCCCGACCTGCAGCATCAGCTCGATGTCGTCGGCGTAGCCGAGTTCGAGCACGCGACGGAAGCTCTTCATCGCCTGTGGGGTCTGGCCGAATCGCAGGAGGGTCTCGCCAAGTCCGGCGAGCCCATCCTCGTGCTCGGGGTCGAGGACGAGGGCCTCCTCGAAGGACCGGCGCGCCCAGGCGAACTCGTCACGAGCGAGGCGCGCGTACCCCACGCCCACGTGCAGCTCGACCGCATTCGGATAGAGTCCCAGGCCCTCGCGCAGCACCGAGAGGGCCGCGTCGTAGTTCCCTTCGTTGTAGAGCTGGTGCGCGCGCTCGTCGTACTCCTCGGAACTCAAGAACGGAGAGGGCATCGCTTGTCCAACCTCCGACTCGGTAGGGTCGCTGCTCTAACCTACACTCCGGTACAGGGGCGCATCAACGCAAGTTCCGGCGGTCAGGGGGTTGCCGCGAGGGCGACCGCGACCTCCGCAGCGAGACCGGCATTCGCCTCGAGGAGCGCGACGTTGGCGAGCAGGGATCGCCCCCCGGTCACCCGCTCTACCGCCGCCAACAGGAAGGGCGTCACCGCGGCGCCCCGCACACCCGCGGCGCGCGCCTCAGCGAGCGCCGCGGCCACTGCGAGGTCGACCTCGGACGCTTCCAGGGCAACGGCGGACGGCGGTGGCTGGACGGCGACGACCGCGCCGGGACGGCCCAAGGTCCAGGCAGCCCGCGCGACCTGCGCGATCTCCGCTGCCGACTCGACGCGTGCTGGCACTGGCAGTCCCGTGTGCGCCGTGAAGAACCCGGGGAACTCGTCGGTGCGGTAGCCGAGAAGCGTGACGCCGAGCGACTCGAGGCGTTCCAGTGTCGCCCGCAAGTCCAGGATCGATTTCGCCCCGGCGCAGACCACGACTACCTGCGACCGCGCGAGCTCGGCCAGGTCGGCCGATTCGTCGAAGGAGGGTTCGCGGTGCACGCCGCCGATGCCGCCGGTGGCGAACACCCTAAGTCCGCGGGCGACGCAGATCGCGAGGGACGCGGCGACGGTCGTGGCGCCGTCGCGCCCTTGCGCGCACACCACCGGCAGGTCGCGCGCCGAGACCTTGGCGATGCCGTCCCGCCGGAGGAAGCGTTCGAGGTCCTCCCCCGAGAGGTCGGCCGTGATCGTCCCGCGCACGACGGCGGTGACTGCGGCGACCGCGCCCTGCGCGGTGATCGCCGCGCGCATCCGGCGGTCGGCCTCGCGATTCGCGGGAATGGGAAGTCCCTGAGCGAGGACCGAACTCTCGAGCGCGACCGTGGGGCGCGCGGAGGCACTCATCGCCGCGCGTCGCGGCGCCAGGCGCGGATGATCGCCTCACCCATCCGCGCCATCAGCAGCTGCGGTTCGGTGTCGAGGATCCACCGGGTATCGGCGTTCGCCGTGGTGTAGACGCAGGCGACGACGCGGTCGGGAAGGCGCCAGAGGGAGCACTCGGTCCGGACCGAGTCGCCGGCCCCGGTCTTGTGCGCCGCCGGGATGCCGGCGGCAAAGCGCTGGAGCAGGCTGTTGTCCTCGTTGTGCGCGAGGATGTCGAGCATCGCCGAATCGGCGCGCGGGCTGACCGCACGTCCGGTGGCAAGGAGCTCGAAGAGACGCACCGACTCGTTCGGGGTGCTGGTCCCGAGCCCGTACTTCAGCGAGCTCTCAGGGACGACCGACGAGACCTCGCGCAGGAAGCTCTTGTGATGCACGCGCGTCCGGCGCAGCCCCAGCGAGTCCATCTTGACCCAGACGCGGCGGATCCCGATCCGGTCGAGGAGGAGGTTCGTCGCGGTGTTGTCGCTGATGGTCGTCATCAGCCAAGCGGCGTCGGCGACGGTGAGCTCCGCCCCGTCGTGCAGGTACTGGAGGAGTCCGGACCCGGGGACCTTGTCGATCCGGAGGAGCGTCAGCCGATCGTCGAGGGCGATCTGCTCGCGTTCGGCGAGGTCGTAGAGCGTGACGAGGATCGCCACTTTGATGAGCGACTGGGTCGGGAGGGACTCGTCGCCGCGCCGCGCGAGCCGCTCACCGGTCTCGAGGTTCTTGATCGAGTAGCCGACGACGCCGCGGTGCCGATCGGCGAGCGAGTCGAGGATGCGTCGGAGGGCGACGGTGTCGGCGGTGATCGCGGCCGGCGGAGCGGCGGGGTGCGCGGCGAGCGAAGCGCCCGCCAGTGCGGCCCAGAGCACGACCGCCACCAGCGGGCGCAGCCGACGCGGTCGTCTCACGCGTCGGGGAAGTCGTCCGCCTTCTTGGTCTCGACGAGGTCGCGCTCGCGGTGCTCGGGATCGAAGACGGCGAGCAGCTTCACATTCTCCCCGGCGTAACAGTCGAACGTCTTCCCGGTGCCGCGCTTGATCACGATCTCGTGCCCATCCTCGAACCGGAGGATGAGGTTGGGGAACTGATTGTTCAGGTACTGCTTCCGGAGCTTCTTCGGCGGCTGCGGCATCGGCGGGTAGGGGGTCGGGGCTGATGGTCCGTCGCGGGCGAAATTACGGCGCGCCGCCAAGCGACGGAAGGGTTCTCGGTCGCAGGGTCAGGTCACGCGGGGACGAGCGCCTTCGAACGCCTTCCACGCGCCGGTCGAGAGGATCCCCGTGATCTCCGGGACGACGCGTTCGACCTCATCGTCGGTCGAATAGAAGTGCGGCGCAACGCGGATCCCGGCGCCCGGCCGGAAATCGATCACCACATCCCGCTCGAGCAGCGCCTGCGCGACCTCGGCGCCGTGCGGCACATCGAACGCGACGGTGCCGCCACGCTTCGCCGGATCGCGCGGTGCGTGCACCCGATATCCGGCCGCGTCGGCGAGGGCGACGAGTCGCGCCGTCTGGCGCATGCTCTTCTCTCGCACCGCTGCGGTCGTTGCCGCCCGCAGGATGCGCGGACCCTCGAGTGCCGCGTAGAGCGCCGGCACGACCGGCGTACCGCCGAGCCAACGGGCGGCACCGTCGGTGTGGTCCATCCCCTCTTCGAACGCGAAGGGGCGGCGATGGGCCTGCCAACCGGTGAGTGCCGGCGCGAACCGCTCGCTCGCCGACGGCGACGCGTAGATGAAGCATCCGCCCGGACCGCCGCAGAGCCACTTGAGCACGCCACCGGTGAGGAAGTCGGCGCCGCTCGCCTTGACGTCCACCGGCATCACGCCGACGGAGTGATACGCGTCGAGCGAGACGACGGCGCCCATCCGGTGGGCGCGCGCGCAGAGCGCCGCGGCGTCGAGGATATACGCGGACCGGAAGAGCACGTGCGATACCGAGACCAGGGCGGTGCGCTCGTCGATCGCCGCGTGGAGTCGCTCCTGATCGATCCCGATGCCGTCGTCACTCGGCACGATGACGACGCGTGCGCCGAGTCGCGGCGCCAAGGACTCGAGGGCGTAACGCACACTCGGGAAGTCGAGCTGCGTCATCACGAGCGTGTCGCGCCCCTTGGTGAAGTCCATCGCCGAAAGGACTGCGGCTTGCGCGAGGGTAACGGTCGGCGCCATCGCGACCTCCCCCGTCGCCGCGCCGATGAGCGGCGCGATCGCGTCGCCGACGGCGAGGGGCATCTCCCACCAACCGCGCGCCCAGGCACGGACGCCCCACTGGGCCCAAGCCTCGGTGTATTCGGCGAGGCGCGCCGGCACCGCGCGCGGCATCGCGCCGAGCGAGTTCGAGACCAGATAGGTGCTTCGCGCGAGGATCGGGAACTCGTCGCGGAAGCGGAGGAGTGGATCGTTCACGGGCGCGGCGGGAAGGGAACGGTTGATTCGGCGGAAAGGTATCGGCATCGTCCGATACCTGCAGGTCGAACTCCGTCACCGAACGGCGGACGGCGGACGACTTAGAACCAGAGGCGAACGCCGGCGGCGGCCTGCGGGCGGCCGCCGGTCCCGATCAAGCGGGCGGTCTCGCCGAAGGCGCGCTCCCAGACCACCCCGACGTAGGGCGCGAGTTCGCGACGCAGCTCGTAGCGGAGGCGAAGGCCGAGTTCGGTCTCGCCGAGTCCCGCACCGACGCCGACATCGCGATCGGGTCGCGCAGCCCACGACGTCTCGACGCGCGGCTGTACGATGAGGCGCTGCGTGAGGTACAGGTCGTGCGACGCGGTGAACTGCGCGGTGAGTCGCGCATCGGTGTCGAGCAGCAGCGCCGATTCGACGTCGAACCATCCGGGCGCGAGGCCCTGGACGCCGAGCACGGCCGCAACGCCGCGCTTCGGGTTCAAGAGATCGAACCGTGTATCCACCTTGGCACCCAGCTGCAGATCCCAGTACGGCGCGATCAGCTGGCCGTACAACACCTGCAGTTCGCCCCATGGCGCGTCACCATTCGCCTTGAACCAGATCCGACGCGTCGCGCCGCCGATCCAGCCCATCAGGTCGACGCTGCTCTCCTTGGCCGCGAACGGTGAGCGCGTCTCGAGTTCGTCCACGAGCAGGAACGCCGTCCGCCCCCACGCCATGTGCTTCGCGTGCGCCATCGTGCTGTCCTGCGCGCGCGCGATCGGCGCGGCGAGCACGACGCAGAGAGCGAGGAGTTCAGCGCGTCGCATCGTCCCTCGTCCCTCCCACTGGGCCCACCTCGACGATCCGGAACATCCCCACTTCCATGTGATAGAGCAGATGGCAGTGGAAGGCCCAACGCCCCAGCGCATCGGCGGTGATGAGCAGCGAGAGCCTTTCGGCCGGCTTCACATTCACCGTGTGCACGCGCGGGATCGAGGTGCCTTGGCCGTTCTCGAGTTCCATCCACATCCCGTGCAGGTGCATCGGGTGATTCATCATCGTGTCGTTCACCATCACGAGTCGGAGTCGCTCGCCGTGCGTGAACCGGATCGGCCGCGCGCGCTCGAACGGGACGCCGTCGATCCCCCAGGTGAAGCGCTCCATGTTGCCCGTGAGGTGGAGCTCGATCTCGCGTGTCGGTTCGGCGATCTCGCGTGGCGCGCGTGAGCGGAGGTCGGTGTACGTGAGCACGCGGCGACCGTCCGCGCCGAGGCCGATACCCGGTTCTCCAAGCCGCGACGACAGGATCTCCGGCACCATCGCGTTCTCGACACCGTGCGTCGACCCGGTGTGGCGCAGTGGCGCCGGCATCTCGTGTCCCGCGTGTTCGGGGCCCGACATCGCTCCGTGGTCCATCCCCATGTCGGCCATCCCGAGCAGGGCACGCTTGCGACGCGCCGGCACCTCGGCCCGCATCCCGTCGCGCGGCGCGAGCGTCGCGGCGGCGAATCCACTGCGGTCCATCGCCTCGGCGAAGATCGTGTGGGCGCGATCCTCCCGCGGCTCGACGATCACGCTGAAGGTCTCGGCCGGCGCGATGCGGAGCTCCTCGACCTGGACCGGCTCGATCGACTGCCCGTACGCCTGCACGACCGCGAAGGGGAGCCCGGGCAGCCGCACGTCGAAGAAGGTGCCCGCCGCGGCATTGATGAAATGGAGGCGCACCCGTTCGCCGGGTCGGAAGAGCCCCGTCCAGGGATCGCCGGCGGCGGCACCATTCACGAGATAGGTGTAGGTCGCGCCGGTGACGTCCGAGATGTCGGCGGGGTTCATCCGCATCCCGGCCCACATCAGCCGATCACTCAGCGTGCGCCCGAATCCGTCGCGCGCGGCGTCGCGGAAGAAGTCCCCGAGGGTGCGACGCTGGAAGTTGTAGTAGTCGGGCTGCTTCTTGAGCCGCGCGAGCACCCGGTGCGGATCCTCGAAGGTCCAATCGGAGAGCACGATCACGTGCTCGCGGTCGAACTGGTCGGAGGGGCCGGCGGCGGGGTCGATCAGGATCGACCCGTAGTGACCGGCCTGCTCCTGGAAACCCGAATGGCTGTGGAACCAATAGGTCCCCGACTGCCGGATCGGGAACCGGTACTCGAACGTCTCGCCCGGACGGATGCCGGGGAAGGTGACGCCGGGAACGCCGTCCATCTCGGGTGGGAGGATGATCCCGTGCCAGTGGATCGAGGTCTCCTCGTCGAGCTGGTTGGTGACACGGATGATCGCGTCGTCCCCTTCCTGGAAACGGAGGAGCGGACCGGGGAGTGTGCCATTGATCGTCGTCCCCGTCGCGGAACGGCCGGCGATCTCGACGCGGGTGCGGGCGATCGTGAGGTCGTAGCTGACCGGGCGCGGAGCGCGCGGCGCACGGGGTTCGAATCCCGCATCGGCGCGCCGCGGCGCGACCGGCGGCGGCAGGAAGGGCGCGACGGCGCCGAGGATCCCGGCAGTACCGGCAGCCTCGACGAAACGACGTCGGGAGAGGGGCGGTGGCTTCACGGGGCGCAGGGCGAAGGATACCTTGGCGGGCGTGACCGACACAGGCCATCGACGGGAGAGATCGAATGGTTCGCTGGTGCTGCCAGCGAGACTCGCACTCGTGCTGGGCGGCGGCGGCCTCAAGGGGTTCGCGCACATCGGTGTGCTCCGCGCCTTCGAGGAGCGGGGGATCAAGCCGACCGTACTCGCCGGCACCAGCATCGGCTCGCTGATCGCCGCCGCCTACGCGGGGGGGATGCCGATCGCCGAGATGGAGCGCCGCGCGACCGAGTTGCGGAAGGACGACCTCTTCCGGATCGACCACTTCTCGATGGTCGCGAAGCGGATGCTCTCCCCTTCCCTCTATCTCGCGAAACCACTCGAGAACCTGGTGCGGGACATCGTGCCGAGTGGCACCTTTCGCGACTTGGGTCGCACGCTGCTCGTGAACTCGGTGGACCTCGAGGCGGCGTCGCAGGTGCTCTGGGGGCTGCCGGGCCTGCAGGACGTCGAGATCGCCGACGCAGTGTACGCCTCCTGCGCCCTCCCCGGGTTCTTCCCGCCGGGGCGCCTTGGCGGCCGCACCTGCGCTGACGGAGGGATCTCCGACAACGTGCCGGCGCTGGCGGCGTCGCACGATGTCGATGCGGTGATCGCCGTGGACGTGGGCAGCACGAACCTCGCGCGCGCGCGACGGATCGGCGAGAAGGGGTTCGCCGCCATCTATATGAGGGCGGCCCAGGTGATGATGAAGTCACTGCAGTCGCTGCAACTGCGCACCTGGCGCGGTCCGCCCCTCCTCCTCGTGCGTCCCGCGGTCTGGCACTACAACCTCTTCAGCTTCGCCCACGTGCGCCGGATGATCGACCTCGGCTACGACGCGGCGGTGGAGGCGCTCGACCGCGCCGGCGCCTCGCTGATGCTCGGCGGGATCTGGCCCCGGCGGATGGTCGAAGTGTCGGTGGACCGCTCCGCCTGCACCGGGTGCACACTCTGCGCGACGCTCGCACCGCGGATGATGGCGATGGATCAGGATGGGAAGGCATCCGTGCTGGTGAGCCCGGTCGAGTGGTCGCGCGCCGACGGGGAATTCGTGCACCAGTGCCCGACCAACGCGATCCGGGTGGACGTCGTCGCGGGCGCCGAGCGCTTCCGCACGCTCGAGATGCCGGTGATGGAAGAGTGAGGGTAGATTCCGACCATGGCCTCCACGAACAGCTTCCAGAGCCGTGACACGCTCACGGTCGACGGTCGGGCGTACGTCTACTATCGGCTGAATGCGCTCAGCGGGCTGACCGGCAACACCGTCGCCCGCCTCCCCTTCTCGCTCCGGGTGCTGCTCGAGAATCTCCTGCGAAATGAGGATGGCGGCTTCGTCAAGAAGGCCGACATCGAGGCCCTTGCCCGTTGGGACGTGAAGAAGCCGGTCGACAAGGAGATCGCGTTCCGCACGGCGCGCGTGCTGCTGCAGGACTTCACCGGCGTGCCCTGCGTGGTCGACCTCGCCGCGATGCGCGATGCGATCGCCGCACTCGGCGGCGATCCGGCGCGGATCAACCCGCTGCAGCCGGTGGACCTCGTGATCGACCACTCGGTGCAGGTCGACGAGTACGGCGTGGAAGCGGCGATGATGCTCAACACGAAGCTCGAGTACGAGCGGAACGTCGAGCGGTATCAGTTCCTGCGCTGGGGCGGCACCGCCCTGCGGAACTTCCGCGTCGTCCCGCCGGGCACCGGCATCTGCCACCAGGTGAACCTCGAGTACCTCGGTCAGGTCGCATTCGTGGGGACGGACGATGGGAAGCCGGCGGTCTACTGTGACTCCCTTGTCGGAACCGATTCGCACACGACGATGATCAACGGACTCGGCGTGCTCGGCTGGGGCGTCGGCGGGATCGAGGCCGAGGCGGCGATGCTCGGCCAGCCCGTCTCGATGCTGATCCCCGAGGTCGTCGGCTTCAAGCTCACCGGCCGGCTCCCGGTCGGCGCGACGGCGACCGACCTCGTGCTCACCTGCACCGAGATGCTCCGGAAGAAGAAGGTCGTCGGGAAGTTCGTCGAGTACTTCGGCACCGGGCTCTCCTCGCTGGCACTCGCCGACCGCGCGACGATCGCGAACATGGCGCCCGAGTACGGCGCGACGATGGGATTCTTCCCGGTCGACGCGGAGACGCTCAAGTACCTCCGGCTCTCCGGACGCTCGGAGCATCAGGTCGCGCTGGTGGAGGCCTACTGCAAGGCGCAGGATCTCTTCCGCACCGATGCGACGCCCGATCCCGTCTTCACCGACACGCTCGAGCTCGACCTCTCGACGGTCGTGCCGTCGCTCGCAGGCCCGAAGCGTCCGCAGGACCGGATCGCTCTGACCAACGTGAAGGCGAACTACGGCGAGTCACTGAAGGCCGAGCGCGAGCGTCTCGCCGCCGCGGCGGCGAGCAAGGCGGGCGCCCCCGCGAATGGGGTGGCCGCCTCGTCGATGGTCGCCGAAGGGAGTCCCATCGCGATGGTGAGGTGCGAGCACCGCGGCGAGAAGTTCGACTTGAAGGACGGCGCGGTCGTGATCGCGGCGATCACTTCCTGCACGAACACGAGCAACCCGAGCGTGATGCTCGCTGCGGGGCTGCTCGCCCAGAAGGCGGTCGCGGCGGGACTCAGGACCAAGCCGTGGGTGAAGACGTCGCTCGCGCCGGGCTCGAAGGTCGTCCGCGACTACTTCCAGAAGGCCGGCGTACAGTCGGCGCTCGACGCACTCGGGTTCCAGATCGTCGGCTACGGCTGCACGACCTGCATCGGCAACTCGGGTCCGTTGCCGGAGGCGATCAGCCGGGCGATCGACGACGGGAAGCTCACCGTCGCCGCGGTACTCTCGGGGAATCGCAACTTCGAGGGGCGCGTCAATCCGCAGACCCGATTCAACTATCTCATGTCTCCGCCGCTCGTCGTCGCCTACGCCCTCGCCGGGCGAATGGACTTGGACCTCACGACCGAGCCGCTGGGGATCGGCACCAAGGGGCCGGTCTTCCTGCGCGACATCTGGCCGACGCCGAAGGAGGTCGAGGACATCGTCCTCT
Source organism: Gemmatimonadaceae bacterium (assembly GCA_031396245.1). Lineage (GTDB taxonomy): Bacteria > Gemmatimonadota > Gemmatimonadetes > Gemmatimonadales > Gemmatimonadaceae > Pseudogemmatithrix. The sequence continues at coordinate 9,970 of JANNKK010000314.1, forward strand.
CGTCGGTCAAGCGGGAGCAGTTCGAGAAGGAGTACGCCGACGTCTTCGGGGGCGACGCCGAGTGGAAGGCGATCGCGATCCCGACCGGGGATCGCTACGCCTGGGACGCCAAGTCCACGTATGTGAAGCATCCCCCCTACTTCGAGGGGATGACGATGACGCCGCCGGGCGCGACGCCGATCGCCAACGCGCGGGTGCTCGGGATGTTCGGCGACTCGATCACGACCGACCACATCTCCCCCGCCGGCTCGATCGCCGAGAAGAGCCCGGCGGGACAGTGGCTCAAGTCGCTGGGGGTCGAGAAGAAGGACTTCAATTCCTATGGAGCGCGCCGCGGCAATCATGAGGTGATGATGCGCGGCACCTTCGCGAACATCCGCCTCAAGAACGATCTCACCGCGGGGATGGAGGGGTGGTGGACGCGCACCGCGCCGGGCAGCGAGCCGACGTCGTTCTATGACGCGTCGATGGCGTATCAGAAGGCGGGGACGCCGCTCGTCGTGATCGCCGGGAAGGAATACGGCACCGGCTCCTCGCGTGACTGGGCGGCGAAGGGAACGATGCTCCTCGGCGTCCGCGCGGTGATCGCGGAGAGCTTCGAGCGGATCCACCGGTCGAACCTCGTGGGGATGGGCGTGATCCCCTTGGAGTTCGTGAACGGCGAGACGCGGCAGTCTTTGGGAATCAGTGGGTTTGAATCGATCACGATCGAGGGGATGTCGGGGACGATGACGCCGCGCGCCACGCTCACGGTGAAGGCCGACGGGAAGACCTTCCAGGTGCGCAGCCGGATCGACACACCGGAGGAGATGAACTACTTCCGGCACGGAGGGATCCTGCAGTACGTCTTGAGGCAGTTGGCGGACGGCGGACGGCGGTAGGCGGTTACGACGCACCCCGCGTGAAGCACAGGGTCCGGGTGCTCTACAACCCCGCGTCGGGACGCGGGCGCGGGGCTCGGCGCATCGGGGCGATCCGCGAAGCCTTCGCCCGCTACGGCTTCACCGATGTGCGGGGGACCGAACGCACGGGCGATGAAGCGCGGCTCGTGACCGAGGCGATCGCCGACGGCGTGGAGACGATCGTCGTCGCCGGCGGCGACGGGACCTTCTCGAAGTGCGCCGTGACGCTCGCGCGGGCCGGGTCACCGGCACGGATGGCGATCCTCGCCGCCGGTACGGGGAACGACTTCGCGAAGAACCTGGGACTCGATCCGCGCGACCCCGCACGCCTCGCCCGGCTCATCGCCCAGGGGGCGCCCGACCGCCTCGTCGACCTGATGCGAGCCGACGACCGCTGGTTCATCAACGTCGTGGGATTCGGATTCGACGTCGCGGTGCTCGCGGCGAGCAATCGGACGGCTTGGCTCAAGGGTCCGGTCGTGTACGTCGCGCACGCGGTCCGTCAGCTCTTCTCCTTCGAGGGCGTGCACTTCTCCGTCGACGGGGAACCACCTCGCTCGCGCCTCCTGGCCGCGATCTCCAATGGCCGCTCCTTCGGTGGGACCTTCACCATCGCGCCCGATGCGCGAGTCGACGACGGGCTGCTTGACGCCGTGCTGATCGACGACGTCGCGCCGCTCGCCCGCGTGCCACTCCTCGCCGGCGTGCTCCGCGGCACGCACCTCCGGAGCCCGCACTGCTCGCATCGTCGTGCGCCGCGGTTCACGCTCACGTTCGACGCGCCACCCTGGATGGATGCGGACGGCGAGCTGGTGCGGGCGGCGGGGCCGGTCGTCGAACTCGCGGTGGTCCCTCGGGCACTGCGGATCGTCGACGCCTGAGCGGCACGCATTGCGCCCCACCACTGGGCGCCCCAGACTTCGGCCTATGACAACCTCACGATTCCTCGTCGCGGCGGCGTGCGCCCTGGTGCTCGCGGCACCAGCGCGCGCCCAAGACCCCGCGCCGGATCCGGGACCGAAGGTCGGGGAGATGGCGCCCGACTTCACCCTCCCGGGTGCGACCAAGGACGGGCTCACCAAGTCGCCCGTCCGCCTCTCAGAACTCCGCGGACAAGTCGTCGTCATCGCCTTCTTCCCACGAGCAAGGACCGGTGGCTGAACGGCTCAAATGGAGGCGTACCGTGATCAGTACGCCACGATCTTCAACGGTGGGAATGGCGTGAGGGTGCTGGCGATCAGCACCGACGCCGACACGACGCTGCAGAGTTGGGCGCAGGAGAAGTCGTTCCCGGTAACGTTCGCCAGCGACACTGCGGGCAGCGCTGGCGGGTCGTACAACGTGCTGCGCACGAACCCGACGACCGGGCGGAAGTCGTTCAGCAGGGTCGCATTCGTCGTCGGCAAGGATGGACGGATCACGCACGTGATGCGGCCCTTCAGGGAACTCTCGGCGGATTCCTATACCGAACTCGGCGAGGCCGTGAAGAAGGCCTTCGGAGGCTGATGGAGGTGCAGGAGGTCGCGGAGGAACTGCGCGGGTACTACGAGGCGGCGCTCGCGGCCGCCGACCCTGCGCGGGTCGCCCGCGAAGGCTTGATCGCACGAGAGGTGATCCTGGAGTTGGGGCGCGACCGCCCGCACTGGATCATCGCGTTGGGAAAGGCCGCTCCCGCGATGGCGGGGGCGGCCGTTTTTCATTGCAGCGCCAGCGGCTTCACGCTCGCGGGCGGCTTGGTGATCGGCGCCGAGCCGTCGGCTTCCCCCGCCTCGAGCATCGAGAGCGTGGTCGGCGATCACCCGGTGCCGGGCGTCCGGTCGGCGTACGCCGCCGAGCGTCTCGCGGCGATCACCGAACGGGTGGGACGAGAGGACATCGTCATCCTGTTGCTGTCGGGCGGCACGTCGAGTCTCGTCGGCGCGCCGATCGACGGAGTGCGCACCGAGGATCTCGCTACGCTGCACGCGCTGCTGCTCGGCGCCGGCGTCCCGATCTCGCGGATCAACGCGGTGCGGAAGCGCTTCTCGCGGTGGGGAGCGGGGCGGCTCGCAGTCGCCCTCGAGTGCGCGCGGGTGATCCCGATTCTCCTCGCCGATGTGCCCAATGAGGACCCGGCGATGATCGGCTCCGGCCCTGTCACCCCCGACTTCCTCGAAGCGAGGCACGTCGAGCGGATCCTCCGTGATGCGGGGATCGCGGTGCAGGTCCCACTCTCGGTCGCCTCGGCGATCGGTGCGATGCGTGCCGGCCTGATGCCGGAGACGCCGAAGGAGGGGAGTCCCGCCTTCGCGCGCGTCGAGGAACCGTACATCGTCGGGAATTCAGCCGCTCTCGAGGCCGTCGCCGCCGCTGCGCACGCGGCGGGTCGTTCACCAGTGCTCCTTTCCCGCACCGCACTTCAGGGTGATGCGACGGCCGCTGGGCGAGCGATCGCGCACTCACTCGCCCGCGCAGCGCCGCGCAGCTGCCTCATCTGGGGAGGAGAAACGACGGTGCGGCTCCCGGCCGATCATGGACTCGGCGGACGCTGCCAACAGCTCGCGCTGAGTGCCGCGGAAGTGCTCGATGACCTCGAGGCGGGAGGGAGCTGGCTCCTCGCCGCCGGCACCGATGGGAAGGACGGTCCTGCCGATGCTGCCGGCGCGCTCATCTCACGCGCGACGTGGCGCGTGAGCTCGAGCCGCGGCGGCGCACCGGCCCGTTCGCTGCGCCGTTGCGACGCGTTCGCCGCCCTCGCCGCGGCCGATGCGATCATCCCGGCGCGACATACCGGCACCAACGTGATGGATGTCGTGGTAGCGGTGCGCAGTTGAGCGAGTGAAATTGCGTTGATGACATCACGCGCACCCTTCACTGTCGCACTGATCCAGGATGGCGTCTCCTCCACTGCGGCGGCGACGCTCGCGGCGACAGAGACGCGCATCCGCGAGGCCCACGCGAAGGGCGCGCAGATCATCTGCCTGAAGGAGCTCTTCAACTCGCCCTACTTCTGCAAGAAGCTCGATTCCACGGCGTTCGACCTCGCCGAGAGCGTGCCGGGGCCGACGACGGCGCGACTCGCGGAGATCGCGAAGGAACTTGCGGTCGTCCTCGTCGTGCCGCTCTTCGAGAAGCAGGGCGCGGGCGTCTACCGCAACAGCGCCGTGGTGATCGACGCCGACGGCGCGCTCCTCGGCGTCTATCGCAAGATGCACATCCCGCACGACCCGCTCTTCGAGGAGAAGTACTACTTCGCTCCCGGCGAATCGCGCGCCTCGGTCCAACCGGGGGGCCTCCGCGGACCCGACCACGAGGCCGGCGGCTTCATGGTCTGGAAGACGCGCTATGCGACGATCGGCGTGCTCATCTGCTGGGATCAGTGGTATCCCGAGGGCGCGCGGATCACCGCGCTGCTCGGCGCCGACATCCTCTTCTATCCGACGGCGATCGGCTGGCATCCGGCGGAGAAGGGGGAGTGGGGCGCCGCGCAGGTCGATGCGTGGCGTACGGCCCAGCGGGCCCACGCGATCGCCAACGGCGTCTTCGTCGCGGCGACGAATCGCGCGGGGTTCGAGCCCGAGGCAGGGACCCAAGGCCTCGAGTTCTTCGGCCATTCGTTCATCGTCGACCCCTTCGGGCGCTACCTCGCGCAGGCGGAGACCGGCGAGGCGACGCTGATCGCGCGCTGCGATCCGGCGCTGATCGAGTCGACGCGGCGCAACTGGCCCTTCCTTCGCGAC
>JANNKK010000158.1:0-1746 GCA_031396245.1 Gemmatimonadaceae bacterium
CGAACTTGCGCAGGTGCACGTCGGTCGAGCCGCCCGGCGGCCAGGGGCAGATGAGGGTGATCGGCTTGGAGGGAAACGACTGGCCGAGCGCAGTGCTCGCCACGCACAAGGCCGCAGCCGCAAGATAAGCCCTCATTACAACGCCTCCTCTCCGGGCGCGATTATAGCCGCGCCTGCGCCGCTAGAATATCGATCTCCCCATGTTAGACGCAACCCGCAGCGACCTCGTCGCCGGCGTCGTAGTCCTGCTCCCTGCGTCTCCGTGCGAAGTTCTGGCTTGCGGGTTGGGTGGGCGCGATTTGAGCAATCGCCGGCGTGTGCGTTCTTGCAGCACATCCCTCATGGATGTCGCGGGACATACCTCATGGTTTGGGTGAGCCTTGTGGCTCATGGGATCAAGGGGTGTTCCGATGAGTGTTCGTCGTGCGATTGTCGATGCCGATGTGTCGACGTTGAACGTGACCGAGTTCTGTCGTCAGCATGGGGTCAGTACGTGGTTGTTCTATGACCTTCGTCGCCGGTTCGCGCTGGAAGGCGAAGCGGCGTTGGCGTCCAAGTCTCGGGCGCCGAAGCGTGTCGCTAACAAGATTGACCCGGCGACGCGGGAGTTGATCGTGCGGTTACGCAAGGAGCTTGCCGATGAAGGGTTGGACAATGGGCCGGCGACGATCTGGTTCCATCTCGCCCAGCGTGTCGGCCAGTCGCCGTCGGAAGCGACGATCTGGCGGGTGCTCAAAGAGCGAGGTTTCATCAATCCCGAGCCACGCAAGGCACCCAAGCACGCCCATCGGCGCTTCGCTGCCGAACGAGCCAACGAGTGCTGGCAGATCGACGCCACCAAATGGTGGCTCGCTGACGGGACGATGATCGAGATCATCAACGTCATCGATGACTGCACCAGGGTGTTGATCGCCTCGCTGGCAGTGCCGACGTGCACCACCGCCAACTCCTGGGAAACCTTGTGCCTGGGGGCCCGACAGTGGGGATGGCCGGAGCGGGTGCTGTCCGACAACGGCATGGCCTTTCGTGGTGCCGCCGGCCAAGGTGGGCTGCTGCCAGCATTGGCGGCACTGGGGATCGGCGACGCCCACTCGAGGCCCTACCACCCTCAGACCTGCGGCAAAGTCGAACGCTTCCACCAAACCCTCAAACTGCACCTCGCCAGCAAAGACCCGGCGCAGACCTTGACCGAGCTACAAGCCCAGCTCGACCGGTTCCGTGAGACCTACAACCACCACCGGCCACACCGCGCCATCGGACGCCGGTTCCCCGCCGATGTCTGGGCAACAACACCGCGCTCGGGTCCCGCCGGTCACCCCCTCGGCACCCCAACCACCACCTCAACGACCGTGGTCACCGCCGACGGGCGGATCAGCATCGCCACCCGCACCCGAGTTGGCATCGGCGTCGCTCACGCCGGACAAACAGCGCTCACCGTCATCACCGGCAAACACGCCCACGTGTTCATCAACGGCCGCCTCGTGCGCCAGCTGACCATCAACCCCAACACCCGCGACCAACCCAAAGGAGTATGAGTAATGTCTCGCGACACCCGTGAGGTATGCCCCGCGACATCACATGGAACCCGGCGTACCGGTGTCGCGCCCGACGCTCTACGTCGGGTGTACCAGGAGCACGGCGACGGTCGACAGCTCGATGGCCTGGCGCAGCGTGGCGAACCGGGTCAGCGAGCTCAGGATGCGCGGCTCGGCCTCGAGCAGACCTGCCTGGATCGAAGCGGCGAGA
>JANNKK010000097.1:0-2119 GCA_031396245.1 Gemmatimonadaceae bacterium
TGAACTTCGGACCGCGCTCCACGGTGCCCGTGCGGTTCGCCGGGAGGCGATTCCACGAACACAACGCGACCGTCACGCTGATGCGCACGACGCCTGAGGAGTGTCGCGAGATCGCCGCGCGGATCGCCGCCCAGGTCGCGCGCGCAACCGCAGCGGCGGTGTTACTGCTGCCACTCGGCGGCGTCAGTGCGCTCGACGCGCCAGGCGGCGCCTTCCACGACCCCGCGGCCGACGCGGCACTCTTCGACACCCTCCGCGACTTGCTCAACGCGGCCGCGAATCCCCACGTGCGTGTACGCCGGGTCGACGCGCACATCAACGACCCCGCCTTCGCCCACGCGTTGGTCGACGAACTGCTCCCACTGATCACCTAACGTCCTCCCACCCGATCGATGCCATTCATCACTCGTCAGGAATCCCTCCGGCGGCTCCGAGCGCAGGTCGCCGCAGCGTCTCCCATCATCGGCGCCGGGGCGGGCACGGGGATCTCAGCCAAGTTCGCGGAACGCGGCGGCGTGGACCTCATCATCATCTACAACTCCGGGCGCTACCGGATGGCGGGGCGGGGCAGTGCCTCGGGGATGATGCCCTACGGCGACGCCAACGCGATCGTCGTCGACATGGCGCGGGAGGTGCTGCCGATCGTGAAGGACACGCCGGTGCTGGCCGGGGTGTGCGGCACCGATCCCTTCCGGATGATGCGGGTCTTCCTCCCGCAGCTCCGCGACCTCGGCTTCGACGGCGTCCAGAACTTCCCGACGGTCGGGCTCATCGACGGCCAGTTCCGTCAGATCCTCGAGGAGACGGGGATGAGCATCCAGCTCGAGGTCGAGATGATCGCCGAGGCGCACCGGCTCGACATGCTCACCTGTCCCTACGTCTTCGACGAGGCGACCGCGCGCGAGTTCACGAAGGCCGGTGCCGACGTGATCGTGGCCCACGTGAACACGACCGTCGCCGGTTCGATCGGCGTGAGGACGGCGGCGATGTCGCTCGACGACGCGGTGGCCAAGGTGCAGATGATGCACGACGCAGCCAAGCGCGTGAACCCCGACGTGATCGTCCTCTGCCACGGTGGGCCGATCGCCGAGCCGAAGGATGCGCAGTACGTGCTCGAGCGCACACGCGGCGTCGCCGGCTTCTTCGGCGCGTCGAGCATCGAGCGTCTCGCCACCGAATCGGCGATCGAACAGCAGGCCCGTGCCTTCAAGTCGCTGACGTTGCGGAAGTGAGGCGCGCGCCGCGCGCGATCACTTCAAGGAGCGGAGCGTCCCGAACATCGAGTTCGCGTGGCCCGGATACATGCAGACGTACTGGTACTCCCCCGCCGTCGGCATCGTGAGGATGAATTCCACCGTCTGTCCCGGTGACGCCAAGGTGCTGAAGGCGAGCAGGCGCGCCTTCTCCTCGATCGGCACGTAGCCGGATTCCCCCGCCGAGTAGGCGGCGGTCGCGAGGTCGTCGATCTCGTTCAGGTCGCGCGGGATGATGACGTTGTGCGGGAAGGTGCCGTCATTCACGAAGCGGATGCGCACCCGCGTGCCCGCCTTGGCCGAGAGTGATCGCGGCGTGAACTCGAGCACACTGCCGCTCGCGCGCACTTCCAGGGTCTGCGCGATCGGGTCCTGCGTCCCGGCCGGCGCCGCGCCGAGAAGTGCGCCGAGCGCTGCCACGCGAGCGAATCGCGAACCGATCCGCATCAGGGCGCCCCGAAGGCGTCGGGGATGCCCCAGCGCGTCGCGAGGCGCGTGAAGGCGGCCTTGAGGTCGCCCTCGGCGCCTTGGGCCGCGGTGCGCAGTGTCACCCGGAGTTCCGGCGTGAGCGCCGGAGGCTTCTCCTCGGCCCAGCCCTGTGCGATGCCGTTGACCAGACCGATCGCGATCGGTGCTGCAAGGCGCGGCGTGAACTCGAGGAGCGCGACGACGGTTCCCAAGTCCATCGGGATCGCATCGTGCCGCGCGAGTTTCTGCACCGCGCGACGCACGCCCGCCACAACAGCCGAGTCGTTGCTGCGCAGTCGCTGGCCAAGGAGATCGCGGAGGAAGGCCGGTCCCTGCTTCGCTCCCGCCATCGCCGCCGCGTCAGGCATCCAGGGGTCGCGTGCGTTCTCGGGGGTGAG
>JANNKK010000105.1:0-2644 GCA_031396245.1 Gemmatimonadaceae bacterium
CATCAACGACGCCGAGTCGCGCACACAGGAGGAGAAGTGACCTTCCCGACCGCTCCCGAGATCTTCGCCTGGCTGCTCACCTACGCACTTCATTCGACGGTGCTGCTGGGTGCGGCGTGGCTTGCCGTTCGCAGCGGGCGACTCGCCCCGGCGTTCAGCGAGGTGGTCTGGAAGACGGCGCTCGTCGGAGGGATACTGACGGCGACGGCGCAGTCGACACTCGACCGTCGCCCCGCGGGGACCTTCGCGATCGGCGCGCCGATCTCGGTGGCCTCGTCTCCCGCCCCGACGCCGGAGTTCGACCTTCCTGCGGTGGCGGGCGCACCCGAAGAGGCATCCGTCGGCGGAGAGGTCCCGGCTGCGGGTTCGACGCTCGGTGCGGTCACACCCTCACCGGCACCTGACTGGACCTCGATCCTCGCCATCACGTGGCTCGTCGCCGCCGCGGCCCTCGTCCTATGGTATGTCGCCCGTCGGCTGATCCTGGTCGGGCGCCTCGGTGATCGTCGATCGGTCGAGAAGGGCGCGGTGACTGCGCTGCTCGACTCGCTCTGCCGCGAGACGGGGGTCCGTACCTACGTCCATCTCACGGCGTCGGGGGCGATCTCGTCGCCGGTGGCGTTGGGGAATGGCGAGATCTGTCTTCCCGCTGCCGCGTTGGTGGAGTTGGAGCCGGCGCAGCAGCGCGCGATGCTCGCGCACGAACTCGCGCACCTCGTTCGCCGAGATCCGCAATGGTTGGCGCTCAGCTGTCTGGTCGAACGCGCCTTCTTCTTCCAGCCGATGAACCGCCTCGCCCGGCAGGGTGTGCAGGAATCGGCGGAGCTCTGCGCGGACGAGTGGGCGGCACGTCACTCCGGGGGCGTGCCCCTCGCACGGGCGCTGGTGAAGGTGGCCGAGTGGATCCAGGCCTCTCCCCTTGGCGTGCCGGTGGCCGGCTTCGCCGAGGAGCGGTCGCAGCTCTCGAAGCGCGTGTCGCGGCTCCTCGAAGCAGGTGTGGTCGCGGCGCCGCGTTCGCGGGGCGCCGCAGTGGCGGTCGCGGCCGGGGCGCTCGTGCTCACCGCAGCCTTCGCCCCCGGGGTGCAGCAGGCCTCGGCGATCTCGGACTCGGTGCACGACCAGCTGTCAGCCGCATCGGACCTCGGGTTCTCGGGAACGTCCTCGGACGGATCGGCGGCGGTGGTCGACACGGCGATCGTACGGGCGGTGATGGCGCGCCTCAAGGACGAGGTGCCCGATGTGCGACGCGCCGCGGCCGATGCGCTGGGCCGGCTCCATCATCCGATGGCGATCAACGCGCTGATCGACGCGCTGAACGACGAGGAACACGATGTGCGCCGCGCCGCGCTCAGCGCCCTCTCGAACTACGAGCGGGGCATTCCGGCCGCACCGATCCGGAAGCTGCTCGCGTCGGAGGACGCGGAGATGCGCTACTCGGCGATCGAGATCCTGAAGCAGCTCCGTGACCGTCAGTCGATCCCGGCCCTCGCGCAACTCGTGACCGACCCGAGCGAGGAGGTGCGGCACCAGGCGCTCCACGCGATGGAGGAACTCGAGGCGCCGATGGGGGAGGATCTCCTCGGCCGCGCACTCGACGACGTCTCGGCCGAGGTCCGCCAGACGGCCGCGTCGATCGCCGGGGACCGGCAGGTGCTGGGGGTGATCCCGAAGCTCATCAAGATGCTCGATGACCGGAATAGCAGCGTGCGGGACCAGGCGGCGGAAGCGCTGACCGAGATGCGCACCGATGCCTCGCACGCCGCGCTCAAGAAGGCACTCACGCACTCCGACCCGAACGTGCGCCGGATCGCAGTCGAGTACTTCGGTGAGGACATCGACAAATGAGGCGATCACTCGTCGCGATGGTCGGGCTCGGCGTGCTGACGGCCGCGGGGGCGACGGCGGCCGTGGTCGCCGCGCCGTCGCTGGAACTCGGGCAGGAGCGGGAGCGGACGGGACCGGACTCTGCGCAAGTCGCGCGGTTCCTTGGAGCGCTCCGGGCGGCCGACCCGATGCTCTGTGAGCTCATCTCGGACCAGATCGGCAACTTCTGGTCTGACGATGGGGGGGTCGGCGTCGGCCGGCTCGCCGACGTGCGCGTCCAGCTCAGGGCGCAGCGGTACGAGGTCTCCTCAGAAGTCCGCGATGCAGCGGCGATCGGGCTCCTCGGCTCGGAGCTCGGCGGCGCTGACCCCTGCGTTCGCCACGTGGCGGCGAAGATGCTCGGGAACTCGGCGGTGACCGACGACGCCCTCGCGCGCTATCTCAGCGATCCGTCGCCGCGGGTGCGCGAGGCGGCGCTGCGGGCGGCGGGGCAGGACGACCGTCTCGCGTTGCGCGTCCGGGTGGAGCGGCTCCTCGAGGGTGATGACACGGCAGTGAGCGCGATGGCGGCGTGGGTCCTGGGCGAGTATGAGCAACGCCCGAGCGTCGTACCGCTCCGGCGCGCACTCGCACACGACGCGGCCGTCGTCCGTGCGGCGGCGGCTTGGGCGCTCGGGAACATCGAGGATGTCTCGGTCGCAGCGGATCTCGAGGCTCTCGTCGCACGCGACAGTGACCGTCGCGTGCGGCTCGCGGCGATCCGCGCGCTCGGCAACCTGGAGCAGCCGCGCTCGGTGACGGTCCTCGCTCCGTTGGTGGA
>JANNKK010000120.1:0-18580 GCA_031396245.1 Gemmatimonadaceae bacterium
ACCAGCCCGCAGCACGACGCCCCGGCGCGGCTCCTTCCGCGCTGCGGCTGGAGTCGGCGCTGGCCTTGCTGGCGCAGTCGGGCCAGACCCTGACGGACGGCGAGCCGGGCAGCCTGGCCTGGCTGCAAGGCGTGATCGACGGCCTGTGCGCGCTGTCCAGCCGCGATGCGCTGACCGGCCTGGCCAATCGACGCCACTTCGAAATGGTGCTGGCGCGCGAGATCGATCGCGTGGCGCGCGCCGGCGAGCCGGCGTTGCTGCTGCTGCTCGACATCGACCACTTCAAGCGAGTCAACGACGAGCACGGCCACGCCGCGGGCGATATGGTGCTCAAGGCCGTGGCAGAGTGCCTGCTCGAATGCGTGCGGCCGATGGACACGGTGGGCCGCGTCGGCGGCGAAGAGTTCGCCATCGTGCTGCCGAATTGCCCACCGGCTTTTGGCCCGACCGTGGCGGCGCGCATGCGCACGCGTATCGAGCGACGGGCCGTCAAGATCGGCCTGTCGCAACAGATCTCGGTGACGGTGAGCCTCGGGGGCGCGTTCGCGCCGCAATGGGTGCGCTCGTCCGTGCGTCTGTGGTTCGAGCGTGCCGATCTGCAGCTCTACAACGCCAAGAGTGCCGGACGCAACCGCGCCATCTTCGAGCCGGCGTCTGCGCCGAGCTCTCGAGCACCTTCACCCGCACCGGCGGCGTCTACGTCTACCTCTCCGAGGCCTTCCATCCGTCGGTGGGATTCCTCTGGGGCTGGGCGATGCTCCTCACGATGCACTCGGGGATCATCGCCGCGATCGCCACCATCTTCGCCCGCTACACCGGCTTCTTCATCCCGCTCTCCCCGTGGGGAGGCCGCGCGGTGGCGATCGGGGTGATCCTGCTGCTCTCGACCGTGAACTATTTCGGCGTGCGCCACGGCACGCGCGTCCAGTCGATCTTCACCGCGGTGAAACTGTTGGCCGTGCTGGCGATCGTCGTCCTCGGCTTCGGCCTCGGCGGGAATATCCCGGAGCACTTCGTCGGCTCGGCGTACGCGAGCGGTGAGACGCTGCGCGGTTTCCTCGCGGCGATGGGAGCGGGGCTCTTCGCCTACGGCGGCTGGCATATGGTCACCTATACCTCCGAGGAGACAGTCGACCCGCAGCGCACGATCCCCCGCGCGCTCCTCATCGGCACCCTGATCGTCACCGTCGCCTACATGGCGATGACGGCCGTGTACCTCTACGTGATGCCGCTCGACCAGGTGGCGGAGTCCACGCGCGTCGCGGCCGACCTCGCCGATGCGCTCTTGGGGTCGGGCGGCGCGGCCGCGATGTCGGCCCTCGTGATGTTCTCGAGTTTCGGCGCGTTGGCCGGGATCGTCCTCGCGGGACCGCGCGTCTACTACGCGATGGCGCAGGACGGACTCCTCTGGCGGTGGTTCGGGGCCGTGCATCCGCGCTACCTGACGCCGCACCGCGCGATCGTCCTGCAGGCGGTGGTCGCGTCGATCCTCGTCGCGACGGGGACCTTCCGCGCACTCTTCACGCGGGTCATCTACACGGAGTGGCTCTTCTTCGCGCTCCTCGCGATCGGGCTCATGCGGCTGCGCCAACGCGGCACCGCGACACGGGCCTACTCGATGCCGTTCTACCCGCTCGCCCCCCTGCTCTTCATCGGCGCCTCGCTCGCGATCGTCGTCAGCACTCTCGTCGCTGACCCGCGCGACAGCGCAATCGGGCTCGCCATCGTACTTCTCGGCGTGCCCGCCTACCTCCTCACCCACCGGAAGACCGACTCGCGATGATCATCGACGTCCACAATCACTACTATCCCCCCGAGTTCATCGCGGCGATCAAGAAGGGACCGAGCCGGTACACCGTCGAGGAGGATGCGCACGGCAATCCGGTGCTCGTCTCCCCCGGGGACAAGAACTTCGTCGTGCCGGGGCATCGCGACATCGCCTTCCGCGAGAAGGTGATCGCCGAGGCGGGGGTGGACCTGCAGGTCATCACGCTCACCGCGCCGGGTACGACGATGGAGGAGCCGAAGCAGTCGGCGTATCTCGCCTCACTCGTCAACGACGCACTGGCGAAGGTGAGGGCCGAACGCTCGAAGCACTTCACTGCGCTGGCGACGCTCCCGCTCAACGACCCGGCGGCCGCAGTGCGTGAGTTCGACCGAGCGATGGGCCTCGGTTTCCCCGGCGCGATGGTCTACGCGAGCGTGAACGGCGACGCGCTGCACCATGAGCGTTACTTCCCCCTCTGGGAGCGGGCGAACGAGCGCGCGGCGGTGATCCACATCCACCCGAACTACCCGGCGGGGGTGGAGGCGATGCAGGAGTATTGGCTGATGCCACTGGTCGGATTCATGTTCGACACGACGCTGGCCGCAGCCGGGCTCGTCTTCGCCGGGATCCCGCGCCGCTACCCGCGAATCCGCTGGATCCTCGGCCATCTCGGTGGGGCGATCCCTTACATCGCCGAGCGGCTCGATCGCGGGTTCGAGGCCTATCCCGAGTGCCGGGTGCACATCGATGAGCCGCCGAGCGAGTACCTGAAGCGGTTCTACTACGACACGGTGAACTTCGACCCGAAGGCGCTTCGGCTCGCAGTCGAGTTCGCCGGGGTCAGCCAGCTGTTGGCGGGGAGTGACTATCCGCACCTCATCAGCAGCATGCGGAAGATGAAAGAATCCATAGCAGCACTGCAGTTAAGCGACATCGAGAGGGCGCGGATCCTCGGCGGCAACGCGCGGGCGCTCTACGGCATCGGCTGAACGCGCGGCAGCGCGCCGGCGTAAACCTCGTCACGACATCATCTCCTCGCCCGTTCCCACAAACACATCCCACCGATGCGCTACTCCCGATCGCTCCTCCCGGCCCTCGCACTCCTCGCGACGTCCCTGCTGCCGCGCGATGCCGTGGCACAGGGTGGAGGAGGTGGAGGGGGCGGATTCCAGCAGGGACCGAGTGGACCGCCGGCCGACAAGCGCGTGCTCGTCGTGCCCGGACAGCGGAACGGCACGAGCGTCTTCCAACTCACCAACTATCCCGAGACCAGGCCGCTCGTCGAGGGCCAGATGGACTTCAAGCACTACCACACGTCGGCGGAGATCGAGTGGTGGATGCGGAAGTGGGCGGCCGAGAAGCCCGACCTCGTCGAACTCTACGTCGTCGGGAAGTCGTTCGGTGACCGCGACATCCTGCAGATGACCCTGACGAACAAGAAGACCGGCGCCCACACCGCGAAACCAGCGGCCTTCTTCGAAGGGGGCCGCCATTCGGGGGAGATCTCCTCGACCGAGAGCGTGCTCTACCTCGCCTGGCACCTGATCGAGAACTACGGCAAGGACCCGGTCATCACGAGGCTCCTCGACGAGAAGGCGGTGTACCTCAAGCCGCTGAACAACCCCGATGGCTCCGATATGTACCGGCTCACGGCGCAGTCGAACCGCAGCACGGTGCGGCCCTACGACGACGACCGCGACGGCCTCTTCGACGAGGACCCGGCCGAGGACCTCGACGGGGACGGCTACATCCGCCAGGTGCGCAAGTTCGTCGGCGCCGGCCAGGGAAACTTCGCGGTGGACACCGCCGACACGTCGGGTCGCCTGATGCGCGCAGTGGGACAGGGGCGCGGTGACTACACGATGTCGGCCGAGGGGATCGACAACGACGGCGACGGTCGGATCAACGAGGACGGGGTCGGTGGGCTCGACCTGCACCGCAACTACACGTACAACTGGCGCCCGATGCAGGAGCCGACCGGTCGCGGATATACGCAGGGCGGCGCCGGCGAGTATCCCCTCTCCGAACCCGAGACCAGGGCGGTCTTCCTCTGGGTCACGTCGCACCCGAACATCGGCGTCGCGAACAGCATGGACACCTCGGTGCCGATGCATCTGCGCGGCCCTTCGACCTGCGACGACGCCGAGTGCGTCTTCCCGTCGGACCTGAAGCTGTTGCTGCATTTCGACTCGGTCGGGCTCGCGATCACCAAGTACCCGTGGGCGGGGAACGTCTATCGCGAGTACGCGACCCGCGGCAATCCGCAGGGACAGCCGCAGCCGCTCTTCGGCCACGGTCCTGATTTCGGCTACTTCCAGATGGGCGTCGTCTGGTACGGCGACGAGATCTGGAACGGTGGCCGCGAGCGCGACTACGACAACGACGGCGACATCGACCAGTACGAAGTCCTCCGCTACTGCGACGAGGAGTTCGGCGGCACCTGTTACAAGCCCTGGACGAAGTTCACTCACCCGACGCTGGGCGAGGCCGAGTCGGGTGGGTACAATCCGAAGTTCTTCTCGCAGAACGGGCCGCCGCAGTCGCTCGATCGCTGGGCCGGTCGCCAAGCGATGTTCAACCTCGAACTCGCGAAGGCGCTGCCGAAGCTCGAGATCACCGCCGTCAGCGTGGATGCGCTCCGCAGCGAGCCCGACTCGGCGACGCACGAGGTGAGCGTGACGGTCCGCAACACCGGACTGCTCCCGACGGCGCTCGAGCAGGCGAAGCGGGTGAAGATCGTGCGGCCGGACCGGCTGCAGCTCGTCGGCGGACAGGCGCGGATCGTGGGACCCGCCGTCGAGTTCTGGATGGAGGGGAACGAGACGCGCACGATCCGGGTGCGCGTCCGCGCGCCCGACGCGACCCGTGCCGTGACGCTGCGGCTGCTGAGCACGCGGGGCGGTGAGGTGACGCGCGAGGTGACGCTGCGGCGCTGATCCGCGGGGCTTCACCGGCTGTCGGACGGTGGAGCCCGGGGATAGCTTAGGCGGCGCTCCTCCCCGATCGAGAGGTCATGCCGAAGCCGCGACCGAAGAAGCCCGTTCCAAAGGCGAAGAAGTCGCGCAAGGCGGCGGAACGTCCGGCGACGAACACGACCGCGATGGCGCGGCGCCAGTCGGCGCTCCTGCGCCTGAGCTCGGCGATCGCGGCGGCCGCCAACGAGCAGGAGATCTGCGACGCCGTCGTGAATGGACTTCGCGACGAGGCACTGGGCTACAACTTCCTCGGCGTCTTCCTCCTCGACGAGCCGACCGGCGACCGCGTGATGGTCGCGAGCGTGGGGTGGACCGCGGCGCAGCCCGGTTTCCGGCTCCGCCCCGGGCACGGTGTCACCGAGAAGGCGATGCTCGACGGGAAGCTGCACTACACCCCCGAGGTGCGCCGCGAGTCGAACTACGAGCCGACGCTGAACAGCGGCTCCGAGGTCGACATCCCGCTGATCATCGACGGGCGCGTGATCGGCGTGCTCGCGGTCGAGAGCACCGAGCCTGACGCATTCGGGGATAGCGACTTCGAGATCCTTACCGCCGCCGCGAACCAGGCGAGCATCGCGATCGCGCGCGCCCGGCTCCTCGTCGCCCAGCGCCGGCGCGCCGACGAGCAGCACGCGGTGCTCGCCTCGATGGCCGACCTCCTCACCCAGCGCGAACTCTCCAAGACGCTGCAGGCGACCCTCGAACGCGCGGTCGCCCTGCTGGGCGTCTCGGGCGGCGAGTTGGCGATCTTCGACTCGGCGAAGGAGGAGCTCGTCGTCGCCGCGAGCCATCACGTCGGCAAGGACACCACCGGCATCCGGCTCAAGCTCGGCGAGGGGGCGATGGGCCTCGTCGCGAAGACGCGCGAACCTCTCATCATCCCCGACTACCACGCCTGGCTCGGCCGCTCGAGCAAGTACTCCGACGTGCCGGTGCGGTCGGTGGTGGCGGCGCCGCTGCTGATCGACAACCGGCTCGTCGGGGCGATCGCGATCGTCGACGCGAACCCCACGCGCATCTTCGGCGCCGACGACCTGCGACTGCTCAACCTCTTCACGCCACAGGCGGCGATCGCGATCGAAGGGGCGCGGCTCTACGAGGAGGCGGCGCGTCAGCGAGAGTTCTTCCGCAGTCTCCTCAACAACAGCCCGGTCGCGATCGTCCAGCTCGACACCGACTACAAGGTCGCGTCGTGCAACCCGGCGTTCGAGAAACTCTTCCTCTACACGGAGAAGGAGGCGCGCGGACGCAACCTCGACGAACTCATCACCGACTCGACGACCCTCGGCGAGGCGGCGAAGTACAGCCGCGACGCCGCCGACCGGCCGGTGAAGGGGATCGGGAAGCGACGCCGCAAGGACGGGACCTTCGTCGATGTCGAGATCCTCGGCGTTCCCGTCATCGCCGACGAGTCGGCGGTCGCGCTGATGGGGATGTACCACGACATCAGCGAACTGACCGAAGCCCGGCACGAGGCCGAGGGGGCGAATCGCGCGAAGAGCCAGTTCCTCGCGAACATGAGCCACGAGCTGCGCACCCCGCTCAACGCGATCATCGGTTACAGCGAGATGCTGCAGGAGGAGGCGCAGGAGACGGGCCACGAGTCGTTCATCGGCGACCTCGGGAAGATCCAGACCGCCGGCAAGCACCTCCTCGCGCTGATCAACGACGTCCTCGATCTCTCGAAGATCGAGGCGGGCAAGATGGAGTTCGCCCCCGAGACCTTCGCGATCCGCGAGGTGGTCGAGGCGGTGGCGACGACGGTGCGGCCCCTCGTCGAACGGAACCGGAACACACTGCAGGTCGACATCGCGGGGAACGTCGGCACGATGCACGCCGACCTGACGCGCGTCAGGCAGGTGCTGCTCAACCTCCTCTCCAACGCCTGCAAGTTCACCGAGGACGGCGTGATCTCGATGCGCGTGAGGCGCGTGGACGGGCCCGCCGGCGACTGGGTGACGTTCCGGGTCGAGGACAGCGGAATCGGGATGACGGCCGAACAGATGGGCCGTCTCTTCGAGGCCTTCTCGCAGGCCGATGTCACGACGGCTCGCCGCTACGGCGGCACGGGACTCGGCCTCGCGATCAGTCGGCGGATCAGTCAGGGGATGGGAGGCGAGATCGGCGTCGAGAGCCACATCGGAAAGGGTTCGGCGTTCACGGTGCGCTTGCCGGCCGCACCGATCCAGGCCCCTGCGCCCGATGTGCGCGGGGACGCCGCCGGAGGCACCGGCGCCCTCGTGCTCGTCATCGACGACGATCCCGTGGCCCGCGCGCTGATGCGCAACCACCTCACCCGCGCCGGCTACCGCGTGGACGAGGCGGCCGACGGCGCGACTGGACTCGCCCGTGCGCGCGCCTTCCCCCCCGATGTGATCACGCTCGACGCGATCATGCCGGGCGTGGACGGGTGGGCCGTTCTCTCGGCGCTGAAGAGCGACCCGGCCCTCGCCGGGATCCCGGTGGTGATGGCCACCGTGCTCGATGAGGAGCGGCTCGGGATCGCACTCGGCGCGTCGGAGTACCTCACGAAGCCGATCGATCGCGGCCGCCTCATCGCGGCGCTGGAGCGCTTTGGTGGTCCGGAGCGCGGCACGCACGTGCTCGTCGTCGAGGACGATGAACCGACGCGCACCCTGATGGTCCGCACCCTGCGGCGCGCCAAGTGGACGGTGAGCGAGGCGGCGAATGGACGCCTTGGCCTCGAGCGGCTTCGCGAACACACGCCGACGGTGGTCCTCCTTGACCTGATGATGCCGGAGATGGACGGCTTCCAGTTCCTCGAGGCGATCCGCGCGAACGAGGAGTGGCGCGCGGTCCCGGTCGTCGTGATCACCGCCAAGGTGCTCACCGAGGAGGATCGGGCGCGGCTCAACGGCGGGGTCGAGGCGGTGGTGCAGAAGGGGGGCCGCTCGCGGGACGACCTGCTCGACGAGGTCGCGCGACTCGTGGGCGCGCACGCCGCGCCGGCCAGGGTGCGATAGCGATGGCGACGCGCCGCCCCGCGACAAAGCGCGCGCCGGCCGATGCCGTGCGCCGGCAGGCGGCGCTCCTCCGGATGAGCGCCGCGATCGCGCGCGCGGACAACGAACTCGATATCTGTCGCGCCGCCGTCAGCGGACTGAAGGACGCGTCGCTCGGGTTCGACTTCATCGCCCTCCTGCTGGTCGACGCGCAGACCAAGGAGCGCGTCCTCGTCGCGAGCGCGGGCCGCGCGAGCGCGAAGGTGGGGCTCCGCATCAAGCCGGGCAGCGGGTTGAGCGAGCGACCCCTGCTCGACGGCCGGCTGCACTATACGCCACAGGTCACGAAGGCGACGCAGTACCTGCCGACCCGCAATCAGGGATCGGAGGTGGACGTCCCGCTGCTCGTGAACCGAGAGTTGGTGGGCGTGCTGGTAGTCGAGAGCAACCGGGTGAAGGCCTTCGGCAAGAAGGACTTCGAGATCCTCACCGCTGCCGCCGACCAGGCCGGGATCGCGATCGGGCGCGAGCGGCTCGTCCGCGCACTGCACGCGCGCGCGGGTGAGGAGGAGGCCCTGCGCGCGACCCTGGCCGACCTCTCCGGCGAGCTCGACCTCCCCACCCTGCTCCAGTCGGTGCTCGACCGCGCCGTCGGCCTGCTGGGTGTGAGCCACGGCGAACTCGCGACTTTCGACGAGGTGGCCGAGGAACTCACGATCGTCGCGAGCCGCAACGTCGGCCGGCGCGACACGACCGGGGTGAAGCTCAAGCGGGGCGAAGGGGCGATGGGTCGCGTCGTCGAGACGCGCGAACCCCTCATCATCGCCGACTATCACATCTGGACCGGCCGCTCGGTGCAGTACGCCGAGGCGCAGTTCCACGGGGTGATGGTGGCGCCGATGCTCGTGGCCGGCCACCTCGTCGGTGTCCTGGCGTTCATGGACAAGGATCCCAATCGCCGCTTCGGCGAGACCGACGTGCGGCTGCTCAAGCTCTTCGGTTCGCACGCCGGCATCGCGATCCAGAATGCGCGGCTCTTCGACGCGAGCCAGCGGCGCGCCGCCGAGCAGCAGGCCCTGCTCGAGACCCTGACCGACCTCTCGGGTGAGCTCGAGCTCTCGTCGGTGCTCGAACGCGTGCTCCGCCGCGCCGTCACCCTGCTCGACGTCACGGGCGGCGAACTGGCGACCTTCGACGAGGCCAATCAGGTCCTCGTGATCGCCGCGAGCCGCAATATGGGCACCGACGCGGTGGGTTCGACGATGGCGATGGGCGAGGGGGCGATGGGACGCGTCGCCGAGACGCGGGAACCGCTGATCATCCCGCGCTATCAAGAGTGGGCGGCGCGGAGTCGGAACTACACGCAGAGCACGGTGCAGACGGTGATCGCGGTGCCGCTGCTGATCGGGACCCGGCTCGTCGGCGCGATCGCCTGCGTGCACGCCGACCCGGCGCGCGTCTTCGGCGCCGAGGACCTGCGCCTCCTCGGACTCTTCGCGAGCCAGGCCGCCATCGCGCTCGAGAATGCGCGGCTCTTCACCGCGTCGCGTCGCCAGCGCCAGTACTTCCGCGAACTGGTCATCAACAGCCCCGTCGCGGTCGTCACGGCCGACACCGAGCACAACGTCGTGGAGTGCAATCCGGCGTTCGAGAAGCTCTTCGGCTTCACCGAGTCCGAGGTCGTCGGCCACAACCTCGATGACCTCATCACCACGCCGGAGACTCGGATCGACGCCGTCGCCTACACGAAGCAGACGCTGAACCAGCGCCCGGTGAAGATCATCGGCCAGCGTCGGCGAAAGGACGGCTCGTTCGTCGACGTGGAAGTGCTCGGCGTGCCGGTGATCGTGGATGGAGAGCAGCTCGGACTGATGGCACTCTATCACGACATCTCGGAGCTGCTGCTGGCCCGGCGCGAAGCCGAGGCGGCGAACAGCGCGAAGAGCCAGTTCCTCGCCAGCATGAGCCACGAGCTGCGCACGCCGCTCAACGCGATCATCGGCTACAGCGAGATGGTCGAGGAGGAACTGCGCGACCGGGGCGGCGATCCCCTGCTCGCCGACATCGTCAAGGTCGAGGCCGCGGGACGGCACCTCCTCGCCCTGATCAACGACGTGCTCGACCTCTCGAAGATCGAGGCCGGCAAGATGGAGCTCTTCGCCGAGGCCTTTGAGGTGGCGATGGTGGTTCGGGACGTCTCGACGACGGTACTGCCGCTCGTCGAGAAGAACGCCAACGTGCTCACGGTCGAGGTCGCCGACGACGCCGGCTCGATGCACACCGACCTGACGCGCGTCCGACAGGTCCTGCTCAACCTCCTCTCGAACGCCTGCAAGTTCACCGACCACGGGCAGATCGTCCTCCGGGTCCGCCGCGAGGCCGGGTGGATGGTGTTCGACGTGAAGGACAACGGGATCGGGATGACGCCCGAGCAGATGGCCCGTCTCTTCGAGGCCTTCACGCAGGCGGAGGCGTCGACGTCGCGGCGGTTCGGCGGGACCGGACTGGGCCTCACGATCAGCCGACACTTCTGCCGGATGATGGGCGGGGAGATCTCGGTGACGAGTGGCAGCGGTACCGGCTCGACCTTCACGATGCGGCTCCCGGCCGTCCTCTCGCGCGCACCGATCGCGTCCGCACCCGCTGCCGCCGAGACCGTCGCGTCCGACGCGCCCTGCATCCTGGTGGTGGATGATGACGCGACTGCGCGCGCCCTGCTCCGCCGCCACCTCGCGAAGGCCGGCTACCGGGTCGAGGAGGCCGCCGACGGACGCGAAGGAATCGAACGGGCACGGACGCTCAAGCCCTCCCTGATCACACTCGACGTGATGATGCCGGGGATGGACGGCTGGGCGGCGCTCGCCGCGCTCAGGTCCGATCCGGCCACCGCCGACATCCCGGTGATCATGGCGACGATCCTCGACGAGCAGCATATGGGGATCGCGTTGGGCGCCGCCGACTATCTCACCAAGCCGATCGACAAGAGCCGGCTCCTCGCGGCGGTGGAGCGACTCGCCGGGAAGACGCCCGGCGCCGGGATCCTCGTGGTGGATGATGACGAGGGCACGCGCCGGAATCTCCGAAAGGCGCTGGAGAAGGGAGGGTGGCGGGTGACTGAGGCGGCGAACGGCCGGATCGGCCTCGAGCAGCTGCGGGCTGAGCGCCCGGCGCTCGTCCTCCTCGATCTGCTGATGCCCGAGATGGACGGATTCGGGTTCCTCGAGGGGCTTCGCAAGGCGGGGCGTCGCGATGGACCACCGGTTATCGTCATCACGGCGAAGGTGCTCACCGACGAGGACCGAAAGCGGCTCAATGGGGGCGTCGAGGCGGTCGTGCAGAAGGGGGGTGGGCCGGAGGATCTCGTGCGAGAGATCGGCGCGCTGATGGCGGCACGGAAATAATGGACCCACGATCGGAGAACCCGGAATGACCAGGATCCTGCTCGTCGAGGACAACGAGATGAACCGCGACATGCTCTCTCGCCGTCTGGAGCGCCGCGGCTACGTGATCGAGATCGCCGTCGACGGTCGCCAAGGCATCGAGATGGCGCGCGCCGGGAAGTACGACCTCGTGCTGATGGATATGAGCCTCCCCGAGGTCGATGGGTGGGACGCGACGAAGCAGCTGCGGGGGTTCCCCGAAACGAAGGACCTGCCGATCATCGCCCTCACCGCGCACGCGATGGCCGGCGACCGGGAGCGGGCCCTCGAGGCCGGCGCCAACGACTACGACACCAAACCCATCGACCTCGCCCGCCTGCTCGGGAAGATCGAGGCCCAACTGACGCCGAAATGAACGTCAGCTCGACCCAGGGGACGTTGATCACCCCCGATGTCGCCGCCGAGTTGCGGCACGAACTCCGCACCCCCGTCAATCACATCCTCGGCTACGCCGAACTCTTGCGGGAGGACGTCGCCGACGGGTCGGTCGATGCGAAGGCGTTTGACGACATCTGTGCCGCGGCGCGCAGCGCGCTGACGATGATCAACGCCGCGCTGCCACCGACAGGCGTGGTGCGCCGCGAAGCTCTGACGCAGCTGCTGGTCAACCTCGCCGAGCCGCAGGCGAAGGTGATCGCCGCGACGCGGAACCTGCTCGCCGAGGGACGCGACGAGCAGTTCGCCACGGACGTCAAGCGGATCGCCCAGGCCGCCAATCGACTCACGACCGTGCCGACCGCGCCAAGCGCGAACGCCCGCCCGCTGGAGGCGGTCGCCAATCAGGATCGCCCCGCATCGCCCCCACCGCCGTCCGCCGTCGCGCCGTCCGCCGTCGGTTCCACAAACAAGATCCTGATCGTTGACGATGTTGACGAGAATCGCACCGTCCTCGCCCGTCGCCTCGTCCGCGAGGGCTACGCGGTCGACAGCGTCGCGTCCGGAGAGGAAGCACTCGCGCGGATCGCCAATGGGTCGTTCGATCTGGTGCTCCTCGACGTCCTGATGCCGGGGATGGACGGCTTCGCGGTGCTCGAGCGGATCAAGTCCTCCGATGTGACACGCAGCATCCCGGTGATCATGATCTCGGCCCTCGACGACCTCGCGAGCGTGGTGCGCTGCATCGAGCACGGCGCCGAGGACTACCTCGCGAAACCTTTTGATCAGGTGCTGCTCCGCGCCCGCATCGGCGCTTCACTCGAGAAGAAGCGCTGGCACGACCGGGAGGCCGACTACCTCCGCCAGGTCGCGAAGGTGATCGAGGCGGCCGGCGCGGTCGAACACGGGACCTATGCGCCGGGGGCGCTCGGGTCGATCGTCGGCCGCGACGATGAACTCGGACGCCTCGCGCGCGTCTTCGATGCGATGGCGGTCGGCGTGCGGCAGCGCGAGGCGCGGCTCCGCGAGCAGCTGCTCGAACTGCGCAGCGACGTCACCAAGGCCACCAACGAGTTCAAGTCGGCGCAGCCGGAACCAGCGGGGAGCAATGCCGGCTCCGACGACGCCTTCGCCATCGGTCGCGTACTCGGCACTCGCTATGAGATCCTCGACGTGATCGGTCGTGGCGGGATGGGGGTCGTCTATCGCGCCCACGACCGCGAGCTCGGCGAGGAGGTCGCGATCAAGACGATCCGTCGCGAACTCCTCACCTTCGACCCGGTGCTCGCCGAGCAACTCAAGTCGGAGATCCGCCTCGCCCGCCGCATCTCGCATCGCAACGTCGTCCGCACCCACGACTTGGGCGACGCCGATGGGATCGCCTTCGTCACGATGGAGTACGTCCGTGGCATCACCGTCCGGGAGCTCCTCGAGACACGGGGGAAGCTCGGTGCCGCCAGCGCACTCGCCCTGGCACGGCAGTTCGCCGAAGCGCTCGCGGTCGCGCACGCGGCCGGGGTGATCCACCGCGACGTCAAGCCGGAGAACGCGCTGATCGACAGCGAGGGCGTGCTCAAGGTGATGGACTTCGGCATCGCCCGTTTCACCGAGGCGACCTCATCGCGCACGCAGACCGGGATGGCGGTCGGGACGCCGACGTATATGGCACCGGAGCAGCTGGCGGGGGATCCGATCGATCCGAGGGCTGATCTGTACGCATTGGGCGTCGTGCTCTATGAGTGTCTCACCGGGCACCCGCCCTTCAAGGCGCCCTCGCTCGTCTCGCTGATCGCAAAGGTCCTGACGACCACGCCCCCGCTCCCGAGCGAAGGGAACCCCGATGTGCCGCCGGCACTCTCGGCGCTCGTGATGCGGCTCCTCTCGAAGAATGCGGAGGATCGTCCCGCGCACGCGACCGAGCTGATCGAACTGCTGGCCGAGCTCTCCTAGCCGAGCAGTGAGCGCAGCGACATCACCGAGAAGAAGCCGTAGAAGAGCACCAGCGCCACGAGCCCCAGCCGCGGCCAGAGTCCCGGCCGCACCGCCTCGGGCAGGATCCGCGTGTTGATGTAGAGCAGGTGCAGCCCCGCGATCACGAAGACGATCCCGCCGACATTCGCCGAGATCTGCACGAGTAGGATCGGCTGCACGAGCTTGAGCGCCGTGAGTCCCCAGACGACGAGGAGCGCGAGCACGCCATAGTAGAGCTTGCGCACGTCGCCGCCGAGCCAACTGCGCAGGCGACGGCTCCCGGTCCAGCCGATGTCGGTGAGCATCCGCGTGAGCCCGTCGAGCAGGTCGAGCTGCGTCTTGAAGAGCACCCACGCGCCGAGGAAGGCGACCACGCCGCCGATGAGCGGGAGCCGGGCCTCCATCGCATTCGCGAGCGTCGCGGCGATCCCGTAGCCGCGGATGTCGAGCCCCGGCGCCAGGAAGGTCACGTAGAGCACGGCGGGGAGCGCCATCCCGAGCAGGGCGCCGACGCAGAAGACGCCCCACTGGTCCACGCGCACGATGCGCCACCATCCGCGCCAGCGCTCCATCGCGCCGGCATCGGCGGTGAAGGTGAAGCCGGTGTGCGCGAGCTTGACCTCCTTCCCACCCACCGCGGCGGGGATGAACCCCGCGTGCTTCGCCATCCCGTAGCCCTTGTCGCGCGCCCAGTTGGAGAGCGCGATGTTGATCACTCCGCCGGCGCCGCTGTAGGCCGCGAAGGCGCCGAGGAGGAAGAAGTCCACTCCTTCCGGAAGGAAGGAGAAGGTCCCCTGCGCAGGCGAGAAGCCGAAGAAGCCGCCGAGGGCCGCGACCCACGTGGCGGGCGCGACGAAGATCGCCGCGAGGACGGCGAACGAACTCAGGATCGCCGCGACGAGGAACCAGTTGAGCACCTCGAGCGTGCGTTCGATGCGGCGGCCCACGAGAAGGATCGTCACGCAGGCGAGGAAGAGTCCGGCGGCGATGAGATAGACGGTGCCAGCGTCACCCGCGCCGGCGACTTGCTTGGTGCCAAGGAAGAAGAAAGCGCCGGCGGCCGCGCCGGCCCATCCCGGCCACCCGAGTTGCAGCACCATCAGTGCCGAATAGATGATCGCCCAGAGGCGCGAGCTCGGCCCGGTGCGCATGAATCCCGTGGCGACCGGTTCTCCGGTCGCCATCGTGTAGCGCATCAACTCGAGATTGAAGACGGTCTGGAGGAGAACGGCGAGGGTCGTGACCCAGAGGAGCGTGAGCCCCACCCGCACGAAGGTCGCGGGCCCGAGAAGGAACTCTCCGCTCCCGATCGACGCGCCGAGCACGATGACGCCGGGCCCGACCACGCCGATCCATTGGAGACCGCGCGGCCGCGGCGGCTCCGGAAGTTCGGCGTGCTGCCAGGCCGCGAGGCCCGAAGCGTCCTCTCTCAACGCGCGCGGGCGGTGCGCTGCCGCTCGAGCACCTTCCCCGGCTTGGCGGCCGTCGGCTTCCCGGCATCGACCACGAACTGCCCGTTCACGAGCACGAAGTTGATCCCGGTGCTGTACTGGAAGGGTTCGAAGTAGGTGGCGTTGTCGCGGATCGTGAGCGGATCGAAGACGACGACGTCGGCCTTGAGACCTTCGGCGAGCCGTCCGCGGTCCTTCAAGCCGAGGAACTGGGCCGAGAGCGACGTCATCGAACGGATCGCGAAGGGGAGCGTGGTGACGGGCTCATCGATGACGAAGCGCTTGATGCGTCGCGTCGCGGTGCCGAAGGTGCCGGGATGTACGAAGGGGTTCTCACGGATCCGCGGGCCGTCGCCGCGGCGGTCGGTGCAGACCGCGGTGTAGTCCTTCCGCATGAATTCCTTCAGGTCCTCGAGCGAAACGGCGAAGGCGCGCCATTCGATGCCGCCGGGCCGATCGAAGCCGTTGAGTTGGATGTAGAGCGCCGTCTCGACCGGGTCCTCCTTCCGCATCTTCGAGACGTCGGCGAGGGTCTTCCCGACCCAGCTCTTGTCGGGATAGTCCATCACGAGCAGGCCGTCAGGGCCGCCGCCCCGGTCGATCTCGTACTCGATGTCGGCGCGGATGAGACGCGCCGTGTCAGGGTTCATCAACCGACGCCGCAGTGAGCCGCGCATATCGGTGTAGTCGGCCGTCGGATGCGATCCATCGAACTGCCCGAGGTGCTGCACCTGCTGCTTGATCAGCGACCAACGGGGCACGAGGACGATCGTCTCATCGTAGGCCTCGTACGAATGCATGTTGATGTACACCTCGAGCCCATCGCGCCAGGCGCGATCAACGAGCCCGGTGATGATCTTCCCCGATCCCCATTCGCGTGGCCCCTTCGGATGAAGGTGGTCGAGCATCGAGGGGATCCCCGCCTCCTTCGCGATGTTGATCGCCTCGGTCACCGCGTCGATGTTGGAGAGCTGCTTCTCGGCGGTGCTCGGCGTCTGCCACTTGGGGTACTGCCCCTGGCTCCGCAGGTGGGACTGGTAGTGCCCGCCGTAGGGCGCGACCTCCTTCGCGAGGGCGAGCACCTCGGCCTCACTCCCCCAGCGCGCCGGCGAGTACTCGAGGCCGGTGCTGAGCCCGAAGGCCCCCTGCTCCATCCCCTCGCGGACGAACTGCTTCATCTTCTCGATCTCGGCCGGCGTGGCCTCGCGACGGAAGTCCCGCCCCATCGCGAGTTCACGCACCGTCGCGTGGCCGACGAGTGGGATGAGATTCAGCGCCGAGCCGGCCCGCTCGAAGTCGGCCTTCTGCTTGCTGAGTGGCCACACCGCCGACCTTCCATCGGCGTCGACCACGGCGGTCGTGAAGCCCTGCGTCGTGAAGTTCGGCAGCGTGCCCTGCCCCGAGAGGATGTCGGGTTCGATGTGCTCGTGCATCGCGAACCAGCCCGGCGTCACGTACTGGCCGGCGGCGTCGATCGTGCGGCGGGCGCGAGCGGTGCGCAGGTCGCCGATCTTCGCGATCAGGTCGCCACGGATGCCGACGTCGGCGAAGATGTAAGGGTTGCCGGTGCCGTCGAGTACGCGGCCATTGCGGATGATGAGGTCGTAGTCGGTGCCCTGCTGCGGAGTCCAGGCCGAGGCGGCGAGGAGCAGGGCGAGGGCGGCGGCAGATCGAAGCGCAATGCGCACAGGACGCTCGGCAGGAGGGGGATGAACCTCCCGCCAAAGATGCGCCCGACCAGCGACTCCGCTAGCTCGCGGCCGCCACTCGCTGGAAGGCGCCCGCGCTGCGCCGCTGCGGCTGCGCGCTGGCGAGCATCCCCTGGAGCATCGCCCGCACTGTCGCGTCATCGGGCGACGCGAAGTCGTGGTACCAGAGCGCCACATTCCCGACCGGCACCGGCGAAGCCAGGTACACCACCGCGTCAGCCAGCCCGGAGAGTGAACCCGCGGCCTCTTCCGATGCGACCGGGCTCGCGACGATCACGACCGAGGGGCGCTTCGTGCGCACGAGGGCGCAGGCCAGCCGCATGGTATTGCCGCTCGCCATCCCGTCGTCGACCAACACCGCGACCCGCCCGGAAAGTTCGATCGGGGGACGTCCGGCGCGGAATCGTGACTCGCGCGCGATGAGGGCCCGCTCGGCGTCGGCCCGCGCGCCAGCGACCTGCTCGTTGGAGAGCTGGGCGGCGGCGATGCGCGACTTGTCGAGCACACAGGCGCCGTCGGTGGTCACTCCCCCGATGGTGATGTAGTCGTGCCCCGGCAACCGGATCCGGCCGACCGAGAGGAGTTCCAACGGGGCGTCGAGGCCGCACGCGACCTCGTGGGCGACGCGCAGTCCGCCGCGTCCCACGCCGAGCACGAGCACGCCGGCGCGTCCGGCGTGGTCACGAAGCATTGGCACGAGCGCACGCCCGGCCTCTGCACGATCGAAGAAGATGTAACCCGGTTCCACGGTGATCCTCCCTGGCCACTGGAGCTGGCGTCAGGGATGACGAGTCACCCCGTCGGAAGGTGACGGGCCCGGCATTTGGCCGGCCCGTTCGTTGGTCAGGCCGGCGGCACCACCACGCGTCCCTTCCACAGCTTCGGCTGCGGCGGGAGGGGGATGATCGGCGCCGGTTGCACCTTGAACCGGAAGATCTGCTCGGCGAGCTGGCGCACCGGGATCGTGCCCACGAGCGCCGGGCGGAATCGCATCTCCGGCATCGCCTTGCGTACCGCGCGCGCGAACTCGGGACGGCTCGTCTCGATCACCTCGACCGTGGCGAGGTCGATCAACCCGCTCGAGTCGACGATGAACCGGAACGCGGCGTATCCCTCGACGCCCTTCGCCATCAGCTCCGGCGGGTAGACCGGCGCCGCGCTCTCGGGATACCGCACCGCGGCCGAGTCCACGTCGACGATCGTGAAGTACTCGCCGTACTCATCCGCCGGATTCGAGACAGCGGCATCGACGTCGACGGTCGACGCCAGCGCTGACGCACCGGAGCCTGGGTTCTTCCCGCCGCGGAGGCGCTCGAATCCCGAGGTGCGCTCCCCTTCCATCTCCCCCTTCATCGAACCGTCGACCTGATCCTGGAACCGCATCGGCGCCGAAGCCGCGTCGGGGCTGGTGCTCGGCGGGACGAGGAAGCTCAGGCCCTGCGGCAGGAGATCGTCGAAGGAGGCGATGTGCTCGGCGACGGTCGGGCCGAGCACGATCGCGGCGACGGCTGCAACGTGCAGGGCAACACTCATCCCGGCGCCGATGCCACTCGACGTGATGTTCGGCCGGCCTCTCGGGAGGAGCATCATTCTGCGCACGGAATCGCTCGGGTGGTCCTTGAGTTCCCTACCCCATCATCTCCGGCCGGTGCCACGCCTCACGAGACGATGGAGCCGAGGAGGAGGCCCAGCCCGGTCAGGAGGAAGCTGACGAAGCCTACCAGACCCGCGACGCCGGCGCTGGCGCGCAGGGTCCGCCAGAGCCCCGGTGACGCGAGTTGCTCCGGCCACGGGACGGGCTGCAACCGCCGGTCGGCCACCGCCCACGCCCCGTACGCGAAGAGGCAGAGAGCCGCCGAGCCGACCGTGCCCCAGCCGGGGAAGCGCGCCCACACGGTGGCCACTCCGATGACGAGGCCACCCGCCAC
>JANNKK010000206.1:0-2800 GCA_031396245.1 Gemmatimonadaceae bacterium
GGAAGCACGATCTCCGGCACGCGAAGGGCGACTTCACCTTCGAGCTCACCCGTGATCGCTATGTGATCGGCCGCACGAACGGCACCGACATCCAGCTCCCGGACCCGCAGCCGAATGTCGTGACGGCGAACCAAGCGTCCGACCAGATCGTGCTCGAGGTGCTTCCGGATGGCGTCTTCATGGTCAACAAGCAGGCCCCGTTGAGCAAGGAGACTCTCGCCGCCGAGCTCGTGAAGATCTACGAGTTCCGGCCCGACAAGATCATGTTCGTGAAGGGTGACCCGAAGGTCCAGTACCAGGACGTGATCTTCGCGATGGACGTCGCGCGCGGCGCCGGCGTGAAGGTCATCGGGGTTCCCCCGAAGGACACGAACTAGCGGCGACCTCGTGCGAGGGGCAGGAATTGCGACGGCGGACGAACCTTTCGAGGGTCGTCCGCCGTATCATTTAGGAGACGGCGGACGTCAGACGACGGACGGCAGAGCGTCCGGTCCGGTCCGGCGTCACCGTCAGCCACCGAGCGACCCAGACCCGTGTCCGCGCCAGCGTTCGTCACCCTTCCCTCCGGGAAGCCACGCCGTCCCCTCCGGCCCCTCTACGGGATCCCGGATCGTGATCGTCGTGGCCCGCTCGGGCTGCTGCTCTCGGCGCTGCTCCACACGGCCATCCTGGTGATGCTGCTCCTCCCGAGCTTCGTGGCGAGTGAACTCGACCTTTCAATGCCCGAGGGCGGCGGCGGTCCCGGAGCGGCTGGCGGCGGGGGGGGCGGGAATCGCGGGACCGGAGGGGAGCGCGTGCAGGCCGAGCGTCTCAAGTACCTGCAGGTGGCCGCGCCCCTGCTGGCGCCGACCCCCGTCGTCCCGGTGCCGCCGAAACCGGAGCCGGAACCGGTGAAGCCCGAGCCGACTCCGCCAGCCAACCCAGTCGTCGAACCAGCCCCGGCCGCGCCCACGATCCCGATCGCCGGCACTGGCGGCGGCACCGGGACCGATGGCTCGGGTGGGAATGGGCCCGGCACCGGTGGGGGGATCGGCTCAGGGGTCGGCACCGGTCGCGGCAGCGGGAGTGGTCCGGGGACAGGCGGCGGCGACGGTGACATCTATCCGCCGACGATCACGAACCTCAGTATCCTGCCGATGCCGATCCCGCAGCGCGTCCGCCCATACCGGATGGTCGCGTGGTTCGATGTCGACGAGCGCGGGAATGCCAAGCTGATCGCCTTCAATCCATCGAAGGACAGTGGCTACAACAAGAAGCTCCGCGACATGCTCGCGGAGGTGCGCTTCCGCCCGGCCGTGCGAAAGGATGGCACGCCGGTCCGCGACACCTTCCCGGTCATCTGGGAAGCGCCGCGCTGACTGGCCGCCCCCCGGACGGGGGGATAGTTTCCGGCGTTCCGCGGGGCCCGATCCCTCAATCCCAGAGCCGATGGCCATCCACGACGCCGTATGATGACGTCGCTGTTCTCACGGAAGCCCATCGCCGCTCTCGCCGACGCCGGTGCGTCGGGCGGCATGAAGCGGACCCTCGTTACCCGCGATCTGGTCGCCCTCTCGATCGGCGCGGTCATCGGCGCCGGGATCTTCTCGACCCTTGGTACCGCCGCCGCCGGTGAGGTGAACTCGGCGGGCGAGGTCGTCCGCTACGGCGCCGGTCCTGCGCTCATCATCTCCTTCCTCCTCCTCGGCGCCGTCTGCTCGCTCGCCGCACTCTGCTACGCTGAGCTCGCGGCGATGATCCCCCAAGCGGGTTCGGCGTACGCGTACAGCTACGCCGCGTTCGGCGAGTTCGTCGCGTGGATCATCGGGTGGGACCTGATCCTCGAATACGCCGTGGGGAATGTCGCGGTGGCGATCGCCTGGGGGGGATACTTCGACTCTCTCGTCTCTCCCTGGTTCGACATTCCCGGCTGGCTGACGCACGGCTACTTCCAGGTGAAGGCGAGTTCCGATCCGGAGATCCTCGCGCTGCTCGAGAGCGCTCCGCACCTCGTCGGTCTACCGGTGCTGATCAATCTCCCCGCCTTCCTGATCGTCGCGGCCATCACCTGGCTGCTCGTGATCGGCGTGAAGGAGAGCGTGCGGGTGAACTACGTGATGGTCCTGATCAAGCTCGCGGTCCTCGCGCTCTTCGTGATCGTCGGCGCGATGAACATCGACCCGGCGAACTACACTCCCTTCGCTCCGAACGGCTTCCGCGGGATCCATCAGGGGGCGGCGATCGTCTTCTTCGCCTACATCGGCTTCGACGCTGTCTCGACCGCCGCCGAGGAGACGAAAGACCCGCAGCGCACGATGCCGCGCGGCATCCTGATCGGCCTCGCGATCTGCACGGCGATCTACATCATCGTCGGTGCGGTTGCGACGGGGCTCGTTCCCTACCAGCAGCTCAAGTCGTCGGACCCCCTCGCCCATGCCTTCGAGGTCGCCGGGCTCACGCAGTTCTCCTGGATCATCGCGCTCGGCGCTGTGGTCTCGATGTCGGCGGTGCTCCTCGTCTTCCAGTACGGCCAGCCACGCATCTTCTACGCGATGGCGCGCGACGGACTCCTGCCGCCTGCGGCCGCGAAGCTGCACAAGAAATACCGCACCCCGCACATCACCACGATCCTCACTGGCGTCTTCGTCGCCTGCGGCGCCCTCATCGCCGACGACGCGATCACGTACGACCTGACGAACATCGGCACCCTCTTCGCCTTCATGCTCGTCTGCCTCGGCGTGTTGATGTTGCGGAAAATCGATCCCGACCGGCCCCGGCCCTTCAAGGTGCCGGCGGTCTGGTTCGTGATGGAAATGAGCGG
>JANNKK010000219.1:0-3879 GCA_031396245.1 Gemmatimonadaceae bacterium
GGTGGAGTTCGCCGAGTTCGGCCGCTCGGCGGTGCAGGCCGCGAAGCAGCGGATCGTCCAGCGGGTGCGCGAAGGGGAGCGGACCAAGATCCGCGACGAGTTCTCGTCGCGCGTGGGTGACCTCCTCTCCGGTGAGATCCAGCAGATCGAGCGCGGGAAGATCGTCCTGATGCTCAACAAGTTCCGCGAGGCCGAGGCGATCATCCCCTATCGCGAGCAGAACCATCGCGAGACGTATTCGCAGGGGGAGCCGGTGCGCGCGGTGCTGAAGAAGATCGAGGAGACCCCGAAGGGGCCGCGCCTCATCCTCTCGCGCGCCGATGCGATGTTCGTGCAGGCCCTCTTCCGTCTCGAGGTGCCCGAGATCCAGTCGGGGATCGTCGAGATCCGCGCCTCGTCGCGCGAGGTCGGGAGCCGCACCAAGATCGCCGTCGTCTCGAAGGACGATGGGATCGATCCGGTGGGCGCGTGCGTCGGACTCAAGGGCTCGCGCGTGCAAGCGGTGGTTCAGGAACTCGGCGGCGAGCGGATCGACATCGTCCCCTGGTCGGCGGACCCGGAGCGGTTCGCCAAGCTCGCCCTCGCGCCGGCCAAGGTCGCGCGCGTCTTCAGCGAAGCCGCCACGAAGACGATCCAAGCCGTCGTCGACGAGGACCAGCTCTCGCTGGCGATCGGCCGCAACGGGCAGAACGTGCGCCTCGCCTCCGAACTCACCGGCTGGAAGATCGACCTCTATTCGAGCCGCGAGTGGCTGGAGCGCGGTGGCGACATCCCGCTCTTCGCGCCACTGCCCGAGGAGGAGGCGGCCGCCGATGTCCCACTCAGCGACATCGAGGGGCTCGCGACCGCGACCGTGGCGGTGCTCGAGTCGGGCGGCTATCGCACACTGAATGACATCATCGACCTCGATCGCGAGGATCTCCTCAAGCTCCCCGGCATCGCGCCGGAAGAGGCCGATCGGATCATGGCGATCATCAACGAGTTGACCGAAGAGGGGAGCGAGACGGCCCCCGCCGGTGAGGGCGCGGCCCCGCGAGGGGAGACGGAGAAGGCCTAGATGGAGGCGGAGACGGAGCGCCGCCTGCTCGGATTGCTCGGGCTGGGGCTCCGCAGCCGGAATGCGGTGGTCGGGGTGGACCGCGTGCGCGAGGCGGCGCATCGTGGGAAGCTGCGGGTCGCGGTGGTCGCGGCGGATGCATCGCCGAACAGCCGCGAGAAGATCGATCGGCTGCTGGCCGCGCGCGGGGTGACGGTGATCCCCGGACTCACGGCGGCAGCGTTGGGTGGGGTGGCAGGGCGCGAACGCACCGCCGTGATCGGCGTGGTGGACGTGCAGTTGGCGAAAGGGATCCTCGCGCTCGGCACACCGGCAAGCGCGTCGCGGAAAGGCTCAGGGAGGAAGGGTTGACGAAGCTTCGGGTGAATGAGTTGGCAGAGGAGTTCGGCATCGGCGCCGATGAGGTGATGACCATGCTGCGCGCGATGGAGATCGTCGTGCGCACGCCGGCATCGCCATTGGCGGACGACCAGGTCGCACGCGCGCGCCTCAAGTGGGAACGCGAGAAGCGTTCGCGCGCGGTGAAGGCCGCGCCCGAGGGAGCGGCGAAGAAGAAGCGCGCCGCACCGAAGGACGCCGACGCGAAGCCGGCGAAGGCCGCGACGAAGTCGACCGCGAAGTCCGCCGGCACGGCGACGGCGAAGACGCCCGCCGCGAAGAAGGCCGCCGCCAAGGCCAAGCAGGAAGAGCCCGAGCCGATGCCGCTTCCGGAGGTCGAGGAAGCGAAGCCCACCACGCGCCGTCGGCGTGCCGCCGACGTCGCGCAGGCCGAGGCGGCTGCCGCCGAAGCCGCTGCGGTCGAAGCCGCCGCTGCGGCCGCGGCACTGATCGAACGCGAGGCGCAGGCCCGAATCGCCGAGGAGCGCGCGAAGGTCGAGGCCGCCGAGCGCGAAGTGGCACGCGCGCGCGCCGATGAACTCGAACGGGCGCGCGCCGCTGAAGTCGCCGCGCGCACCGCGGCGACTGAGACGGCGTCGCCAACGCCGGCAGCGTCCGGCGGTGCTCCATCCGCCCCGAGTCGTCCCCGTCCGCAGCCGATCGTGCCGGGCGCGCCGCGTCCGCGCCCGGTGACGAGTGGGATGTCGATGCCGCCGCGCCCCATCGCCTCGGCGACGCCGGGTGGGGGATTGGGTGGCGGTCGTCGCGAGGATCGTCCCGGCCGGCCCGGCAGCGGTCCGGGCACCGGCGGTCCCTCGGGGCCGAGCGCACCCTCCTCCGGGCCGCGACGCGGCAAGAAGGGGAAGCGCGTCGACCAGGAAGCAGTGTCGGCGAACATCTCGCGGACGATGCGTGCGCTCGAGGGCGCGCCCGGCAAGCGCCGTGGCGGACGGATCGACGAGTCCGCGCGTGAGGAGCTCGAAGCGATCCGCGCCGAGATGGCCGCGCGAGAGAAGAAGACCGTGCGCGTCAACGAGTTCATCACCGTCAGCGAACTCGCCGAGATCCTCAAGGTCCCGGCGGCGCAGATCGTCTCCTTCGCCTTCAAGCACCTCGGGTTGATGGTCACCATCAACCAGCGGATGGACTTCGACCAGATCGAGCTCATCGCGAGCGAGTTCAGCTACATCGCGGTCCGCGAAGAGGACTACGCGGCGGCGCCGACGGTCGAGGAGAAGGACGACGAGGGATCGCTCAGGTCGCGGCCCCCGGTCGTCACGATCATGGGCCACGTCGACCACGGCAAGACGTCGCTCCTCGACTTCATCCGCAAGGCGACCGTCGTCGCCGGTGAGGCCGGTGGGATCACGCAGCACATCGGCGCCTACCACGTCACGTTGCCAAGCGGGAAGACGATCACCTTCCTCGACACGCCAGGCCACGAGGCCTTCACCGCGATGCGCGCCCGCGGCGCGCAGGTGACGGACATCGTCGTCCTCGTCGTCGCCGCCGATGACGCGGTGATGCCGCAGACGGTCGAGGCGATCTCGCACGCCAAGAACGCCGGCGTGCCGATCATCGTCGCGATCAACAAGATCGACCTCCCGACCGCGAACGCGATGAAGGTGCGGCAGGACCTCCTGCAGCACGGCGTCGTGCTCGAGGACTTCGGCGGCACCACGCTCGCTTCGGAGATCTCGGCCAA
This sequence comes from Gemmatimonadaceae bacterium, assembly GCA_031396245.1. Classification (GTDB taxonomy): domain Bacteria; phylum Gemmatimonadota; class Gemmatimonadetes; order Gemmatimonadales; family Gemmatimonadaceae; genus Pseudogemmatithrix. The sequence continues at coordinate 3,141 of JANNKK010000219.1, forward strand.
GAAGGGCACCGGCGTGCCGGCCCTGCTCGACCAGATCCTCCTCCAGGCCGAGATCCTCGACCTGAAGGCGAATCCCGATCGCCGCGCGACCGGTTCCGTCGTCGAAGCGCAGCTCGACGCCGGGAAGGGCGCCGTCGCCACGATCCTCGTGCAGAACGGCACGCTCCGCGTCGGCGACGACTTCATCTGCGGCCTCTTCTCGGGCCGTGTGCGCGCGCTGCTCGACGAGCGCGGCAAGATCATCAAGGACGCCGGACCGGCGATCCCGGTCCAGGTGCTCGGTCTCACCGGCGTGCCGATGGCAGGCGACCAGTTCATCGCCGTCGCCGACGCCGCCGAGGCGCGTGAGATCGCACAGAGGCGCGAACGGCTCGACCGTGAGGCGAGGAGTCGGCGGACCGCGAAGGGCGCCGTCTCGCTCGAGGACTTCATGGCCTCGTCGGGTGCCGATGGGAAGCGCCAGCTCAAGCTCCTCATCAAGGCCGACCAGGGCGGTCCGGCAGAAGCATTGGCCGACGCGTTGCAGCAGCTCAGCAACGAGGAGGTGCAGGTCGAGGTGGTCGCCCGGGCCGTCGGCGCCGTCACCGAGAGCGACATCCTGCTCGCGAAGGCGTCGGGGGCGATCATCATCGCCTTCCACGTGCGTCCCGACACCAAGGCGCGTGCCGCGGCTGATCGCGAGGGCGTCGAGATCAAGCTCTACCGCATCATCTACGAGGCCGTCGCTGATGTCCGGCTC
>JANNKK010000233.1:0-2384 GCA_031396245.1 Gemmatimonadaceae bacterium
CGAGGGGCGCGGCGCCGGAGGCGAGCGAGTCCCCGTAGGCGACGATCGCGGCGCCGACCATCGCAGCGGCGAGTCCGCCGAGTTGCCGGCCGGAGGGCCGCTCGCCGAGCCAGAGTGCGCTACCGGTGACGATGACGAGCGGATGCAGGTTCACGAGCACCACGCTCGCCGCAACGGTGGTGTGCTCGAGCGAGGCGATCCAGCTCCAGAAGTGAAGGGCGAGCATCGTCCCAGCGCCGACGGCGAGCGCGAGGTCGCGCCGGTGGAGCGTCCGGTATTCCCGCCAGGCGCCGGTGCTGGCGAGAACGAGCGCGATGACCGCGAGCGCGATCGTGACGCGCCAGGTGGCGATGGCGAGGGCGTCGGCGGAGGAGAGTCGGGCGAGGGGGCCGCTGACCGAGATCGCGAGGATCGCGGCGGCGACGACGGCGGGGAGGAGGCGAGGGGGGTGCGAGATGCGCGACATTACGCATCTTTCCTCACTATGTCGACCATCGTCACCGGCGCCGCCGGTTTCATCGGGATGCACGTGGCCGAGCGACTCCTCGCGCGAGGCGAGTCGGTCACGGGCGTGGACAACCTGAACGCGTACTACGATCCGGCGCTCAAGGAGGCGCGGCTCGCCCAGCTCTCGCGCCACAAGGGGTTCCGGTTCGTCCGCGGCGACTTGAGCGACCGCGAGTGGTGCACGCGAGTCTTCGGCGAGACGAAACCCACGCGCATCATCCATCTCGCCGCGCAGGCGGGCGTCCGATACTCGTTCGAGAATCCCTCGGCGTACGTCAACAGCAACCTCGTCGCCTTCGTGAATGTGCTCGAGGCGGCGCGACACCTGATGGTGCAGCACCTCGTCTACGCCTCGAGCAGTTCGGTCTACGGCGCCAACACGAAGGTGCCCTTCGCGGTGGGAGACCGCGTGGACGCGCCGGTGAGTCTCTACGCGGCGACCAAGCGCGCGAACGAACTGATGGCCCACGTCTACGCGCTGCAGTTCGCGATCCCGACGACCGGCCTGCGCTTCTTCACCGTGTACGGACCGTGGGGCCGGCCGGACATGGCCTACTACGGGTTCACGCGGTCGATCCTCGCCGATCGATCCCGGTGTTCAATCGGGGAGAGCTCTCCCGCGACTTCACGTTTATCGACGATGTCGTCGACGGCGTGGTCGGCGTGCTCGACCGGCCCCCCGCCGACGCGCGCACCGAAGCCCTCTACAACATCGGCGCCAGCACTCCGGTCGGCCTGCTCGACTTCATCCACGCTCTCGAGGCCGCGCTGGGCAAGAAGGCGAAACTCGACCTGCAACCGATGCAACCCGGGGATGTCCTCGCCACGTATGCTGATGTGGAGGACCTCGCGCACCTCACCGGCGCGCGTCCCAGGATCGCGTTGGAGGAAGGTCTTCGTAGATTCGTCGCGTGGTACCGTGACTATCATCGTGTCCCCTGACCTCAGCACATGCCTCGCCAGCTGATCCCGCGCGACCGCCTCGCTTCTTTGCTGGCCACGCCCGCGAGCGCCGGACTGCGCGTCGCGATCCTCGGCGACGCGATGCTCGACGTCTACCTGCGCGGTGACGTGGAGCGCATCTCCCCCGAGGCGCCGGTGCCCGTGGTGCGCGTGCGCGAGCGGCGTCACGCCTTGGGCGGCGCGGCGAACGTCGCGCAGAACGTCGCCGCGCTCGGCGCGCGGAGTGAACTCGTTGCCGCCGTCGGTGACGACCTGCCGGGGGCCCAACTGCGCGCAATGCTCAGCGCGATCGGCGCGGAGACACGCGGACTCGTCACGACGCTGCGTCCGACGACGACCAAGACCCGCGTGGTCGCACGAGGTCAGCAGGTCGTGCGGGTCGATGAGGAGGTCGACTCCGACCTCGCCGGCCGCGAGGTCGAGGCGCTCTACGCGGCAGTCGATCGCGCGGTGGCCGACGCGAACGCGCTGGTGCTCGAGGACTACAACAAGGGCGTGCTCACCGAGCCGGTGATCGTCCGCGCGATCGCCGACGCGCGGAAGAAGGGGATCCCGGTGGTGGTGGATCCCAAGTACCGGAACTTCTTCGCCTATCGGGGCGCGACGATCTTCAAGCCGAATCGCCGGGAACTCGAGGCCGCGCTCGGCGCCGCGGTCGATCTCGAGCATCCCGAGGCGCTGCCGGCGGTGCTGCAGCGGCTCGGCGCCGAGCACCTGCTGCTCACGTTGAGCGAGCGCGGGATGGCGCTGCTCGAGCCCGATGGGACGATCCACCGGATCCCGACCGCGGCGCGCGAGGTCTATGACGTGGTAGGCGCAGGCGACACCGTGACGGCGTACCTCGCGGCGATGCTGGCGGCAGGTGCGACGGCGTTCGAGGCCGCGGTCATCGCGAACTACGCGGCGGGTGTGGA
>JANNKK010000236.1:0-20222 GCA_031396245.1 Gemmatimonadaceae bacterium
CGTGTTCCCGTGCGCCTCGCACTCCTCAAGGAATCGGAGATAGAGGGAGAGACGGCGGTCTGTAGACTCGGCGATGTGCTTCACAGGGTCGGTGCGAGGGCTTGTGAAATCATTCACAAGCTAAGCGCGTTCCCGCGCGGACTCAATAGGCGAATCCTCAGGCGAATCCTCCGGCCGCGCCCTTACCTTCACCGCGATGGATCTCGACGCGCTCCCTTACGTCGTCGTGGACGTGGAGACCACCGGTGGACAGCCGAGTGGTCCCGACCGGGTGACCGAAGTGGCGGCGGTGCACGTCGATGGACCGGAGATCCGGCTCGCCTTCCATTCGCTGGTGAATCCCCAACGGCCGATCCCCTGGGCGATCACGCGGCTCACCGGCATCGACGACGCGATGGTGCGCGGCGCACCGACCTTCGCCGACCTCGCGGGGGAGTTCGCGGTCCATCTCGTGGGACGCATCTTCGTCGCCCACAATGCGCGGTTCGATCTGGGCTTCCTCACCGCGGAGTTCGCGCGCGTCGCGCCGGTGCCACTCCCCTCGCTCCTCGCCGGCCAGCTCTGCACGGTGCGGCTCGCGCGCAAGCTGCTCGCGCACCTCCCTCGGCGGAATCTCGACGCGGTATCGCACCATTATGGCGTGGAGATCAAGGACCGGCACCGCGCCTCGGGGGACGCGATGGCGACGGCGCACGTGTTGCGCGGGTTGCTGCGCGACGCGGCCAAGCGCGGGGTACACACCTGGGAGGAGGTCGAGGTGCTGCTCGGCGCCCGCACGGCCCGTACGCGGCGCCGGCGGAGCGGGCTGCCGTCCGGGACCGATGGAGCAGAGGGAGCCTGACGAAACAGCAGACGGCGGACGGCGGACGGCAGACGGCGGACGGCAGTACTCCTTTTGGGCGATTGAGCGGCGCGCCGACTACCCCGAGGGTGCGTGGCGCGATTTTCACCCGAACGGGTGATGGGGTCGGTGGCTCGCGGGCGGCATACTCCCCGACTGAGCCACTTCACCCTGACCGGCGGCCCCACGGGCCACGGGAGACCACGATGCAATTGATGAAACTGACGCGCTCCTTCGCACTCCTCGGCGCGCTCCTGATCGGCGCAGTCGCCGCCCCCAATGCCCTCTCGGCGCAGGGGCCCCTCGATGGACCGCGCGTCACCTCCGCCGGCGTCACGAACGCTGTCGCGATGAGTTCGATCACCCTGCCGGCGCTGGTGCCGCAGGACACCTTCTCTGGCAACGGCACGAACGTCGCGATGATGATCGTCGGCGGTGCCGCGATCGTGGTCGGTGGCATGGTCGGCGGCGACGGCGGCACCATCATCGCGGTCACCGGCGCGGTCGTCGGCCTGATGGGGTTGTTCCGCTACCTGCGGTAGACAGGCGTTGTAAGACGCCGCCAGGCCTATCTGGCGCGTCACTCCGACGGCCTCACTCACGCGGACTAGTCCGTTGGAGGGAGGCCGTCAGACATTCCATCCCGCCTTGGGCTATCCCGCGACTTTCACCCGTTCAGGCGATGGGTCGCGCGACGCCACAGGTCGATACTCCGGGCAGGGCAACAGCACCCGCCCGTTCGCATACCCTGAGTTCGCCTTGGAGGCATCTCGTGAAGTTGTTCCTCAATGATTCCCAACTCGCGCCGACCGCATCGACCCGTCGGCGAAGCGCGATGAGGATCCTCGCGGCTGTATCGGCTCTCTTCGTAGTGGCGTCGTGTGACATCCACACCGTGGCCGGCCCCGGGTCGCTCGCGACCCTGACGGTCACGCCGAACCCGACGCTCCAGGTCGGTGCGACCCAGCAGTTCACGGCGAGCGGCGTCGACGCCCTGGGCGTTCCGATCACTCTCACTCCCGTCTGGGCGGTCATCGCCGGCGGCGGCACGATCAACGCCACCGGTCTCTTCACCGCCGGCAACACGATCGGCTTCTTCCCGGCGACGGTGCAGGTCACGAGCAATGGTATGTCCGCGACGGCGAACGTCACCGTCGTGGTCGGTGCCCTCGCCACGATCACCGTCACCCCCAACCCCACGCTGACGAGCGGCGCGACGCAGCAGTTCACCGCGGTCGGTCGTGACATCGGGAACAACGTCGTCCCGATCACCCCCGTCTGGACCGTGACTGCGTCGGGCGGCACCACCAACGCCACCGGCCTCTTCACCGCCGGCAACGTGCTCGGTGTCTTCACTAATACGATGCGGGCCACCAGCGGCACGATCTTCGGCACCGCGACGGTCACTGTGGTCGCTGGCCCGTTGGCCACGATCACCGTCCTCCCGAACCCCGCGACGCTCAACGTCCTCACCACGCAGCAGTTCACTGCCACGGGCCGCGACGCGAACAACAACGTCATGCCGATCACCCCGGTCTGGTCGATCACCGCCAGCGGCGGCGGGATCAACGCCACCGGGCTCTTCACCGCCGGCAACGTCAGCGGCACCTTCACCAACACGGTGCGCGCGACGAGCGGCGTCATCTTCGGCTCGGCGACGGTCATCGTCAGTCCGACGTCCTTCGTGCCCCTCGGCGGCGCTGAGACACACGGCATCCTGGCCGGCACGGCGGTCACCTGCATCAGCGGTGGCTTCATTGATGCCGACATCGGCGTCAGCCCGGGCAACACGCTCACCGGGTTCGGTCCCTGCACCTTCTCCGGCGTGCTGAACCTCGGCAACGCGGTGGCGGCGCAGGCCCAGCTCGACCTCACCACAGCCTACAACACTCTCGCCGGGCTCCCCTGTCCGCCGGCGAATGCGATCGTCGCCGACCTCGGCGGCACCACCCTCGCGGCTGGCGTCTATTGCACCGCGATCGGGATCGGTGTGACCGGCGTGCTCACCTTGAATGGCGGCGGTGACCCGAATGCGGTCTTCGTCTTCCAGGCCGGATCCTCGCTGATCACCGCCGGGAACGTGGTGCTGATCAATGGCGCCCAGGCCAAGAACGTGTACTGGCAGGTCGGCAGCTCGGCGACCCTCGGTACGGCCTCGCAGTGGCAGGGCAATATCCTCGCCCTGAGCAGCATCACCCTCGTGGATGGCGCGACGCTGATCGGACGCGCGCTGGCCCGCAACGGTGCGGTCTCACTCGGTACCACCAACACCATCACGCTGCCGTAGTCGGCAGAACCCGGGACCGGACGACTGTCCGGCTCCCGGTGAACGGCAGTCCGAATTCACTCTCGAAGTCACTCTCACGGAGATCCATATGTTGGTTCGAAACCTCACGATCGGCCTCGCAGCAGCGGCTCTTGCCGTGCCGATGGCCGCACAGGACCGCGGCACGATGGAACTGGGTGGCTACGTCAGCCGCACGGCCTACGACGACAACCTCCTGGTCAACAGCGCGTTCGGGCTTGGCGCGCGTGTCGGCATGTTCATCAACCCCCGCCTCTCCTTCGAAGTCGAAGCAGGGGTGAGTCCGGCGAGCCGCCCACTCGGGCTCCCCGACGTCAACGTCGCGAACACGATGATGCGCCTGACGTGGAACCCGATCCGGGCCGGCCGCATGAAGCTGCTCCTCGGCGCCGGGCTCGAGCACACGGACACGTACCAGTTCGAGAGCTACGGTCTGCACCTCCTCGGCGGCGTGAAGTTCGCGCTCTCCGAGCGGTCGGCGTTCCGCGTCGACGGGATCTTCAGTGACCTCGAAGGGGGCCTCGGCACGAACAAGAGCCTCCACGTCGGGTTGTCGGTGTTCCGCAAGCCGAACGCCAGTCGCACCGACACGGTGCATCAGACCACGATGATGCCCGCTCCGATGCCGATGGCACATTCCGACTCGGTGAGTGCTGCCGAGACGCGTCGCCTCCGCGCCGCCGAAGCCAATCTCAACGCGCTTCGCGACTCGCTGGCCCGCGGCACCTACACGGGTCTCTCGTCCGCTGCGGCGCTCGCGATCATGAATGAGATGGTGTTCTTCGAACGCGAGAAGTTCAACCTCAGCGACAGTGCGAAGCAGACCCTCGACCGCAAGGTCCCGATCTTCGCCGAGAACCCGAGGATGCGCATCATCATCACCGGCTACGCGAGCGAGCCGGGCACCGACGACTACAACATGTTGCTCGGTCTCAACCGTGCCCGGGCGGCAAGGGACTATCTCATCTCGAAGGGAGTCAACACGATCCGCATCGAGATCTCGACGCGTGGCGAACGCGCGCCGATCGATACCGGCACGGATGACCAGGCGAACGCGACGAACCGGCGGGCGCAGTTCCGGCTCCTCCTCGCCGCAACGTTCCTCGAACGCCCGTAGTCGACTGATGGGTAACAGGCCGGGTCGTCGGGGGCGGATCTTCGCCCCCGGCGGCCCCGGTCGCTCCACCTCCACCCCCCTCGAGGTTCTATGCGTCCCGCACTGCTGGTCGGAATACTGCTTCTCCTGGTCGGCGGGTACGTCCTCGTGCGCGGTGGGACCTTCACCACGCGTCGCGACGTGATCGACATCGGCGGCCTGCGGGTGAGCGCCGATGAACGTCATTCCGTCGCCCCCTGGGTGGCGGGCCTCGCGCTCGTCGCCGGGACCGTCCTCGTCATCTCCTCAGCTCGTCGTCGCGCGTAGGCGCGTCCAATGAACAGAAAGGTCGGCAGGTGGCTGGTGGGCGGCTTCACCGTCGCCAGCGCGCTCCTCGTCACGAACTGCGCGATCAATCCGGTGACCGGCCGCCGCGAGCTCTCGCTCATCTCGGAGGCCCAGGAGATCGCGATGGGCCGTCAGGGCGCCGCTGAGGTCGCGGCGTCGATCGGGCTCTATCCCGACGAGAGGATCCAGGAGTATGTGAGCGCGATGGGCCAGGCGATCTCGAAGCGCACCGAACGCGCGAATCTCTCGTGGGAGTATCGCGTGCTTGATGACGCCTCGGTCAATGCCTTCGCGCTGCCCGGGGGATTCGTCTTCGTGACCCGCGGATTGCTCTCGCAGATGACGAGCGCGGCCGAACTCGCCTCGGTCATCGGGCACGAGAGCGGGCACATCGCGGCGCGTCATAGCGTGCAGCAGATGAGCCAGCAGCAGCTCGCGTCGCTCGGTCTCGGGCTGGGGTCGGCCCTCTCCCCCTTCCTCGCGAAGTACGGCGAGGTCGCGGCGGCGGGGATCGGCCTCCTGATGCTCAAGAACAGCCGCGACGACGAGACCCACGCCGACAAGCTCGGGTTCTGGTACGCCGTCGCCGAGGGCTATGACACGCGCGAGATGATCTCCCTCTTCGAGATGCTGCAGCGCGACGCCGCACTCGGTGGGCGCGGTCGCCTCCCGGAGTGGCAGGCGACTCACCCGGATCCCGAGAACCGTATCCGCGACATCCAGCGCCTGATCGCGACCTCGACCCACGACTTCGCGGCCCTGAAGGTCGATCGCGAAGCGTTCATCCAGCGTCTGGACGGGATGACGTTCGGCGAGGACCCCCGCGCGGGCTACTTCCGCGGCGCGCTCTTCCTCCACCCCGACCTCGCCTTCACCCTGCGCTTCCCTGAAGGCTGGCGGACGCAGAACGGCGCCGACGCGGTCACCGCGATCAGCCCGGCGGAGGACGCGATCATCCAGCTGCGCGCCGCCGCGGGCTCGGCATCCCAGGCGGCCGACAAGTTCCTCGGGCAGGAAGGCGTGCGCACAGGGCGCCGCACCACCAGCACGCTCCACGGCAACCGGGTCGTGACGGCGGAGTTCACGGCGACCGACGAGGCGGCCAGCCTCCAAGGCTTGGCCTCGTTCGTGGAACAGGACGGGCGCACCTGGGCGATCATCGGCTACACCGAGCTCAGCCGTTTCAACACCTACTCGGCGGCCTTCTCACTCTCCAGCGGCAGCTTCCAGCGCCTCACCGACCCGGTCGCGCTCGCAGTGCAACCGCTGCGGATCGAGGTGGACGCGGCGCCACGGGCGATGACGCTCAAGGACTTCTGTTCCCTGATGCCGTCGACCATCACGCTCGAAGAGATCGCGATGATCAATGGGATGACGACGGCGACCATCCTTCGTACAGGCCAGCTGGTGAAGCGCGTGGTGGGTACGCCTCTTCCTCGGTGAGAGTGGAGGGGGCGCTAGATTCACGTTGGTGAGCGCCCCGACCCCACTCCACGAGACACGGCTCCTCGGTCGCACCCGCATCCACGCCCTGCAGGCGGGAGGACAGCGGCTCGACGGCGGCGCGATGTTCGGCGTCGTGCCGAAGCCCCTCTGGGAGAAGCGGATACCGCCCGATGAACGGAACCGGATCCCGATGGGCATGCGCTGCCTGCTCATCGAGCACCGCGACGGCCTCGTGCTGCTCGACACCGGGGTGGGGAACAAGGAGAATCAGAAGTTCCTCGACATATACGGGATCGAGGCCAGCGCCGAAGGGCATCGGACGATGCTCGACGCCGCGCTCGCCGCCGCCGGCTTCAGCGCCGCCGACGTGAAGCTCGTCATCAACTCCCATCTGCACTTCGACCACGCGGGTGGCGATACCCTGTTCGATGAGAAGGGCGGGCTGGTGCCGGCGTTCCCGAACGCGCGCTACCTCGCTCACCGCGGTGAGATGCACTATGCGACGCACACGAACGAGCGGACGGCGGCGAGCTACTTCCAGCGCAACTGGGACCTCTTGCTGGCCTCGGGGCAGATGGAGCTCGTGGAGAGTGGCGTGGAGCTCGCGCCGGGGATCCACTTCCGCGCGACCCCAGGGCACACGCCGCATCACCAGAGCATCGTCGTCGATGGGGGAGGGGAGACGGCGGTCTTCCTCGCCGATGTCTGTCCGACGGCGGCCCACATCCCGCTGCCCTGGATAATGGGCTACGACGTCGAGCCTCTGGTGACGCTCGAGTCGAAGCGCGCGCTCTGGGCCGACGCGGTCGCGGGGAACTGGCTCCTGGTGTTCGAACACGACGCCACGACGGCGTGGGGACGGCTCGGCACCGGAGAGAAGGGATTCGTACTCGCGTCACCTTGACCTAACCCTTCGGCGCGCCTAGCTTTAGGTCACAATCAGCAAAGTGGGTGAGCGTATGCTCGCCCCACCCTCTGGCCTTCGCCACTCGTTATTCGGCGTCGTGCTGCAGGAGTCCGAGGCATCCAGCCCCACGGTGACGTCACCGATGCGGGGCGGGCCGCTACGCGGGCTCCAGCAACTGGGGTCCGCGTTTCTTCTTTACCCCTGCGTCAGGAGTCGCGTATCCAGGACACCACCAAGCGAGGCCCCCGCATCAACCGGCAGATCCGGATCAGTCCGGTTCGTGTGATCGGCGCCGACGGCGCGCAGCTCGGCGTGCTCGAAGTGGATGTGGCGCTGAATCTGGCGGTGGAGGCCGGGCTCGACCTCGTGGAGGTCGCGCCGCTGGCTCGCCCCCCGGTGGTCCGGGTGATGGACTACGGCAAATACAAGTTCGAGCAGGCCAAGCAGGCTCGGCAGGCGAAGAAGAAACAGCACGTGATCCAGCTCAAGGAAGTGAAGTACCGTCCCGGCATCGAGAAGCACGACTTCGACACGAAGACCAATAAGGCGCGTGGCTTCATCGGGGACGGCAACAAGGTGAAGGTGACGTTGATGTTCCGCGGCCGGCAGATCGCTCATCCGGAGCTCGGCATGGCCGTGGTCGAACGGGTCGCCACCGCGCTCGCCGACGTTGCGAAGATCGAGACGTCAGCGAAGCTCGAAGGGAAGGCCCTCACGATGATCCTCACGCCGAAATAAGGAACGAGGCGGATACATGCCGAAGATGAAGACCCACAAGGGTGCCAAGAAGCGCTTCTCCATCACGGGGAAGGGCAAGGTGCGTCGCCTGAAAGCGTACAAGAGCCACATCCTCACCAAGAAGACCAGCAAGCGGAAGCGCAATCTCCGTCGGCCGACGACCGTCGCGACCAACGGCGATGTGAAGCGAATGAAGCGCCTACTGCAGGCCTAAGGAGACCCGACCATGCCACGCGTCAAGTCGAACGTCGCGCGTCTCAAGCGCAAGAAGCAGATCATGAAGGCGGCCAAGGGCGCCTTCGGCGGCCGGTCCAAGCTCTGGAAGGCCGCGAAGGAGACGGTCGAGCGCGGTTGGCTCTACGCCTACCGGGATCGCAAGGCCAAGAAGCGCGACTTCCGTCGCCTCTGGATCGTGCGCATCAACGCCGCCGCCCGTCTCAATGGGATGACCTACAGCGCCTTCATCAGCGGGATCCAGTCCGCCGGCATCGAAGTCGACCGGAAGATCCTCGCCGACCTCGCGGTGAAGGATGCCGCGGCGTTCGCGATGCTTGCCGACAAGGCACGGGAAGCGACCAAGAAGATGTGAGATGGGAGATGTGAGATTGGAGGAACGGCGGTGTCGGAGACAGCTCCGGCGCCGCCGTTCTGCGTTCGCGCCCTGACCCCGCACCCCTCTTCGGTTTTACCTTACATCTCCCATCTCCCATCCCCCATCTGCCGTTCATGCAGCTGAAAGACTTTCTCGAAGCGCTGGACGCCGTGGTCGCCGAGGCCCCCTCGCGCCTCGCCGCCGCATCCACCCTCGACGAATGGACCGAGGCCCGCAACTCCCTCGTCGGCCGCCAGTCGGGTCGCCTCACGGAGATCATCGGCGGCCTCGGCGCGCTGGCGAAGGAGGACCGCCGCGAGGCCGGGCAGCGTGCGAACGCGGCGAAGGTCCGGATCGAGGAGTTGTTGGAGGCGCGACGGGCCGAGCTCGCGGCAACGACGGATCGCGGTCCCGGAATGGACCTCACGATGCCCGGACGCGAGCGCTGGCGAGGCGCGGTGCATCCCGTCTCGCTCGTCATCGACGAGGTCGTCGCGATCTTCCGCGAGCTCGGCTTCAGCGTCGCCCTCGGCCCCGAGGCCGAGCACGCGTGGTACAACTTCGGCGCCTTGAATTTCCCCGCCGATCATCCGGCGATGGACCTGCACGACACGCTCTATCTGGGTGAGGGGCAGGTGCTGCGCACGCACACCTCTCCGGTGCAGGTCCGGACGATGCAGCAGTACCCGCCGCCGATCCGTATCCTCGCCCCAGGGAATGTCTACCGCCGCGACTTCTTCGATCCCTCGCATGCGCCGATGTTCGCGCAGGTCGAGGGGCTCGTCGTGGACGAAGGCGTGACCTTCGCCGACCTCAAGGCGACGCTGACGCACTTCGCGCGGCGCTACTTCGGCGCCGGCACGCGCACGCGGTTCCGCCCGAGCCATTTCCCCTTCACCGAGCCGAGCGCCGAGATGGACGTGCAGTGCGGCGTCTGCGGCGGAAGCGGTTGCGCGGTGTGCAAGCAATCGGGATGGATTGAGATCATCGGTTCGGGGATGGTGCATCCGGCGGTACTCGAGGCCGCCGGGCTCGACAGCGAACGCTTCACTGGCTGGGCCTTCGGGATGGGACCAGCGCGCACCGCGCTGTCGCGCCACGCGATCCCGGACATCCGCCTGCTCTACGATTCCGACGTGCGGTTCCTCGAGCAGTTCGCCCGATGAACATCTCGCACGAGTGGTTGCTGCGGTTCGTGCCGCACGGTCGCACCCCCGAAGAGGTGCGCGACCTCCTGACCGCGCACGTTGCGACGGTCGAGGGGTTCGAGCATCTGCGGGCCGATCTTGCCCCGTTCGTCGTGGGGCGTGTGCTCGAGAGCGAGCGCATCCCCGAGACCAAGCTCTCCTTCAACAAGGTGGACGACGGCTCAGGGACGCCGCTCGAGGTCGTCTGCGGCGCACCGAACGTCGAGGTCGGCGCGAAGTACCCGTTCGCGCGGACTGGCACGGTGATGCCTGGCGGTCTCCTGATCGAGAAGCGGAAGATCCGAGGGTTCACCTCGAACGGGATGATCTGTTCGGCGCGCGAGCTCGGACTCGGCGACGATCACGAGGGGATCCTCGCGCTGACGACCGAGGCGGCGCCCGGCACGCCGCTGCTCGCGGTGCTCCCGTCGGGGGACGTGCGCCTCCTCGTCGATGTGCTGCCCAACCGCCCGGATCTCCTCTCGCACCTTGGCGTCGCTCGCGAGATCGCCGCCCTCACCGGCATCCCGCTGCGCCGCCCGAGAGAGATAGAGGGCCTGCCGCAGCTGCCCCGATCGGTCGAGCGTGGGGAGCGCGAAGCGAAGGGCGCGGGCTTCACCGTCACGATCGAGGATCGCGCCGATTGCCCGCAATACGGCATCGCCCTGATCTCCGGACTCAAGGTCGGACCGAGTCCGGCGTGGCTCAAGGCGAGTGTCGAGAGCATCGGTGGGCGATCGATCAACAATCTCGTCGACGCGACGAACTACCTGCTGCACGGGTTCGGCCAACCGATGCACGCCTTCGACGCCGACCGCGTTGCCAAGGGCGCGATCGGTGTGCGCCGCTCGCGCGCCGGGGAGAAACTGACGACGCTCGACGGTGTGGAACGCGCGCTCGCACCGGGTATGCTCGTGATCGCCGACGGCGCAGGGCCGACGGCACTTGCCGGCGTGATGGGTGGACGGTCGAGCGAGGTCACCGACGCGACGTCGCGTGTGCTGCTCGAAGTGGCGGAGTTCGCACCGCGGCCCGTGCGCGCGACGCGGCGCGGCGTCGGGCTCTCGACCGACGCGAGCTACCGCTTCGAGCGCGGCATCGACGGCGCGGCGGTCGGCGAGATGCTCGGGCTCGGCGCGGCCCTGATCGCGCGGGTCGGCGGGGGTGCGGTGGAATCGCTGATCCACGTGGGAGAGAGCACGCCGACCGGTCGACCCGTGACCCTCCGCCCCGCTCGCGTCTCGCAACTCCTCGGCGACCCGGTGGAGAGCGAGGAGATCACGCGCCACCTCAAGTCGGTCGGGTTCGCGGTGCGCGCCGGCGCCTCGCCGGGAACGCTCTCCGTGACCGCGCCGTCGTGGCGCCTCGACGTCCTCCACGAGGTCGACCTCATCGAGGAGGTCGCGCGCCTCCGAGGGTTCGACCGCCTATCCGACGAGCTCAAGAGTGCACGACCGGGATCGGTGCCGGACCATCCGCTGTACACAGCGTATCGCGCCCTGCGCGAGTTCCTCGTCGGCGAGGGGCTATTGGAGACCCGGCCGCTCCCCTTCACGGCGGGACCGGGCGACTTGGTCCGCGTGCAGAATCCCCTTGGCGAGGATGAGCCCTACCTGCGCGGGTCGGTGCTCGACTCGCTGGCTCGCCGCGCCGAGTACAACCTGAACCGGATGCAGGGGAACGTGCGGCTCTTCGAGATCGGCGACGTGTTCGCGCCGCGCAGCGGACAACTCCCGACGGAGTCTCAGCACGTCGGCGTCCTATTGATGGGCGCCCGCCGTCCCTCGCATTTCACCGAGCCGCAACCGCCCGCGTTTGATGCGTGGGACGCGAAGGCGCTCGCCGAGCGGCTCCTGCGGATCGCGTTCCCGGCAGCGACTGCGGCCATCCTGCCCGCCGCGACGGATGGAGACGCGCTCTGGACGATCCAGGTCGACGGTGCGCCGCGCGGCGTCGTGCGTCAGCTGCCACTCGACGCGCCGGTCTGGGCGAAGCCGGCGTTCGGGATCGAGTTCTCGCTCGGCGTCGTGGACAACGAACCGGTGGCGGGGAAGGGGTCGCACGCGCATCACGCGCCGAGGTCGAGTGCGGCCGCGCCCTCCGTGCGATTCCGCGCGCTGCCGACGACGCCCGCCGCGGAGTTCGACCTCGCGCTGCTCGTGCCCGAGACGCTCGCCGCCGCCGAGGTGGAGCGCGTGCTCCGCGAGTCGAGTGGCGCGCAGCTCGAGCAGTGTGCGCTCTTCGATGAGTTCCGCGGCCCTGGCGTTCCCGCTGGGATGCGATCGCTCGCGTGGCGATTGACCTTCCGGCACCCCGACCGCACTCTACGCGACAAGGAGATCGACGGACGTCGGTCCCAGATCCTGAAGTCCTTGGAGGGCCAGCTCGGTGTCCGACCTCGCTCCAGCTGACAGGGCGGCCGCGGCGGCGTTCCGCGACCTCGAACATCTCGTCCGGAACCTCGGCGACGAACTCTCCATGTTCCGGAAGCGCGCGCAGCAGGCCGAGGCGCGACTGAAGGCGCTCGGTGCGTCGCCGGCGGGAGATGCCTCGGCCGAGGATCGCGTGGCCGCGCTCCAAGTCGAGAACGCGCGGCTGCGCGCGCGACTCTCCACGGCGGGAGAGCGCACGCGCGCGATGCTCGACCGCGTGCGATTCCTCCGCCAGCAGCACGCGCTCGGAGGCACCCCGTGAGCACCTACTCGACGAAGGTGCGGATCGTCGGCGAGGAGTACACGATCCGGAGCGACCTGCCGCCCGAGCACACCCGCGCGATCGCGTCGCACGTGGATACGGCGATCCGGCGGGTGCTCGAGAATCCCTCGATCACGGACCCCGGCAAGGCCGCAATCCTCGCGGCGATGAGCATCACCGACGAGCTCTTCCGCGAGCGGGTGGCACAGGAGGAGGTCTCGGGGGAGATGCAGCGGCTCGCGGGCGAGCTCAGGCGGTGGCTGCCGCCGGGAAAGCGTGGAGAAACCGCGGACCGCTAAGGGGCGCTGAGGCGCGCTGAGGCCCGGTCGCGTTGCCTTTTGTGGCGTAGCGACCTAGCTTCCATTCGAGTGGGTGCGCGGTGACGTAGGTGCAAGCGCTCCCGGCAGTTAGCCCATCCCGCCCAGCGCCCTTCGTCGGCGCTCGACCGGATGGCCGGCCGCTGGAAGAGTGCGGGTACTGGGCGGATCTGTCGCGCTTTCAATAGCGAACGCGGCGCCCGGTGGCCGCCCTGCGAATAGAGCGTACAAATGAACCTCGTGACGTATATCGCGATCGCGATCGGCGCCGCATTGGCGGCAGCCCTTCCGGTCGCTTTCCATTTCGGGCGCAAGGCTGGCCGGGCGGCCGAGGACGCGGAGCGGCGCGCTGCTGGCGAAGCGGCCGACCAGGTCGGCAAGCGGATCAAGTCCGAGGCGGAGCGGGACGCCGACAACGCGCGCAAGCAGTCGGTGCTCGCCGGGAAGGAAGAGTTGATGAAGGTGCGCGAGTCCTGGGAGGTCGAGGCGCGCAAGCGCCGCGAGGAACTCGAGCGCGAGGAGAAGCGGGTCGTCGAGCGGGAGCAGCAGCTCGACAAGAAGGTCGACCTCGTCGACACGAAGGAGAAGGATCTCAGCCGCCGCGCGAGTGAGCTCGGGCGCCGTGAGAAGACCCTCGACGATCGGCAGGGCGAACTCGACACGCTGATCGGCGAGGAGCGGCGCCGGCTCGAACAGCTCGCCGGACTCTCGGCCGCCGACGCCAAGGCGGAACTGGTGCGTCGCCTCGAGGAGGAGGCCCACGCCGACGCGGCGAACCGGCTGCGCGAGATCCGCGAGAGCGCCAAGCGCAACGCCGACCGCGAGGCGAAGAAGATCGTCGCCCTCGCCGTGCAGCGGATCGCCGCCGAGCATACGGCGGAGATCACGGCGAGCGCGGTGGCGCTCCCCAAGGACGACATGAAGGGGCGCATCATCGGCCGCGAGGGGCGCAACATCCGCGCCTTCGAACTCGCGACCGGGGTCGACGTGATCATCGACGATACGCCCGACACGGTGGTGGTCTCCTGCTTCGACCCGGTGCGGCGCGAGGTCGCGCGGCTCGCGCTGGAGAAGCTCGTCGCCGACGGGCGCATCCACCCGGGGCGGATCGAGGAGGTCGTCGAGAAGTCGAAGAAGGAAGTCGAGGCCGGAATCATCGAGACCGGCGAACAAGCGGCGTACGAGGTCGGGATCACCGGCCTCCACCCGGAGATCATCAAGATGATCGGCCGGATGAAATGGCGGACCTCGTACGGGCAGAACATCCTCTTCCATTCGAAGGAAGTGGCGTTCCTCGCCGGGATCATGGCAGCGGAGCTCGGCCTTGATGTGACGATGGCGAAGCGCGGCGCGCTGCTGCACGACATCGGCAAGGTGCTCACGCACGACCACGAGGGCACGCACGTGCAGCTCGGCGTCGAGGTCGCGACCAAGTACGGGGAGCATCCGCTCGTCGTGAACTGCATCGCCGCCCACCACGACGACGTGCCGCACGAGAGCGAGGTCTCGGTGCTCGTCCAGGCCGCCGACGCGATCTCGGGGTCGCGGCCGGGGGCGCGGCGCGAGGCGTTCGAGACCTACGTGAAGCGGCTCGAAGGCCTCGAGAAGATCGCCGCGAGCTACAAGGGCGTCGACCGCGTCTTCGCGATCCAGGCGGGGCGCGAGATCCGGGTCATCGTCGACCCAGATGGCGTCGACGATGCGCGGATGCAGTCCTTGACCGAGGAGATCGCGCGGCGCGTGGAATCCGAGCTCCAGTACCCGGGCCAGATCAAGGTCGTCGCCATCCGAGAGAAGAGGGCCTCCGACATTGCCCGCTGAACTGATCGACGGCGTCGCGATCGCCAAGAAGGTCCGAGCGCAGGTCGCCACCGACACCGCGGCGCTCAAGGCGCGCGGCGTCACGCCCGGTCTGACCGCCGTGCTCGTCGGCGACGATCCGGCGAGCCAGGTGTATGTGGCGAGCAAGGAGCGCGCCTGCCTGGAGACGGGGATGCACGGACGGTCGATCCGCCTCCCGGCAACGACGAGCGAGGAGCAACTGCTCGCGGTGGTGGACGGACTGAACGCCGATCCCTTCGTGCACGGGATCCTGGTGCAGATGCCGCTCCCCAAGCAGATCGATTCGCAGAAGGTGATCCGTCGGATCGCCGCGGCGAAGGACGTCGACGGGTTCCATCCCTTCAACGTCGGCAAGCTCTTCACCGGTGACGTCGACGGCTTCGCGCCCTGCACGCCCGCCGGCGTGATGGTGATGCTGCAGGAAGCGGGGGTCGAGACGTCGGGGAAGGACGCCGTCATCCTCGGACGGAGCAACATCGTCGGGAAGCCGATGGCGGCGCTGCTCATCCAGAGCGGGAAGAACGCCGATTGCACCGTGACGATCTGTCACTCGCGGACCAAGGATCTCGCCTCGCACACGCGTCGCGCCGACATCCTCATCGCCGCGATCGGGAAGCCGGAGATGGTCACCGCCGCGATGGTGAAGCCGGGCGCGGTGGTGATCGACGTCGGGATCAATCGCATCGATGACCCCTTGGCCAAGAAGGGGTACCGGATTGTCGGGGACGTGAAGTTCGACGAGGTGAGCCAGGTCGCGTCGAAGATCTCCCCGGTGCCCGGTGGCGTCGGTCAGATGACGATCGCGATGCTCCTCGCGAACACCGTGCGCGCGGCGCGGCTCGCGAGCGGCGGCTGAGGCCAGCGTGCAACTGACCGTCCCCGGCGGCTCCGCGGCCGAACCGGTCTCCGTCGCCTGGCTCACCGGCGAGACGAAGACGGTCCTCGAGGGTGCGTTCGTCCCGCTCTGGGTGAAGGGGGAGATCTCGGGTTTCAAGGCGTACCCGAGCGGTCACTGGTACTTCACGCTCAAGGACGAGGCGGCACAGCTCTCCTGCGTCGTCTGGCGCGGCGCGACGTCGCGCATCCCCGCCAAGCCGACCGACGGGATGCAGGTGGTGGCGCGCGGTCAGGTGACGGTCTATCCGGCGCGCGGACAGCTGCAGTTCTCCATCACGGCGATCGAGGCCGAGGGGGAGGGACTCTGGAAGAAGCAGTTCGACGAGTTGAAGGCGAAGCTCGAGCGGGAAGGCCTCACCGACCCCGCGCGCAAGCGGCGGTTGCCGCGCTTCCCGCGCACGATCGCCCTGATCACCAGCAGCGAAGGGGCCGCGCTCCGCGACATCGTCGCCGTCACGCATCGCCGGCATCCTGGGATCGACCTCGTTGTGATCCCGGCGCTCGTGCAGGGGGAGGGGGCACCACAGTCCCTCGTCGCCGCGCTCGGCAGGCTCAGCCGCTGGGTGGCGGCCGGCACAACGCCCGGGCTCCGCGCCCCAGACCTCTGCATCATCGGGCGCGGTGGAGGATCCCGCGAGGACCTCTGGTCCTTCAACGACGAGGGCGTCGCGCGCGCCATCGCCGCGTCACCGGTGCCGATCATCTCCGCCGTCGGCCACGAGACAGACGTCACGATCGCCGACCTCGTCGCCGATCTGCGCGCTGCGACGCCGAGCGCCGCGGCTGAGGCCGCCGTGCCGGTACTCGCCGAAGTGCGGCTGCAGGTGGCGCAGTTGGCGGGGTCGATGGCCGACGCGCTGCAGGATCGTGTCTTCGTCGAGCGTCGCGAACTCGGCCGACGCGCCGAGGGACTCGCCCTCCGCGCGCGACGGGTGAGCGAGCGCCGCCGGGCGCGTACCGAGCAACTCGTCGCCACGATCGCGCGGACCGCCGAGCGAGCCGTCGAGCGACGCAAGGCGCGGTTCGCCACCCTCGCCGGCACGCTGAACGCGCTCTCGCCGCTGGAAGTCCTCGGTCGCGGCTTCGCGGTGGCGCAGGGGCTCGACGGCAGGACACTTCCAGCGCGCGCGGCGTTCGCGACCGGCACGCGGTTCGACCTCCTGCTCCGCGATGGACGCGTGCGCGCCACCGCGGAGTCGGTACACCCCGACGGCCCGCATCTCCCGGAGTCCCGATGACGTTCGAAGAGAACCTGACCCGTCTCGAGCAGATCGCCGCCAAGCTCGAGAGCGACGACCTCCCACTCGAGCAGGCGCTGAAGCTCTTCGAGGAGGGCATCGCGCACCTGCGGGAGGCCAAGGCGGCGCTCGGCGACGCCGAGGGAAAGGTGAGGACGCTGATCGAGCAGGCCGAAGGGGTCTTCGAGGTGAAGGAGTGAGGATCGTCGAAGCGGAGTCGCTGGACTTCGCGGCTGAGCGCGGGGCGGTCAACCGCGCGCTGGAGGTACTCGCCGAGCGCTACCTCGGCGGCTCCACGGGGGCGGTGCCCGACGCCATCCGCTATTCCCTCGCCGGCGAGGGGAAGCGCCTGCGCGCGATCCTCGTGCTCGCGGCGTTCCGCGCCGGCGGCGGGGAGGGGGACCCGAGCGCCCTCGCCGCTTCGGTCGAGGTCGTCCACGCCTATTCCCTCGTCCACGACGACCTGCCTTGCATGGACGACGACGCGATGCGTCGAGGGCGGCCCACGGTCCATATGGTCTTCGGCGTTCGCGCCGCGACCGCCGCCGGGACGGCGATGGTCCCGCTCGCGGCGCGGGCCGCGCTCGATGCCTGTCGGGAGCTCGGGCTCGACGATGTCGCCTCGGCCGATGTCGTGCGCACGCTGATGCGAGCGGCCGGTGCGGGGGGGATGATCGGTGGGCAGCTCCTCGACCTCGAAGGGGAGGGGATCGCCCTCGACCTCGCGCAACTGGAGCGCGTCCATCGGGCGAAGACGGGTGCGCTGATCGAGGCTTCGATGCGGATCGGCGCGCTCGCGGCGCGGGTGAACTCGGCCCGGCTCGCGGCGTTCGTGCGGTATGGGGCGGCGATCGGACTCGCCTTCCAGATCGCCGACGATGTGCTCGACCTCACGGCGACCACCGACGAGCTCGGCAAGACCGCGGGGAAGGACCTGCACCTTCGGAAGAGCACCTATCCGGCGCTCCTCGGGATCGAGGGGGCGAAGGCGCGCGCGGAGTCCCTCGCCCTCGAGGCGCGCGAGGCGTTGATCGGCGAAGGCCTCCTCTCGCCGGAGCTCGATGCCCTCTCTCGATTCGTCGTGGCCCGGCGCTCCTGACTCGCCATTCCAGCGCGGCGCTCTGGCGCCGGCTCGTTCGCTGATACAACCTACGCCGTCCCTCCTCTCCCTCCTGTTCCGATGACCCTGCTCGACCGCGTCCGAAGCCCCGCCGACCTCCGTGAGATGTCCCCGGAGGAGCTGCGGCAGCTGGCGCAGGAGCTCCGTGACTTCCTCATCGAGACCTGCTCGGTGACGGGGGGACACATCGGTGCGGGATTGGGCGTCGTCGAACTGACGATCGCGCTGCACGTCGCCTTCGATACGCCGCGCGACCTGCTCGTCTGGGATGTCGGGCACCAGGGCTATCCGCACAAGGTGTTGACGGGCCGGAAGGGGCGGATGGACACGCTGCGGCAGGAGGGAGGCCTCTCCGGCTTCCTCAAGCGGACCGAGAGCGAGTACGACACCTTCGGCGCCGGTCACGCCGCCACGTCGATCTCGGCCGCACTCGGGATGGCGGCCGCGCGCGACCTGAATGGCGAGGACTTCAAGGTCGCGGCGGTGATCGGTGATGGATCGCTCGGGTCCGGCCTCGCGTACGAGGCTCTCAACAACGCCGGGGCGACCGAGCGGGACTTCATCGTCGTGCTGAACGACAACGAGATGAGCATCGCCCCGAACGTCGGCGCGATGCACAAATACCTCACCTCGGTGCAGCGGAACCCGATCTACAACCGGCTCCGGACCGCGATCGGCGACTGGGTGGATCACTCGTCGGGACTCTTCAAAGACGCTGGCGCGCTGGTGCGGCGATGGGAGGAGTCGGTGAAGGCGTTCCTGACGCCGGGCGTGCTCTTCGAGGAACTCGGCTTCCGCTACTTCGGCCCGATCGACGGCCACGACATCCCGCAGATGATCGAGACCTTCAAGGCGGTGCGCGCCTTCAAGGGCCCGCGACTCGTCCACGTGATCACGACGAAGGGGAAGGGATTCCCCGCCGGGGAGCACGGCGAGAAATGGCACGCACTGCCGCCCGGCCACGATCCCGCCACCGGCAAGCAGCTGAAGGTCTCGACCGCGAACCCCAACTACACGGCGATCTTCGGCAAAGCCCTCGCCGAGTTGATGGACGAGTACCCGAAGGTCATCGCGATCACGGCGGCGATGCCGAGCGGGACCGGCACGAACGTCGTCGCGAAACAACACCCGGCTCGCTTCTTCGACGTCGGCATCGCCGAGGCGCACGCGATCACCTTCGCCGCCGGGATGGCGACCCGTGGTGTGCATCCCGTCGCGGCGATCTACTCGACCTTCCTGCAGCGCGCGTACGACTCGATCATCCACGACGTCGCGATCCAATCCCTGCCGGTGATCTTCGCGATGGACCGCGCCGGACTCGTCGGCGAGGACGGCGAGACGCACGGTGGGCTCTACGACATCGCGTACATGCTCGCGGTGCCGGGGATGACGGTGACGGCGCCTAAGGACGGGACGGAGCTGGTGGGGCTCCTGCGCACCGCGATCGCCCACACGACCGGCCCCTTCAGCATGCGCTATCCGCGCGACGTCGCGCCCGACCTCGTTCCGCACGCGAAGGCGATCCCCGCGGTGCCGTACGGGTCGTGGGAGATCCTTCGCAGGGGTGAGCAGGTGGCGGTGCTCGCGGTCGGCACGATGGTCGCGCAGTCGATGAAGGCGGCGGCGGAGCTCGCGGCCGAGGGTCTGCCGGTGACGGTGGTCAACTGTCGATTCCTCAAGCCCTACGACGTCGCGACGCTCAGGGCGCTCGTCGCGTCGCACCAACACCTGCTGGTCGTCGAGGAGGGCACGGTCGTGAACGGTTTCGGCGCGTACCTCGCGTCGGTGGTGGGTGCGATGGAGTCGGCGGTGAAGGTGCACGCGCACGGCGCGCCGGACCGGATCGTATACGCCGCCTCGCGCGCACGGCAGCTCAAGGAGTGCGGGCTCGACGCCGCCGGCATCGCGGCGCGCGTTCGCGCCCTGCACGAGAGCGAGGCGCTCGCCGGGTGACCACCCGGCTCGGCGTCATCGGCCACGACGGCTACGAGGGACTCAGCGAGATCCTTCGCTTCCTCGCGCGCGAGGCGCCGGCGCACGGCTACTCGCTCGCCTACGAGGAGTCCCTGCTCGCGGAGGCGGGGAGCGACGTCAGGCTCGCGCGTCCCGACCAGGTGGATGCACTGCTCGCGCTCGGCGGCGATGGCACGCTCCTGCGCGCGGCGCGATTCCTCGACGGCGCACCGGTCCCGATCTTCGGGGTGAACCTCGGCAAGCTCGGATTCCTCACGACCTGCAGCCACGACGACTTCCCGCAAGCCTTTGCGGCGTTCGCCCGCGGCGACCACACCGTGCAGCCGCGGATGGCCCTTGCTGCCGCGACCCATATGACCGGCGGCGCAGTCGGGGTGAAGCTCCGCGCGCTCAACGATGTCGTGGTCCACAAGGGGGGATTCGCGCGCGTGCTCCGGATGCGGATCTTCGTGAACGATGAGTTGCTCGCGGCCTTTGCCGCCGACGGCGTGGTCTTCTCGACCCCGACGGGCTCGACCGGGTACTCGCTGTCGGCGAACGGACCGATCGTGGTGCCGAGCTTCGACTCGATCATCGCGACCCCGGTGGCGCCGCACACCCTCGCCCTCCGGCCGACGATCCTCCCGCCCGATGCCACGATCCGGCTCGAGGTCGAGGATGCCCCCGAGGAAGTGCTCGTG
>JANNKK010000259.1:0-4919 GCA_031396245.1 Gemmatimonadaceae bacterium
CGGCTTCACCGGTCCGAACCTGGAGTTGAAGCCGGAGTTTGCCAAGTCGTACGAGTTCGGCACCGAACTGGGCCTTTTTCAGGACCGTATTGGGCTCGATGTGACCTGGTACCGCAAGCAAACGAAGGACCAGATCGTCAACGACATCCGCGGGAGCTACGCGACCGGCTTCATCCTCTTCAACCTGAATGGCGCGGTCACGTCGAACTACGGCACCGAGATCACGGTGCGCGGGACGCCCTGGGAGTCCGACCGCTTCTCGTGGGACGCGCTGGTCAACTTCGACCACTCCTTCGGCTACACGAGGGAACTGCCGAACGCCCTGCCGGAGTCGTACGTCTCCGACACCTGGCTCTACGGCAACGTCCGCAACGGCACGCAGCCCGGCCTCTCGACCCGCTCCCTCACCGGTCTCTTCTATCTTCGGAACACCGCCGGCGACCTGCTGATCGATCCGACGACGGGCCTCCCACTGCGGTCGGCGAACTTCATCGA
Source organism: Gemmatimonadaceae bacterium (assembly GCA_031396245.1). Lineage (GTDB taxonomy): Bacteria > Gemmatimonadota > Gemmatimonadetes > Gemmatimonadales > Gemmatimonadaceae > Pseudogemmatithrix. The sequence goes on from JANNKK010000259.1 coordinate 496, forward strand.
TGCCGGCTACGACCGGACGCCCGATTTCACGATGGGCATCTCGAACACCTTCCGGTGGGACAAGTTCTCGCTCGACTTCCTGCTCGACATCCGGAAGGGGGGCGACGTGCTGAACGGGACCGAGCACTACCTGACCGCGCGCGGCCTCAGCATGCGGACGCTCGACCGCGAGGAGCCGCGGGTCATTCCCGGCGTGTTGCGCGACGGGCGGGAGAACAGCGCCACCCCGACGCCGAACAACATCGTCGTGATCCCGGCGACCCAGCCGGCGTACTACACGGCGATGAGCGAGGAGCTCTTCATCGAGAAGGACATCAACTGGGTGCGACTCAAGGACGTGACGATTCGCTATCAGTTGCCTCCCTCCTGGCTGAATGCGCGGAACGCGAGCGTCTTCGTCACCGCGACCGACCTCTTCGTCTTCACCAACTACTCCGGGCTCGATCCGATCGTGAACGGCAACACCGCGGCGGTCGGCGGTTCCGGTGCCGCTGGCATCGACTACGGCAACTTCCCGGTCCCGCGCGGTTTCAGCTTCGGCCTCAAGGTGGGGTTCTGAACATGACACGCCAACACCACATCCGCGCGTTCGCCCTGGCGGCGCTGCTCCTTCCCGCGACGGCGTGCGAGAGCTTCCTCGACGTCAACACCAACCCTAACGGTCCCCAGACGGTCTCGGCGAACCTGTACCTCGCCCCGATGCTGCACTGGATGGCGACCTCGCCGCAGTTCGACGGCCGCTTCGTCGGCCGCTACACGCAACAGTGGATGCTGACGAGTACCGTCGTCACGACCTGGGACCGGATGGGCTACGACCCCTCGAGCGACAATGGGGCGCAGCAGTGGCGCGACGTGTACTGGAGCTTCGGCCAGAATCTCGTCGACATGATCACCCTGGCCGAGGCCGAGCAGCGCTGGGACCTCCTCGGCGTCGGGTACGTCCTCAAGGCGTGGGGATGGCAGGTGCTGACCGACCTCCACGGCGAGATCATCGTCCAGGAGGCGATCAACCAGAACACCTTCAGCTTCAACTACGACACGCAAGAGGACGCGTACGACGAGGTCCAGCGCCTGCTCGACTCGGCGATCGTGCTGCTGAACCGCACTGACGGCGCGGTGGACGCGCTCTACCTCGGGCGCACCGACAAGGTCTACAACGGTGATCGCACGAAGTGGCTCAAGCTCGCGCACGGGTTGAAGGCGCTCAGCCTGAACCACTATTCCAACAAGGCGACGTACGATCCGGCGGCGGTCATCGCCGAGGTGAACCTCTCCTTCGTCGGCGCGGCCGACGACGCCCTGATCACGTACCCCGGCACGCAGAACGACGACATCAACTTCTGGGGCCGCACGCGTGGCAACATCACGCTCTACCGCCAGACCCTGTTCGTCCTGAACCTGATGAACGGGACCCAGTTCGGCGGCGTGGTGGATCCGCGGATGAGTCGCATGCTCGCGCCGTCGCCGGACGGGGCGTATCGCGGGCTCGATCCCAACATCGTCGGCTTCGGCGCGCTCACGACGGCGCAGCAACCGAACAACTTCCACGGCTACGCTGCCTCCGGCGGGCTCACGCTTCCCGGGCGGTACCTCTTCGCCGACCGGGCACGCATCCCGATCATGACGTACTCGCAACTGCAGTTCATCAAGGCCGAGGCGGCGTATCGCTCGGCTGACCTGCCGACGGCACTGACGGCCTACACCGCCGGCGTGTCGGCGCACATCGACTTCGTGAACGCGCGGAACCTCGACAACAGCCAGACCCCGACGCAGATCAGCGCGGCGGAGAAGGCCGCCTACCTCGCGGCCCCGGCGATCATCCCGGCCACGGCGGCGGGACTGACGATGACACGCATCATGTCGCAGAAGTACATCGCGCAGTGGGGCTGGGGGCACAACGAGATCTGGATGGACATGCGCCGGTTCAATTACACGGACATCGACCCAGCGAGCACCGTGCAGGTGTTCCCGGGCTTCACGCTGCCGACCTCGCTCTACCCGGACAACGGAGGACTGCCGGTCCAGCGCATCCGGCCGCGGTTCAACTCCGAGTACGTCTGGAACCGCCCCGCCCTCGAGGCGATCGGCGGGCTCGAACTGAACTACCACACCGTGCCGTTGTGGATCACCCAACCGTAATCGACCAATGACTCGATCGAGAACCCTCGCGGCGCTGCTGGGCGCGGTCCTCCTCGTCGGCTGCGAGGAGAATGCGGTCCAGACCATCACCGGTCCGGAGCTCGGCTCGCGGATCAAGTTCCATAACTTCGGCGTCAACGCCCCGCAAGTGAACTTCTATGCGGACGCGACGAAGATGACGGCGATCAGCTCGACGACCGGCGTGGAGTCGACGTCGGGCGTGGCGTACGGGAGCGTGGGATCGGGGGGCTTCTACTCCTCGATCGCTCCGGGCGCCCATGCCCTCACCGGCAAGATCGCGGCGACGGTGGACAAGGACCTCGTGATCGCGACGGCCAACGCGACACTCGATGTCGGCAAGAGCTACTCCTATTACATGAGTGGCTTCTACAACACCATCGCCAAGACCAGCGACAGCTTCGTGCTCGAGGACACGTATCCCGCCGACATCGACTTCGCCGTTGCGTACGTGCGGTTCGTGCATGCGAGCTCCAACGCGAACCCGATGACACTCTACGCCACCGATGCGACCACGCTCGCGGTGCTCACGGTGGGCGCTGAGATGACCTACAAGGGTGGGAGCGCCTTCGTCTCGGTGCCTCCGGCGGTCTACAACATCGGCACGCGATACGCGGGGGTCGGCACGAACGCCATCTCCCGGACGACGGTGTCATTCGTCGCCGGTCGGACGTACACGGTCACCGCCAGGGGTGACATCACCGTCGTCTCGACGACGGCGACCAACCGCCCCTTCCTGGACGTCACCGCGAACCGGTAGGTCCGGACGCTGCTCGAACGGATCCCCACCCGGGTCTTCGACGACTCGGACACGCTCGCCCGTGCCGTCGCGCAGCGCATCGCGGCGGTCATCGGCGAGCGCGCGGCGCAGGGGAAGCGCTGCATCCTGGGCCTCGCCACCGGATCGACGCCGATCGGCGTCTATCGCGAGCTGGTGCGCCTCCACCGCGACGAGGGACTGAGCTTCCGACAGGTCGAGACGTTCAACCTCGACGAGTACCTCCCGATGGCGCCGGGCAGCGTGCACTCCTACCACCGCTTCATGTGGGAGAACCTGTTCGACCACGTGGACATAGATCGCTCCCGGGTGCACATCCCGCGCGGCGACATCCCCCGCGACGAGGTCGCGACCGCGGCGGTGGCCTACGAGGCGTCGATCCGCGCAGCGGGGGGGATCGACTTCCAACTGCTCGGCATCGGCAAGACGGGGCACATCGGGTTCAACGAGCCCGGCTCCGGCGCCGACACGCGGACCCGCCTGGTAACGCTCGACCTCGTCACGCGCCGCGACGCAGCGGCTGACTTCTTCGGGGAGAACAACGTCCCCCGCGAGGCGGTGACGATGGGGGTGGCGACGATCCTCGAGGCGCGCGAGATCGCCATCCTCGCGACCGGCGAGCACAAGGCAGGGATCGTCCGGCGCGCCGTCGAGGGGGCCGAGGACCGCGAAGTCGCCGCGACGTTCTTGCAGCGCCACTCCAACGCGACCTTCTTCGTCGACGCCGCAGCCGCGGCCGACCTCACGCGCTTCGCGACGCCCTGGCTCGTCCGCGAGGTCGAGTGGGACGACGCCCTCACCGTCCGCGCGGTGATCTGGCTCTCGCAGGCCGCCGGCAAGGCGATCCTGAAGTTGACCGCCGGCGACTACATCGAGCATCGGCTCTCCTCGCTCCTCGCGCGCGGGGGGAGCGCCGGCGCGATCAACGGCACCGTCTTCAACGCGCTCGGGGCCAAGATCCGCGGCAAGTCGAAGCTCCCGCACGGGAAGCGCATCATCTGCTTCTCCCCCCACCCCGACGACGACGTGATCTCGATGGGGGGCATCCTTCGCAAACTCGTCGAGAACGGGAACGACATCACGGTCGCGTACATGACGAGCGGCAACATCGCTGTCTTCGACCACGACGTGCGCCGCTACGTGGATGTCATCTCCCGCCTGGCCAAGGACGGGACGATCGATGCCGCGAAGGCGGGCCGACTCTCCGCGAGCGTGCTCGGGTCACTGACCGAGAAGGAGCCGGGCGACATCGACATCCCGGCGGTGCTCGACTTGAAGCGGGTGATCCGCGAGGCCGAGGCGGTGAGCGGACTCGAGACGGTCGGGCTATCGAACCGGGCCGCGCGATTCCTCGACCTGCCGTTCTACAAGACCGGCGAGGTCCGCAAGGATCCGATCGGGCCGCCGGACGTCGCGATCGTGCGCCGCCTGCTCGAGGAGCTCCGGCCAGAGATCATCTTCGTCGCGGGTGACCTGACCGATCCGCACG
>JANNKK010000260.1:0-6146 GCA_031396245.1 Gemmatimonadaceae bacterium
CAGCCGCGCGCGCTGCCCGGCCTCGAGTGCCGCGAAGTCGGGCGACGGGATGATCGGCGGCGCCTCCCCGTCGGTGAACCGGTTTACGCCGACGACGACCGTGCTGCCCTGCTCCACCGCCAGCTGGTACTCGTACGCCGAGCGGCCGATCTCGTCCTGGAAGAAGCCGGCCTCGATCGCCGGGGCAGAGCCGCCCCGAGCCTCGACCTCACCGAGCAGCGCGAGCGCTCGGCGTTCCAGCTCGTCGGTCAGCGCTTCCACGTACCAGCTGCCGGCGAGCGGGTCGACCGTCTGTGCGATCCCGCTCTCGTGGGCGACGACCTGCTGCGTCCGCAGCGCGAGCGTCGCCGCCTCGGCGGTCGGCAGCGCGAGCGCCTCGTCGTACCCGTTGGTGTGGAGCGACTGCGTGCCGCCGAGCGTCGCGGCGAGCGTCTGCACGGTGACCCGGACGACGTTGTTGAGCGGCTGCTGCGCCGTCAGCGTCACGCCGCCGGTCTGCGTGTGGAAGCGCAGCTTGCACGACGCGTCCGAGGCGCCATACCGCGCGCGCATGAGCGTCGCCCAGATCCGGCGCGCCGCGCGGAACTTGGCGACCTCCTCGAACAGGTCGTTGTGGCAGGCGAAGAAGAAGCTGAGCCGCGGGGCGAATGCGTCCACCGCGAGCCCGGCGTCCGCCGCGCGCTGCACGTACGTGAGCGCGTTGGCGAAGGTGAACGCCAGTTCCTGCACCGCCGTCGCGCCGGCCTCGCGGATGTGGTAGCCCGAGATCGAGATCGGATTGAAGCTCGGCACCTCGGCGGCGCAGAACCGGAACGTCTCGGCGATCAGCGCGAGCGAAGGCTCGGGCGGGAACACGTAGGTGCCGCGGGCGATGTACTCCTTGAGGATATCGTTCTGCACCGTGCCCGAGAGCGCGGCGCGCGCGACGCCGCGCTCCTCCCCCACCACGACGTACATCGCGAGGAGGACGGCCGCGGTCGCGTTGATCGTCATCGACGTCGACACCTTGTCGAGCGGGATCCCGGCGAGCAGGAGGTGCAGGTCGTCGACCGTGTCGATCGCCACGCCGACGCGCCCCACCTCGCCGGCGGCGCGCGGTGAATCGGAGTCGAGTCCCATTTGCGTGGGAAGGTCGAACGCCGTCGAGAGCCCCGTCTGGCCGGCGGCGAGGAGGTGCTTGAACCGCGCGTTCGTCTCCTCGGCGGTGCCGAAGCCCGCATACTGGCGCATCGTCCAGAGACGGCCGCGATACATCGTCGGCTGCACGCCGCGCGTGAAGGGGAACTCCCCCGGCTCGCCGATCTGTTCGCGATGGTCGTCGGTCGGCGCAGCCGGACGGTAGACCGGCTCGATCGGGATGCCCGACGGGGACTGCGTCACTTCGCGCCCAGGATCTCGGTCGCGATGGCCACGTCGGCCCGGGAGCCCACGAAGTAGGGCGAGCGCTGGTGGAGTTCGGTCGGCTGCAGGTCAAGGATCCGCCGGACCCCATCGGTCGCCGCGCCCCCGGCCTGTTCGACGATGAAGGCGAGGGGATTGCACTCGTAGAGGAGCCGCAGCTTGCCTTTCGGACTCTTCGCGTTGGCCGGATAGGCGAAGAGCCCACCGCCGAGGAGGTTCCGGTGGAAGTCGGCGACGAGCGAACCGACGTAGCGCACGTTCATCGCGGCGCGCTTGCCGTCGAGCCCGCGATAGCGCCGCATCAACGCCTTGACCGGATCGGCCCAACTCTGCTCATAGCTCTCGTTGACGCTCAGATAGCGGCCGTGCTCGGGGATCCTGATGTCAGGATGCGAGAGCAGGAACTCACCGATCGACGGGTCGAGGGTGAAGCCGTGCACGCCTTGCCCGGTCGAGTAGACCAGCATCGTGCTCGATCCATAGATCACGTATCCAGCGGCGACCTGCTTCACCCCCGGCTGCAGCATGTCGTCGAGCGTCCCATCCTCTCCCGTGGTGACCTTCCTCAGGATCGAGAAGATCGTCCCCACCGGAACGTTGACATCGATGTTCGACGAACCGTCGAGGGGATCGAAGAGCAGTGCGTAGCGTCCGCGCTTGAAGTGGTCGGGGATGCGGATGATGTCCGCCTCCTCCTCCGACGCCATCGCGCAAAGCTTCCCACCGTGGTCCATCGCCTTGACGATGATGTCGTTGGCGATGACGTCGAGCTTCTGCTGCGCCTCCCCCTGCACGTTCATCTCCCCGTGCTCACCGAGGATGTCGGCGAGCCCGGCGAGCCGGACCTTGTTCGCGATCATCTTCGCCGCGAGGGCGAGTTCGGTGAGGATGCCGGAGAGGTCCCCGGTGGCCTCGGGGAAGCGCCGCTCCTGTTCGATGATGTAACGGTCGATCGTGACGACCGATGTGGCGGTGTGTCGGACCACGGCGTGCGGCTCCGGTGCGAGCGGGTGGGAAGCGACCGGGGGAAAGGTGGCCGCCTCACCACGACTCCGGCAATGCTCGTGCCACCGGCCAACGATGCCCCGCCGCCTCGGCTTCCAGCGACCGTCCGTCGGATCGGAGGATGATCGTGCCCAACTGATCGGTCCGGAGGACCGTGGTGCCCCGCTCTGAGAGACGCCGCATCACCTCTGGACTCGGATGTCCGTAACTGTTCGCCGCGCCGACCGAGACGACGGCGACCCGCGCGCCGACCGCGGTGAGGAAGGCGTCGGTCGAACTCGTCGACGATCCATGATGCCCGACCTTCAGCACGTCGGCGGCGAGCGATCCGGCGGCGTGTTCGAGCAGCCATTCCTCCTCACCGCGCTCGGCGTCGCCGGTGAGCAGGAAGCGGATCGCGCCATGCCGCACGCGAATCACGGTGCTGGCCTCATTGGGGTCATCGAGCGACGCGGTCCACGCCGAGTCGGGGGCGAGGTACTCGAGTGCGAGCCCGTCGAGTTCGGTGACCTCCCCCGGAAGCACGCGCTGCCAGCGCGTGCCCTCGCGCGCCGCGCGGCCGAGCAGGTCGCGATAGAGCGCGCTCGGTTCGACGAAGGCGGCGTCGCGGAGCGCCGGTGGGTGCAGCGCCTCGACGACGCTCGCCGCCCCGCCGATATGATCGGCGTGTGGGTGCGTGAGCACGAGCAGCACGACCTCTCCGCCCAGTCGCCGAAGGTACGGGATCAGGGTCGAGCGGCCCGCGTCGCCCGATTTCCAGGCGCGTCCGGCGTCGACCACCACCCAGCGGCCACGCGGGGTCCGCAGCGCGATCGCGTCCCCCTGCCCCACGTCGATCACGTGCAGTTCCGCCGATGTGCCGTGACTCAACGCGGCGCTCGGTAGCCACGCCACCGCCGCCACCGATGCGAGCGCCAGAGTGATGGGGCGCACCCAGTGCCGCGACCAGCACGCCACGAGCAGAGCGCAGACCGCCAGAGCGGAGAGCGCCGCTGCGAGCGCCGTCGGCGCGACGGCGAGGCTCGCTCCCGGCAGGGCCGCCGCCACCGCGGCCACACCATCCATCGCTCGGAGCAGCGGGCGGGCGGCGTCGGCGAGGAATGGGCCGCCGAGCCACGAAGGGGCGAGCATCGACGCGAAGAGCGTCGGCTGGAGGAGGGCGATCACCGGACCGGCGGCGATGTTGCTCAGAGGCGCGACGAGGCTCAGTCGCCCGAAGTGCCAGGCGACGAGAGGCGCAGTGGCGATCGTCGCCACCGTGCCGGTGAGGACCTCCCGCGCAAGCGTCGAGCGCCAGCCGCGCCACGACTCGGGCAGCCGACGCGCGGCCCGACCCGACGCGATGACCGCGGCATAACCGGTCACCGAGAGCTGCCACCCCAGGTCGAGTACAGTGCGGGGTTCGATCAGTGGCACGACGGCACCGAGCGCAAAGCTCCCCCAGGGAGAGACGGGTCGCTGTCGGATTCGCGCGAGTGATGCGGCGGCGAAGAGCGTCACGCTGCGCACCGCGGGCGGCGGCGCGCCGATCGCCAGCACATAGAGCGCCGTCACCGCGACGGCGGCGATCGTCGCGGTCGAGCCCGGCAGTCGAGCGGACTGGAAGACCAAGAGGAGGGCACCGCCGACGATCGCGACGTGCAGGCCTGAGATCGACAGGAGATGCACGAGACCGGCGTCGGCATAGCGTTCGCGGACGGCGGGATCGAGACCGCGAGTGTCGGCGATGAGGAGGGCGCGCACGATCGGTGCGTCGGGGCCGAACCGCAGGTCGAGCATCGTCGCCACCCGCGTGCGCCAGCGGGCGAGCGGACCGGGTCCGCGCACTACGCGCAACTGTGCCTCGCGCAGCAGGAGGTCGCGGTCACTCCCGGTCGTCTCCGCGCGCTCGACCCGGACCACGCTCCCCTCCGGCGCCTCGCCGCGCCGAACGGCGAGCGCAACGCGTACACGGCAGCCCCGAGCAAGCAACTCGCCACGGGCGAAGGAGCCCGGCGCTGCGCCCGTGAGGAGCCGGACCTCCCACGAGGAGGCGCGCGCGGCCCGATCGAGGCACCCGCGATCGGCGAGGCGCAGATCGCTCCCGATGGCGAGTCCCGCCCCCAGCAGCAGCAACAGCGCCGCGAGCAGGACGCGGCCGAGCCAGGCTGCCAGGAACGCTCCGCAGAGGAGTGCGAAGAGCGGGAGACGTTCCCCCACGCCGGCGAGTCCACCGGCGGTCCCGGCGATCCAGGCGAGCGCGGCCGCGAGCACGAGTGGCACGGAACGAACTCAGGCCTCTCGCGGTCGGCAGGCGTCATCGCGCCGACGCCGACCTCATCCCTCCCTCGCGCCTCAGCCCGCGAGTGGCAGTGCGGCTCGCTCGGTGACCGGCGTCCCGGTGAAGGTGGCGCCGGAGGTCCCCGTCAACTCGACCGTGAGGTAGGTGCCGATGAGTGCGCGCGGCCCCGGCACGAGGATCGTCTTGAAATCGCGCGACCGCGCCTGCAGCATCTCTCCACCCTTGCGCGCCTCCTTCTCGATGAGCACCTCGACGCGCTCGCCGAGCCGAGCGAGGTTCCGCTCGCGCGCGATGCCGCGCATGGTCGCGACCAGCGCCGCGTAGCGCGCGTCGACGACCTCCGGCGGCACCGTCCACTCGACCGGCATCCGCGTCGCGGGGGTCCCCTCCCGCGGTGAGAACTTGAAGGTGAAGGCGTCGTCGAAGCGGATCTCGCGGCAGAGCGAGAGGGTGGCCTCGAACTCCTCGTCGGTCTCGCCGGGGAACCCGACGATGATGTCGGTCGTGAGGGCGAGGTTGGGGATCGCCGCGCGCAGACGCGCGACGCAGTCGAGGTACTCCTCGCGCGAATAGCGCCGCAGCATCCGCTTCAGCACAGCGGTCGAGCCGCTCTGCACCGGGAGATGCACGTGTTCGCAGACGGCGGGCGTGTCGGCCATCGCGGCGATCACGCGGTCGCTGAAGTCGTTGGGATGCGGACTCGTGTACCGCAGGCGCCTCAAGCCGCGCACCGCGCCGACCGCGCGCAACAAGTCGGCGAAATCGTGCGGGCCGTCGTGATACGAGTTCACCGTCTGGCCGAGGAGCACGACCTCGCTGAGCCCTTGGGCAACGACCTCACCGGTCTCGCGCACGACGTCGGCGAGCTTCCGGCTGCGCTCCGGTCCACGCGTCGTGGGCACGATGCAATAGGTGCAGCGATAGTCGCAGCCGCGCTGCACCGGGATCCACGCCTTCACGCCCTCGAACCGCCGGGCCGTGAAGTCCTCATAGTGCTCCTCGAGATCGAAGTCGGTGGCCGAGAAGCGCTCTCCGCTCCGCGCCCCCTCGATCAGCGCGGGGAGCTGGCGGTAGGCGTCGGGGCCGACGACGATCTGCACGCGGGTGTCGGTCTCGAGCAACCGGGGCCCGAGGCGCTGGGCCATGCAGCCGGTGACGCCGAGGATCGCTCCCGCCTTGAGCTCGCGCCGCAGTTCGCCGAGTCGTCCGATCACCCGCTGCTCGGCGTTCTCGCGGATCGCGCAGGTGTTCACGAGCACGACGTCCGCACCCTGCGGCGAATCCACGCTCTCATACCCTTCGGCGCGCAGCTTGCCGTACATCAGCTCGGAATCGCTGACGTTCATCTGGCAGCCGTAGGTCTCGATGTAGACGGAGGGCATTCGGTGAAAGATGTGCGCGGGGGGAAACAGGGGCAACTGCATTCACCACAGAGGGCACAGAGGACACCGAGAAGGGC
>JANNKK010000025.1:0-18260 GCA_031396245.1 Gemmatimonadaceae bacterium
ACGTATGGAGAAACACGATGAATCGCGTGGATAGAAGCGAGATCGTCGATCCGATCACCGCGGAAGTGATCCGTAACAAGCTCGAAGGCATCGCCAACGAGATGGAGTTGACGCTGTTGAAGCCCGCCTGACCGACGAGCCAGGCGACGGCGTGCGCCGTTTCCAGCGCGGGGATGATCCCCTCGAGCCGACTCAGGAGGGCGAAGGCCGCGAGCGCCTCGTCGTCCGTCGCCGACACGTAGCGCGCGCGACCACTCTCCTTGAGCCACGCGTGCTCCGGCCCCACGCCTGGATAGTCGAGTCCCGCCGAGATCGAATGCGCGGGGTGCACTTGGCCGTCGGCATCCTGGAGCAGGAAGCTCAGCGTCCCGTGGAGGACGCCCGGAGCGCCGGCGGTGAGGGACGCCGAGTGGCGGCCCGTCGCGAGTCCTTCCCCAGCGGCCTCGACACCGATGAGCTCGACCGACGGATCGCCCACGAACGCGTGGAAGATGCCGATCGCGTTCGACCCTCCGCCGACGCAGGCGACGACGGCGCGCGGCAGGCGGCCCGCGCGCTCGAGCATTTGCGCCCTGGCCTCGCGACCGATGATCGCCTGGAAGTCGCGTACCATCCGCGGGTAGGGCGCCGGCCCGACGACTGAGCCGATGATGTAGTGCGAGTCGCGACAGGTCGTGACCCAGTCCCGGATCGCCTCGCTCGTGGCGTCCTTCAGGGTCCTCGTGCCTGACGTGACGGGGACGACCGTCGCCCCCATCAGCCGCATCCGGAAGACATTCAGCTCCTGCCGCCGCATGTCCTCCTCGCCCATGTAGACGACGCACTCGAGTCCGAGGCGTGCGCAGACCGTCGCCGTGGCGACGCCGTGCTGTCCGGCGCCCGTCTCGGCGATGATCCGACGTTTTCCCATCCGCTTCGCGAGCAACGCCTGAGCGAGCGCATTGTTGATCTTGTGCGCGCCGGTGTGGTTCAGATCCTCGCGCTTGAGCCAGACTTCGGCGCCGACTCGCTCCGAGAGATGCGGCGCGTCGGTGAGGGGAGAGGGTCGGCCGGCGTACGTCTCGAGCAAGTGGGTGAGTTCCAGCTCGAACGAGGCGTCGGCGCGCGCCGCCGCGAGCGCCGTCTCGAGCTCGTCGAGCGCCGGGATGAGCGTCTCGGGCACGTAGCGCCCGCCGAAGGTGCCGAACCGATCCGTCGCTGCCTCCCTCATCACTCCTCGCGCGAGCGTGCCGCTGCTGCGAACGCCCGCATCAGCTTTGGGTCCTTGATCCCCGGCGAAGCTTCGACGCCGGACGAGACATCCACCACATCGGGAGCCAGCAGGCGGACGGCCTCAGCGACGTTCACCGGACTGAGCCCTCCCGCGATCACGAGAAGCAGGCGTCCCCGGAGCGGCGTGAGCGCGGGCGCCACCACCGACCACGAGAACGATGTTCCCGTTCCACCACTCCGTCCACCGAACACGCTGTCGAGCACCACGCCGTCAGCCAGACCGACGAGTGGAGACGTGGGGGGCAACGCGCTGCCGGAGACACCGACGACAGCCCACACCTCACCCTTCCACGATCGGCGCAACTCACGCACTCGGCTGGGAGTCGCTCCGGAGTGTAATTGTACCACATCGAGCGACAGCGCGTCTGCGTCGCGCACGATCTCGGCGATCGATTGCGCGCCGAAGACGCCGGCCCGCCGGACGTTGCTCCCCTCGAGTCCCGCGAGCACCACGCGTGCACGCGCTACGTCGAGGTGGCGCGGTCCTCCCGCGAAGATGACTCCGGCATACGCCGCGCCGAGGCGCGCCGCCTCCGCGGCGTCGACCGGCCGCGTGAGACCACAGAACTTGATCTCAACCACGCGGACGCCGCGGCACACCAGCGAGAGCGGCGACGGCGGCCCGTCCATCAGGTGCCGCCGAGAGGATCGATCCAACCAACACGGCATCGGCGCCGAGTGAGGCGGCGCGCATCACGTCCTCCCGGCTCCTTACGCCGCTCTCATACACCGCAACGCGATCGGCCGGGATGAGAGGGATGAGTCGCTCGGTCACCTCGTCCTCGATCACGAGGGTCTCGAGGTCCCGGTTGTTGACCCCGATCATCGCCTCCGGCACGTCGAGCGCGAGCGCGAGTTGCGCCTCGTCCCTCACTTCCACGAGGGACTCGAGGCCCAACGCACGCGCCTCGGCTGCGAGTGACAGCAGCAGCGCCGGGGGCAGCGCGCGGGCGATCAGGAGCACCGCCGAAGCACCGTGCGCCCGCGCCTCGAGCAGCTGGATCGGTGCCGTGATGAAGTCCTTCCGGAGCAGAGGTGCTCCGGTGGCCCGGCGCGCGTCGCTCAGGTCCGCCAGGGATCCCATGAACCGGCTCGGCTCCGTGAGCACCGACAGGGCCGCTGCCCCTCCCGCGATGTAGGATCGTCCACGCTCCCCGGCCAGAAGCCCTTCATTGAGAGCGCCCTTCGATGGAGAACTGCGCTTGAGCTCGGCGATGATCCCGACGCTCGGTCCTCTCAGGGCCGCCCCGAACGGAGAGGGGAGCGGCGACCCGGCGACTTTGGCCTCCAAGGCCGCGCGATCCCGCTCCGACACTCCGGCGCGAGCTCTCGAGGCCACGGTCAGCTCCCCGAGGGGCCCCGCGGGTTCGGTCCAGGGGCTCGGCGCTTGCCTTTCGGTCAATGTTCGGATACCGTTACTTCGGGTACTGTTCGGGAGTCTCACTGCCAGAGGCCGACCGGGCCGCGAAGCACTCAAACCGACCGCCGGGGACGACGAAATGCCGCTCACCAAGCGCCAACGCCAGATCCTGGACTTCCTTACGAGCTATCAGTCCGAGCACGGTTACGCGCCGAGCTTCGAGGAGATCGCCGAGCAGTTCAACTATAACTCGCTCGCCACGGTCCACGAACACCTCAGTAACCTCGAGCGGAAGGGATACATCAAGCGCTCGTATAATGAGAGTCGAGCGATCGAGATCCTCCCCTCCGATGTCTTCCCCAGGTCGATCGAGCTCCCGATCCTCGGGGCCGTGGCCGCCGGACTCCCGATCGAGGCGTTCGAAACGGCCGAGACGATCGCCGTCCCCGACGATTTCGTCCGCCGTGCCGGCAACCACTTCGTGCTGAAGGTCCGCGGCGACTCGATGATCGAGGACCAGATCAGCGACGGGGATTACGTCGTCGTGCACGATCGGCCGAGCGCGGACAATGGCGAGATGGTCATTGCGATGCTCGAGGACGCTGGTGCGACGGTGAAGCGGTACTACCGCGAACGCGATGGCCGGGTGCGGCTGCAGCCGGCGAACCCCGCGATGGGGCCGATGTATTTCCGCGACGACCAGGTCAAGGTGCAAGGGATCGTGGTCGGGGTGCTAAGGCGATACTGAGGACGGCGGACGGCGGTGGGCGGACGGCAGGGCTAGTGAGCAGCGGCCGACGCGCGGCGTAGTCGGCCCAGCGCGTCCCAGCCTTTACCGCTCTTGAGAGCGGTTCGCGCGAGGTCGAGTCCTGCATCGACGGACTCGGCGAGGCCTGCCACATAGATCGCCGCCGCCGCGTTCAGGAGCACCGCCGCCTCGGCGGCGGGAGTTCCCTTCCCCATCAGGACCCGCTCGATCACGAGCGCGTTCTGCGCCGGTTCGCCCCCCGCCAGATCGGCCGCGACGAGGTCGGTGAATCCGTAGCGCGCGGGGTCGATCATCCAGCGCGAGAGGGCGCCGCCGCGGAGCTCGATCACCGTCGTGGGTCCGAGGGGCGAGACCTCATCCATCCCCGGGGCGCCGTGGACGACGAGGGCGTGCGTTGTCCCGAGGTCGGCAAGTGCCCCGGCGATGAGTTCGAGCCGCGCGGGGTCGGCGACGCCGACCACCTGCCGCCCCGCCCCTGCCGGATTCGCCAACGGACCGACGAGGTTCATCACCGTCTGGATCGCCATCTCCCGCCGGACCGGGCCGACGTGGCGCATCGCGGGATGCATCGTCGGCGCGAACATGAAGACGATGCCGGCTTCGTCGAGCACGCGTCCCATCCGGTCCACCGGCACGTCGATCGCCACACCGAGTGCCTCGAGGACATCGGCACTGCCCGACTTCGAGGTGAACGAGCGGTTCCCGTGCTTGGCGACTCGCACGCCCGCGCCGGCGGCGAGGATCGCGGCGGCGGTGGAGATGTTGAAGGTGCCGACCGCGCCGCCGCCGGTGCCGCAGGTATCGACGAGCGCGGAGGCGTCGGCGGTCGCGAGTCGCGTCATCGCTTCGCGGAGGGCGCGCGCGGCACCGGCGACTTCGGCCGCGGTCTCTCCCCGCACGCGGAGCCCCATCAGCAGCGCGGCCATCTGAGCGGGGGTCGCCTCGCCGGACATCACGGCGCGGAACGCCGCCGCCGCTTCCTCTCCGTTGAGCACTCCCCCCGCGGCCAGCGTCCGGAGCGTCCGCTGAAGGACGCTACCGCTCACGGATGGTTCCGAGGAGTCCGTCGGGAAGGCGCGCCTCGCTCGCGATGAGCGAGATGACGAGTCCGAGCATCCGCACGCGCTCGACATCCTCCTCGACGAAGAGCCCGTGCTGCGCGCGGTTCGTGAGATTCACGACGCCGACCAGCTCCCCGTGGAAGACGAGCGGGAAGGAGATGAAGGAACCGGTCGTGAGATAGTCGTCGCCGAGGAGCGGCGGCGTCTTGGCGTCGACCGCATCGACGACGAGCATCGGCTCGCGGCGCTGGGCGACCTTGCCGGCCACTCCCTCCCCGACCGCGATCACCTTGCCGAGCTGGATGTGCGGTGCGAGTCCCCGCGCCGCCGCGAGATAGAGCGTGCCGGGTTCCTTGCCGCGCAGGAAGAGCGAGCATCGCAGCGCCTGCATGTCGTCGCCCACGAGCGAGAGCAGCCCCTCGGCGAGCCGTTTCGGTTCCTTGGACTCGGCCGCGAGCGTCATCACGCGATCGAGCAGGTAGAGGGTCCGCGTGCGCTGGCGCAGCGCCTCACTCCGGCGGTGCAGCTCGACGTGCGCCTGCTCGAGCTGTCCGACTGACGCGGTGAGCTGGTGCTCCAGCGCGGCGAGTCGGCGCAGCGTGCGACGAGACTCCTCAGCGCGCTTCGCCTCTTCGCGCTCCCGAGCGACGGTGTCGCCGGGATCCTCGACCGGCGACACCGCGGCCTCCCGCGCCGTCGCCATCTGCTTCTGCAACTCGCCGAGCTTGGTCACGTACTCCCCGTGGACGCGCTGCGTGACCTCCTCCAGGGTGCGCTTCGCCTCGTCGCGCGTCTCGCGGTCGAGGAATCGCGCGAGGGCGAGTTCGAAGAGCGACGCGAGGGGTGCGAGGCGCTCCGTGGCCCGCGTACCGAACACCCGACGCGGTTCGGCGAGCGCGAGGACCATCATCAGGTGCCCGTCGACCTTCACTCCGCGGAGACCGAGGGTCGCGCCTTCCTCGACCTCGGGGAGGCGGAGGAGGCGCGCATACGCCGCGGGCTCGTCGACGACATCGGAGAAGATCCCGCCATCCTGCACCGCGCGGAGCGTGTTCCGCGGCAGCTGCTCGAGCGAGGTCTCGAGCGGCGTACGCTCGACCTTCCCGTCACGAACGACCATCCGTTCGCGCAGCAATCCCTGGCGGGGATCGAAGCGGAGGAAGGCGAGGGACGCTTCACGGTCGCTCTCGGCGAGCGCCCCGGCGAGGGCCACGAGGGCCGCGTCGAGGTCGGTCGCGGCGCCGAGCGCCTGCGCGAGCGAGGGAAGCGTGCGGGCGTTCATCACGGAAGTGTGGGGGGCAGCGCACGTCGATCGCGCGAGCCGAGAAAGGTTGACCCGAGTCGCAGGCAATGTCAATCGAACGCGCGCGTCGATTGCTTGAACTCATTACGACCGCCCGGTAGGTTTCACGTGATGGCGGAGCGCACCCTCCAACTGGTCCTCCATTACGACGGCACCGAGTTCGCCGGCTGGCAGGTCCAACCCGGACAACGCACGGTCCAGGGAGTGCTGGAAGAGGCGCTTGCGCGGTTGCACGGTGTGCCGATGCGGGTGACGGGCGCGGGCCGCACCGACGCCGGTGTACACGCCCGCGGACAGGCGGCCGGGGTCAGGGTGGCGGAGCATTGGACCGCGGAGCGGCTGAGGCGCGTGCTGAACGAGCAGCTACCACCGGATCTCTGGGTCGCGGCGGCGCACGAGATGGACGCGCGGTTCCACGCGCGCCACAGCGCGACGGCGCGCCGCTACAGCTACGCGGTGGGGCTCGACGCAGGGGCGGCCTCGCCATTCCGGCGACGCTGGCAGCTCCCATGGACACGGGTCCTCGATCGCGGGGTGCTCGAGTGGTGCGCGACGCAACTGGTGGGCAGGCACACGTTCCGGGGATTCGCCGTGCGCGGGACCGCTCCCGCCGACGACGATCACCGGTGCGAAGTGCGCTCCGCCCACTGGCGCGCCTCGCCGGAGCATCCCGACGACGGGCTCCTCTTCGAAGTCAGCGCGGACCGGTTCCTGCACCACATGGTGCGGTTCCTCGTCGCGACGATGCTCGACGCCGCGAGCGGCAAACGACCGAAGGAGGATCTCACCGCGTTGCTCACCGCGTCGGACAACAACGAGGTCTCCCCTCCGGCACCGCCGACCGGACTCTGTCTCGAAGAAGTGACCTATCCCAACGACCTGTACCTGACCGCCTGATGCGTCTCTACCTCGCCACCGTCGCCGCCGATGAGATCCGCTGGGCCACCGACGCCGGCCTCTGCGACGGCGTCGTCGCGACCCCGGCGGTGCTGGCGACGGAACTCCCGCAGGCCGACCCGCGCGAGGTCCTCGCCGAACTCGCCGAGCGGACCTCGCTCCCGATCTTCGCCAGCGTCCCCTCGCTCGACGCGGATGAGATCGCGCGGGCCGGCAAGGCCCTCGCGCGGATCGCCGAGCACGTGATCATCGCGATCCCCTTCGTCGAGGATGCGCTCCCGGCGATGCATCGGCTGCGCGCCGACGGCGTGCGCTGCGCGGCGACCCTCGTGCACTCCGTCGCGCAGGGACTCCTCGCCGCGAAGGCGGGCGCGTCGCTCGTGGTGGTGGCAGTGGACGCACTCGACGCGATCGGCCAGCCGGCCGATGCGATCGTGCACGGACTCCGCGTCGCGCTCGACCGCACATCGCTCGAGTGCGATGTGGTCGCCGCGGGACCCTCCAGCGCGGCGAGGTTCGCCGAACTCGCCGAAGTGGGCGCTGATGCCGCGGTCGTGACACCCGCCCTCCTGCGATCGCTGCTCCAGCACCCGCTCACCGATCGCGGGATCGATCGATTCCTCGGTGACATCAGCCGGCGCGCGAAACCGCGCCGCGCCCGGTGAGCCGCCTGATGCGAATGACGACCCGGGCGATCGCCGTCAGCACCTTCGTCGCGATCGCCGCGTGCGACGGGGCGACAGCCGACACGACGAGCGCGCAACTCCCGGCGCGAGAACCCCGCGCCTCGCTCGACCCGTCGCCCCAGGCGATCGTGAACTCGCGACGCACCGCGATCACCGAGGCGGTCGCGCTGGTCGCACCGGCGGTGGTGACGGTGCAGACCGAGCGACTCCAGCGCAACGCGGCGAGCCCCTTCGACCTCTTCTTCGGCACCCGGTCCGGCGAGCAGGTCGCTTCCGGGATCGGGTCCGGTTTCATCGTCCGTTCCGATGGCGTGATCGTGACGAACGCGCACGTGATCGCCGGCGCCAGCAAGGTGTTGGTCGCGCTCCGCGATGGCACCACCTATCCCGCGACGGTGATCGGCGAGGATGAGCTCAACGACCTCGCGGTCCTCCGGATCGACGCGACGGATCTCCCGACCGCGCCGCTCGGGACTTCGCGCGGCCTCTTGATCGGTGAGTGGGTGATCGCGATCGGCAATCCCTATGGGTTCCTCCTCGGCAACTCCGAGCCGAGCGTCACCGCCGGTGTCGTGAGCGGCATCGGACGGAACCTGACCGGCCGCGGGGACGGTCCAGGCGTGTACGTCGACATGATCCAGACCGATGCGTCGATCAACCCCGGCAACTCCGGTGGACCGCTCCGCACCGCCGCGGGTGAGGTGATCGGAGTGAACAGCTCGATCTACACCCCGTCCGGGGGCTCGATCGGACTCGGGTTCGCCATCCCGATCGATCGGGCGCGGCGCGTCGCCGAGGATCTCCTCGCTCACGGGAGCGTCCACCGACCCTGGATCGGCGTGAAGCTGCAGCAGGTCGGGGCAACTGCCGGGCGCGGCAACCTGAACACCGGCGCGCCGATCGACCGCATCGTCCCCGGCAGTCCGGCGGCCACCGCGGGACTCCGCGCCGGCGACGTGATCATCCGCTCCCGCGATCGACAGATCCGGAATCCCTACGACTGGGAAGCCGAGCTCCTCGAGCTCCGCGTCGGCGAGACCGCCGATCTCACGATCCGGCGCGCGGGACGCGAGCAGCGCATCGAGGTGCAGGTGAAGGACCTTCCCGAAGTCGGGGCCGAGAAGGTCGCGGTGATGCGGGAGCTCGAACTGATCACCCTCACCGACGCGATCCGCGTCGAGCGCGGTCTCCGAAGCGCCAAGGGCGCGGTCGTCTACAAGGTCACCGACCGCGTCTCGCAGGATCTCGGCATCCGCGCCGGCGACGTGATCATCCAGGTCAACGTCACGCCGGTGACCGACGCCCAGCAGGCGGCGCGCGTGCTCGAGTACTACAGCGGCCGCGGACCGATCCGCATGTACTTCGAGCGCGCCGGCACCGTCTACTCCACCGACTTCCGCATCTCGTGAGCCACGACCAGTACCGCTCCCCACTCGCCGAACGCTACGCCTCCCGCGCGATGCTGGAGCTGTGGAGCCCGCAAACGCGTCACGGACTCTGGCGCCGTCTCTGGCTGGCGCTCGCCGAAGCGCAACGCGGCCTCGGCGTCGCGATCCCCGAGGAGGCGATCACCGGGATGCGCGCCCACCTCGACGACATCGACTTCGCGGCCGTCGCCGCCTACGAGAAGAAGTTCCGGCACGACGTGATGGCGCACATCCACGCGTTCGGCGACGCCGCCCCGGCGGCACGGGGCGTGATCCATCTCGCGGCGACGAGCTGCTACGTCACCGACAACGGCGACCTGATCCAGATGCGGCGGGGACTCGAACTGCTGCGGGGCCGGGTCGTCGCGCTGCTCCACACGCTCGGCGCCTTCGCCCGGAAGTGGCGCGCCGAACCCACGCTCGGCTATACCCACCTGCAGGCCGCGCAGCTCACCACGGTCGGCAAGCGGGCGACGCTCTGGATGCAGGACCTCGTGCTCGACCTCGCCGAACTCGATCATCGTCTCGCCACGCTCCCGCTGCGCGGCGTGAAGGGGACGACCGGCACGCAGGCGAGCTTCCTCGAACTCCTCGGGGGGGATCACGCAAAGGTACGGGAACTCGATGCGCGGGTCTGTCGCGCGATGGGATTCGCCGTCTCGATCCCGGTGAGTGGCCAGACCTATTCGCGCAAGCTCGACGCCCAGGTGCTCGACGTCGTGGCCGGGATCGCGACCAGCGCCGCGAAGTTCGCCTCCGACATCCGCATGCTGCAGTCGTTCGGTGAGATCGAGGAGCCCTTCGAATCGGAGCAGGTCGGCTCGTCGGCGATGGCATACAAGCGGAATCCGATGCGCTCCGAGCGGATCAACTCCCTCGCGCGATTCGTGCAGGGGGTCGCCGGAACGATGAACCCGACGCACGCGGTGCAGTACTTCGAGCGCACGCTCGACGACTCGGCGATTCGGCGGCTCGCGATCCCAGAGGCGTTCCTCGCCACCGACGCGATCCTGATCCTGATGGAGAACATCGCCGGCGGTCTCGAGGTGCACCGGGCGCGGATCCGCGCCCGCGTCACCGAGGAGCTCCCCTTCATGGCGACTGAGTCGCTGCTCGTCCGCGCGGTGCAGGCCGGCGGCGATCGGCAGTCGGTGCACGAAGTCATACGCAGGCATTCGATCGCGGCGGCTCGCGCGATGAAGGACGAGGGGGCGCGCAACGACCTCCTCGAACGGCTCGGGGGCGATCAAGCATTCCCATTGGGGGGTGACGAACTGAAGGCTGCGCTCGCGCCGGCGAGGTTCGTGGGACGCGCGGCAGAGCAGGTCGACGAGTTCCTCTCCGAGATCGTCGACCCGATCCTCGCCGCCGAGGCGCAGGCCGCGCCGGCGCGCGAGGAGGTGCGGGTATGAGCCCGATGCTCGTCGGCGAGACGATGCTCCCGCTCCCCCTCCTCAGGCGCGGCAAGGTGCGCGACGTCTACGTCGTCGACGGCGCGCGGCTCCTCCTCGTGACGAGCGATCGCGTGAGCGCGTTCGACGTGGTGATGCGCGAGCTCGTCCCGCACAAGGGCGCCGTCCTGACTCAGCTGACCGCGTGGTGGCTCCACCAGTTCGCGGACGAGGTCGCGCATCACCTGATCACCAGCGATGTCGACGGGATCATCGAGGCGGTGCCTGGGCTCGCCTTCCACCGCGACGAACTCTGCGGGCGGGCGATGCTCTGCCGCCGCACCGACGTCTTCCCCGTGGAGTGCGTCGTGCGGGGCTACCTCGCCGGGTCGGCCTGGAAGGAGTACCGCGCCACCGGCACGCTGGCCGGTGAACGACTGGCGACCGGACTCCGCGAGAGCGAGCGGTTCGATCCGCCGGTCTTCAGTCCGGCGACGAAGGCAGAATCGGGGCACGACGAGAACATCACGCCCTCGCGGATGGCGGAGGTGGTCGGCGCCGACGTGGCGCGGGAGCTCGAGCGACTCGCGCGGCTGGTCTACTCCCGCGGGCGCGAGGTCGCCGCCCACCGGGGGATCATCATCGCCGACACGAAGTTCGAGTTCGGACGCGACGCCGAGGGACGTCTCCTGCTGATCGACGAGGTGCTCACGCCTGACAGCTCACGATTCTGGCCGGCGGACCGTTACGAACCCGGGCGCGTCCAACCGAGCTTCGACAAGCAGCCGCTGCGTGATTGGCTCGACACGGAGCGGCGCGCCGGACGGTGGGACGGGAATGCGCCGCCTCCCGATCTCCCCGACGAAGTCGTACTCGCGACCAGCCGTCGTTACCTCGACGCGTTCGAGAAACTCACCGGCCACTCCCTCGACCTGACGCGCCTCCCGTGAACTTCGCCAGAGAAGGGATGCCCTTCATCCTCACGGCCGCCGCCGTGACTGCCGCCACCTACGCCGCGGCGTTCGCCCGCCGCTCCTGGGTGCTCTGGCTCGTCGCGTTCGTGTTCACGCTCCTGCTCCTCTGGGTCGCCTACTTCTTTCGCGACCCCGAGCGCACGGGGGAGCGCGGGAGCGATCTCGTCATCTCGCCCGCCGACGGACGGGTGATCGAGATCGTCGAGGTGGACGAACCGGCCTTCCTGCGCGGCCGGGCGATCCGCATCTCCGTCTTCATGAACGTCTTCAACGTCCACGTGAATCGCTATCCGGTCGGTGGGCGGGTCGCCTACGTGCACTACAACCCCGGCAAGTTCCTGAATGCCGCAGCCGAGAAGGCCTCGCTCGAGAACGAACAGTCCTCGATCGGCATCGACACCGGACGGCAACGGGTGCTCTTCCGACAGATCGCCGGGCTCATCGCGCGCCGGATCGTGACGTACAGCCGCGAAGGGGACCAGGCGGAACAAGGAGCGAGGATGGGGCTCATCCGGTTCGGGTCGCGGGTGGATGTCTTCGTGCCGGTCGGCAGCTCGATCCGGGCTCGCGTCGGGGACCATCCAGTGGCCGGCACGACGGTGCTCGCGGAGCTGCCGCGATGAGACGCCGCCGCTTCCCTCGCCCGTCGCTGGTGATGCTGCCCAACGGCTTCACCCTGGCCAGCCTCTTCTTCGGGATCTTCGCGATCGTCTCGGCGTCGCGCGGCCAGCACAATCTGGCGGGATGGTACATCGTGATCGCGGGATTCTGCGATGCGGTGGACGGCCGGATCGCGCGCGCGACCAAGACCGGGACCGCCTTCGGCGAGGAGCTCGACTCGCTGGTGGACGCGATCTCATTCGGGTTGGCCCCCGCGATGCTGATGTACTTCGCGGTGCTCCGCCATGCGGGGTGGGACTGGATCCTCGTCTTCCTCTTCGCCGCCTGCGCGGTGATGCGCCTCGCCCGATTCAACATCGAGCAGGCCGGCAAGCCGAAGAACTACTTCACCGGGCTACCGAGTCCCGCCGCCGGCGGCACCCTCGCCACGTACTACTGGTTCAGCCAGACGCCGCTCTACAACCAGTTCTTCGTCGAGTGGCCATGGGAGACGATCCTCCGATTCCTGATGGTCACGCTGAGCTTCCTGATGATCAGCAACGTTCCCTACCCCGCGTGGCCGAAGTTCAGCTTCCGCACGCTGCATGGGACGATCGGGATCATCGTGCTGTTCGCCGCCCTTCTGGCCCTCTTCTTCCTCCCCCGCGAGTTCTTCTTCCCGGTGGGCGTGTTTTACGTCGCGGTAGGGATCGTGCTCGCGATCCTCCGCGGCGTCTTCGAGGTCCAGCCCCCGTTCGAGGAGCCGCCCGAGGCGGACGACGACGAGGAGGATGACGACCCAACCCCCGAGGCATCCCGTCCGTGAAGCGCTTCCGTGTCGCCGTGCACGTCGTCCCGCGCAAGGGACTCCTCGACCCCCAGGGCAAGGCCGTCGCTGACGCCCTCCACACGCTCGGCTTCGCCGGTGTCGGCGATGTCCACGTCGGCCGCCATCTCGTGATCGAGACGAGCGCCGCGGACGCCAAGGCGGCCGAGTCGTCGGTGCGCGAGATGTGCGCCCGGCTCCTCGCCAATCCCGTCACCGAGGACTTCGAGATCGCCTCGGTGGGGGCGGCGTGAAGGTCGGCGTCGTCCGGTTCCCCGGGTCGAACTGCGACGAGGACGCGCTCCTCGCGATCGTCGAGCACCTCGAGGAGCAGGCGGTGATGCTCTGGCACAAGGACCACGACCTGCAGGGCGCCGACGTGATCATCCTTCCCGGCGGCTTCTCCTACGGCGATTACCTGCGGTCGGGGGCGATCGCGCGGTTCTCGCCGATCATGCAGGAGGTCGCGCGGCACGCGAAGCGCGGCGGGCCGGTGATCGGCATCTGCAATGGCTTCCAGATCGCCTGTGAGGCGGGTCTCCTCCCGGGGGCGCTCCTGCGCAACCAGAATCTCCAGTTCCGCTCGATGCCGGTCACACTGCGCGTCGAGACGACGGCCACCGTGTTCACCAGCGCTGCGGCCAAGGGGGCGTCGCTCACGATGCCGATCGCCCACGGTGACGGCCGCTTCACCGCCGACGAGGCGGTCCTCGACCAGCTCGAGTCAGAAGGACGCGTCGTCTTCCGCTACGTCGACTCGGCCGGTCACGCGACCGAGTCGGCGAATCCCAACGGGTCGATGCGCAACATCGCCGGGATCAGCAACGAGTCGGGTACCGTGGTCGGTCTGATGCCGCACCCCGAGCGCGCCCTCGAGCCCCTGCTCGGCGGCACCGATGGGCTCATTCTGTTCCAGTCGCTGCTCTCGACCGTTAAGGCCTGAGCAGCCGTTCCTTTCCCCTTCCATCCTCCACCTCCCCTCCCCCGATGCCAGAGCAGAAGCCGTCTCGCAACGAAGACGAGTACTTCGTCAAACAGGACGCCGAACTGATCAAGGCGCACCGCGCCAAGCTCGACGCCGAGCGACGCCAGGCCGAACGCCAGTCGCACTACATGAAGTGCCCGAAATGCGGCGCCGACCTCAAGGAGCAGGCGTTCCACCACCTGCACGTAGACGTCTGCCCCGATTGCCGCGGGATGTGGTTCGACGGCGGCGAGATCGAGATGCTATCGCACGTGAATGAGGGCGCGGTCGGTGGCTTCATCCGCGACCTCTTCAAGGGCCTCCGCCCCAAAGGAGACAAGTGAGCGTATCGCCACGCCCCGGTGATCCGGCGATCACGCCGGCACTGGTCGCCGAGCACGGTCTCACCGGAGAGGAGTTCGACCGGCTGGTGGCGATGCTCGGCCGCACGCCCACCTTCACCGAACTCGGGATCATCAGCGCGCTCTGGAGCGAACATTGCTCGTACAAGCACTCGCGCCCGGTCCTGAGGACCCTGCCGACGACAGCGCCCTGGGTCCTCCAGGGCCCGGGAGAGAACGCGGGGGTGATCAGCATCGGCGATGGACTCGCCGTCGCGTTCAAGATCGAGTCGCACAATCACCCCTCGGCGGTCGAACCCTATCAGGGCGCCGCGACGGGTGTCGGCGGGATCCTCCGCGACGTCTTCACGATGGGCGCGCGCCCGATCGCGATGCTCAACTCCCTGCGCTTCGGCTCCCTCGAGACGCCGCGCGTGCGGTATCTCGTCGCGGGAGTCGTGAAGGGGATCGGCGATTACGGCAACTGCGTCGGGATCCCGACCGTCGCCGGGGACGTGATGTTCGACTCGGCCTACGAGGGCAATCCGCTGGTCAACGCAATGTGCGTCGGGATCCTCAAGGAAGAGGACCTCATGCGGGCAAAGGCCGAGGGGGTCGGCAATCCGGTCATCGCGGTGGGGGCACGCACCGGCCGCGACGGGATCCACGGAGCGAGCTTCGCCTCCGAGGACCTTTCCGAGGAGAGCGAGGCGAAACGCCCCCGGGTGCAGGTCGGCGACCCCTTCACCGAGAAGCTCCTGCTGGAGGCGTCGCTCGAACTCATCACCAGCGGGCACATCGTCGCGATCCAGGACATGGGCGCAGCGGGCCTTACCTCGAGCAGCGCCGAGATGGCCGAGCGGGGGGAGGTCGGCGTCACGATCGACACGACGAAGGTCCCCGTGCGCGAGGATGGGATGACCCCCTACGAGATCCTGCTCAGCGAGTCGCAGGAGCGGATGCTCGTGGTCGCGAAGAAGGGCCACGAGACGGAGGTGAAGGCGATCCTTGCGAAGTGGGATCTCACCGCCGAGGTGATCGGCGAGGTGATCGCCGAGCCGGTCTATCGGGTCACCGAGGGATCGCGGGTCGTGGCCGAGTTCCCTGGGACCCGGCTCGTGACCGACTGCCCGGTCTACCACCCCGAAGCGCGCGAGAGCGTCGAGGCCGTGGCCCGCCGCGAGCGGGACGTGAACGCGATCGCGGAACTGCCGTCGGAAGCGGACCCGGCGTGGACACTCGAGCGCTTGCTCCAGTCGCCGACGATCGCGAGCAAGGAGTGGATCCACCGGCAGTACGACTCGACCGTGCGGACCAACACCGTCTCCGGCCCCGGCCGCTCCGACGCCGCGGTGATCCGCATCCGGGGCACGAAGAAGGCGCTCGCGCTGAAGACCGACTGCAACGGTCGCTACGTGTTCCTCGACCCCCGCGTCGGGGGACGCATCGCCGTCGCCGAAGCCGCGCGCAACGTGGCGTGCAGCGGCGCGACCCCGCGGGCGATCACCAACTGCCTCAACTTCGGCAATCCGAAGAAGCCCGAGGTGTTCTTCCAGTTCCGCGAAGCGGTCGCCGGGATGGGCGAGGCGTGCCGCGCGCTCGACACGCCGGTCACCGGCGGGAACGTCTCGCTCTACAATGAGAATCCGCAGGGCGCGGTGTATCCGACGCCGACGATCGGGATGGTGGGCGTGCTCGAGGATGCGCGCCACGCCACTCGGATGACGTTCAGCAAGCCCGGCGATGCGATCGTGCTGCTCGGGGACAACACCGATGAGCTGGGCGGGTCGGAATACCTCTCGTGGATCCACGGCGTCGTGGCCGGCGCTCCGCCGCGGTGCGACGTCGCCGCCGAGCGGCGGCT
The DNA here is from genome assembly GCA_031396245.1 of Gemmatimonadaceae bacterium. Classification (GTDB taxonomy): domain Bacteria; phylum Gemmatimonadota; class Gemmatimonadetes; order Gemmatimonadales; family Gemmatimonadaceae; genus Pseudogemmatithrix. Next base: position 15,736 of record JANNKK010000025.1, read on the forward strand.
CATCGACGCCCTGCTCGAGATGATCCGCGCCGGCCACGTGCGCTCGGCGCACGACTGCTCCGAGGGCGGGCTCGCCGTGGCGCTCGCCGAATGCTGCATCGCCGACCGCGTGCGCCCCACCGGCGCGAGTGTCGACCTGCGCGCGTGGCGCGACCTTCCGATGCGCGCGCTCTTCTTCGGGGAGGCGCAGGGGCGCGTACTGCTCTCGGTCCGCGATGCCGACGCCGTGCTCGCGATCGCGGGTCGCCACGACGTGCCGTCGCGCGGCATCGGCGCCGTGACCCCGGCGGCGACCGGCCTGCACATCGCGCATCCCGGACGCGACCTCCGGATCCCCCTCCCGCGCCTGGTCGAGGCGTATCACGAAGCGCTGCCGCGTGCGATGTCGCGCGCCGCCGCCGAGTCCGTGACCGCCGACCCTGCCCGTGCCGGAGGGATCGCCTGATGTGCGGCATCTTCGGGATCAGCGGACACGCCGACGCGGCGGCGCTCACCCACCTCGGCCTCTACTCCCTGCAGCATCGCGGACAGGAGTCGGCGGGCATCGTCTCGGCGAGTGGCGGTGAGGTGCACGCCATCCGGGCGATGGGACTCGTCTCGGATCAGTTCTCCCCCGAGCGGATGAGCACGATGGTCGGCGCGGTCGCGATGGGGCACACCCGCTACTCGACCGCCGGCTCCAGCACGATCGAGAACGCGCAGCCGGCGCTCGTGCGATTCAAGGGGGGCCACATCGCCCTCGCCCACAACGGCAACATCACCAACGCACCGGAGATCCGGCATTCGCTCGAGGCCGAGGGGTCGATCTTCAGTTCGACGATGGACTCCGAGGTGATCGTCCATCGGCTCGCGAAGTCGAAGGCGGCGGCGCCCGAGGCGAAGCTCGCCGAGGCGCTCGAAGGGGTCGAGGGTGCTTACTCGCTCGTCGTGATGATCGGTGACACGCTCGTCGCAGCCCGCGATCCCTATGGGTGGCGTCCTCTCGTGATGGGGCGCCTCGGCAAGGCGGTCATCTTCGCTTCCGAGACCTGCGCCCTCGACATCACCGGTGCCACCGTCGAGCGGGAGGTGCGTCCGGGCGAGGTCATCGCGATCGCCCCCGACGGCGCCATGACTTCGATCCAGCGCCCTGCGGCATCGAACTTGCACCGCTGCGTGTTCGAGTACGTGTACTTCGCCCGGCCCGACTCCAGCGTCTTCGGCGGATCGGTGGACCGGGCGCGGCGTGCGCTCGGTCGGCGGCTGGCGCAGGAGCACCCGGTGCCGGGTGCCGATTTCGTCTTCTCGGTGCCCGACTCATCCAACTCGGCGGCGCTCGGGTTCGCCGAGCAGAGCGGGCTCCCGTACGAACTGGCGCTCATCCGCAACCACTATGTCGGCCGGACCTTCATCCAGCCGACGCAGAGTGGACGCGACGCGAAGGTGAAGGTGAAGTACAACGCGGTCCGCGAGATCCTCGCGGGGAAGTCGGTGGTGATGGTGGACGACTCGATCGTGCGGGGCACGACCACGCGAGGGCTCGTCGCCCTCGTGCGGGCGGCGGGGGCGCGCGAGGTCCATATGCGGGTCTCCTCACCTCCGATCACCGGCCCTTGCTACTACGGCATCGATACGCCGGACCGCGAGCAGCTCATCGCGGCGCGGCATAGTGTGGCGGAGATCGGACAGAAGATCGGCGTCGATTCCCTGGGTTACATCTCGCTCCCGGGGATGCTCGGCGCGGTGCCCGACGGTCCGGATGGCTTCTGCCACGCCTGCTTCTCAGGTCAGTATCCCACCAAGCCGCCCACCGCGCCGGAGAAGCTCCGGCTCGGCTAGGCTCCCGCCCGGGAGGCGTCGCCGTGCAGCAGTCCGTCTTCTTCTTCGGCAACGGCAAGGCCGAGGCCACCAAGGACGACCGCGACCTCCTCGGCGGCAAGGGGGCGAACCTCGCCGAGATGACGAATCTCGGCATCCCGGTGCCGCCAGGGTTCACGATCGCCTGCACGCTCTGCGACGCGTACCTCGCGAAGGGCGCCATCCCGCCCGGTCTCAACGACGAGGTCGAGCGCGCCCTCGCGCGACTCGAGGAAGCCGCCGGCCGTCACTTCGGCGACCCCGCGAACCCCCTGCTCGTCTCGGTGCGCTCGGGCGCTCGCGTCTCGATGCCGGGGATGATGGAGACGATCCTCAACCTCGGCCTCAACGACGAGACGATCACCGGGCTCGAGAAGCAGAGTGGAAGCGCGCGCTTCGCGTTCGACTCGTACCGGCGATTGCTCCAGATGTATGGCGACGTGGTGCTCGGCGTCCCGATGCGCGACTTCGAGCACCTGCTCGTGGCGAAGCGGCTGACGACCGGGGCTCGCACCGACGCCGAGATCCCGGCTGACGCGCTGCGGACACTCGTGCAGGAGTATCACCAGCTCATCAGGAGCGCGACCGGGAAGCCCTTCCCCCACGACCCGCGGGCCCAGCTCTGGGGCGCGATCGAGGCGGTGTGGAAGTCATGGACCCTCAAGAAGGCGGTCGACTACCGTCGCGTG
>JANNKK010000034.1:0-6646 GCA_031396245.1 Gemmatimonadaceae bacterium
ACTGACTCGCGCGGCGGCGCGGGCGGGACCGACACCGCCGTCGGCTCGATGAGCAACTCTGGCGGTTCCAGCGCCGGTGGCGGTGGTGCCGGTGGCGCGGGCGACGGTGGCGCCGGCGCGGGCGGGGCTGCGGGAGCGCTGGTCGACGGCCGGATCGGCGTCGCCGTGGACTTGCGAGCTGCCGCCGCTGCGGCCGCCGTCGCCATGTCGACACCGGTGTCGATCAGCGCGAGCCCCTCGACGGCCTTGGTCGCGCGCTTCGTCTCGGCCGGCGTTGCCCCAGCGCGGACGCTCCGTGATTTCCGATCCCCGCTTCCGGAGGGCTCCATGTCGAGGAACACGAGTCCCCCGCCCTTCGACGATCCGCCAGCGTCATCGGCCTTCGGCTCGACCGTCGGGTCGATCGCCTTCATCTTCGCCGCGACGGCGTCGGCATCGGCGTCGCGTCCATCGCGCATCGCCTGGGCGTACGCGATCTGGAGCTGGTCGATCGCCTCCGGCTTCCGGTTCGCCTTCACCAGCTGATCGGCGAGCATCACGCGCACGTCATCCTGGTCGGGGACGAGGTCGGCGAATTCCTTCAGGGCGCGGAAGGCCTCATCAAGGTTGCCGCTCTTCTGCATCCGGGCGGCATACTCGAGGAAGTTCTCGCGGGCGTCGGCGCGGAAGCCCTTCTCGGCGCTGATCTTCCCCAGCTTGTAGTAGACGACCGCGCGTCCGGGGGACTGGCGCAGGATCTTGTTGCAGAGCGCGATCGCGGGATTGTAGAAGCCGCCGTCGGAGTAGTGGTCGACGGCGCGCTCCCAGAGCGTGACCGCCTCAGAGAGATTCCCCGCCTTCTGCAACAGGTCGCCGACCCGGTTGTAGAGAGGGATGTCGATCGGCTCCTCTTCGCCGCTCTCGTAGACCTCGATCATCTCGCGATACGTCGCAAGGGCCTTGTCCGGCTGTTTCTTGGCCTCGAAGTCGGCCGCCTTCTTCTTCAGTTTCAGGATGTCGGCCATCCGGGAAAGCTATCCGGCGAACCCTCGACGTGACAAGCGTTTGAGCGGGACCTCGCGCCCTCGCGCCCAGAGCCGCGTACACCGCTCGTCGCCGTACCAGTAGGGGATCTCGCGGTGGTCGGCGACGTCGAAGAGGGCGAGGTCAGCCTCGAAGCCGGGCGCGAGCTGACCGACGGACGCGGCGAGCCCGAGCGCCGCAGCACCATTCACCGTGGCGGCGACGAAAGACTCGGCGACGGTCAACCGGAGTTGGCTCACCCCCAAGGTGAGGATGAGGGGGAAGTTGACGGTCGGGCTCGTGCCCGGATTGAAGTCCGAGGCCAGGGCCACCGCCGCTCCGCCGCCGATGAGCGCACGCGCCGGCGCCTGCTTGGGCCGGCCGAGGAAGAGCATCGTGCCGGGCAGGAGGGTGGCGACGGTGCCGCTCCGGGCGAGCGCGGCGATGCCGGCCTCGGAGATCGCGGCAAGGTGGTCCGCCGACGTCGCCCCCAACTCCGCCGCGAGTTCGGCCCCGCCCCCGCCCTCGAGTTCATCGGCGTGCAGCTTGAGCGCGAGTCCGTGGGTCCGCGCGGCCGCGAGGATCGTGCGCGTCTCGGCGGTGGTGTAGACGCCGGGCTCGCAGAACACGTCGCAGAACGTGGCGAGTCGTTCGCGGGCGACGGCCGGGATCATCTCGTGCGTGAGCAGCGCGATGTACTCGTCGCGCGTGCGGGGAGCCTCCCGGTACTCGAGGGGGATCTCGTGGGCGCCGAGGAAGGTGGGAACGAGCCGAAGTCCCAGCGTTTCGCCGAGGCGGCGGATGACGCGCAACGTCTTGAGTTCGCTCTCGAGCGAGAGACCGTAGCCCGATTTCACCTCGATCGTCGTCGCGCCGTGGGCGGCAAGGCGCGAGAGACGCTCGGCGCCGAGGGCGAGGAGGTCCTCTTCGGAGCGCTCGCGCAGATCGCGCACCGAGCTGTGGATCCCGCCGCCGCGGCGAGCGATCTCGAGGTAGCCCACGCCCGCGGCGCGGAGTTCCTGCTCCTCGTATCGGGGACGTCCGAAGATGGCGTGAGTGTGCGAGTCGACGAAGCCCGGGGTCAGCACGCCCCCCGCGCAGTCGACGACGGTGGCGTCGGCGTGCGCGGCGCGCAGCGCGCCTTCGGGCGCCACGTCGATCACGCGGCCGGTCGACGGATCGGCGAGAAGGGCGACGCCGTTGCGCACCGCGGCGTCGGCCATCTCGGCGCCGCGGCGGGCGCGGGCCGGTCCGGCGCAGGTGACGATCTGCGCGGCATTGAGGAAGAGGAGCGGCGCGGGTGTCACGCGGAAGCGGCCAGGTCGCGGAAGCGGTTCAGCCGGAGGGGCGCCTGGGCCTCACCGCGGCAGGCGTAGAAGCATCGGTCGCACTTGATCGGTTCGTAGCCCTCGTACTCCGACCAGTGCCCGTCCACCGGGAAGTCGGGACAACGCCGGATCCCCCCGTAGGGGTCGATGTGGACCGTGTCCTGTCCCGACTTGCAGGGCTCCTTCATCTCACCGCGAAGGTAGCGCGGGATGTTCGCGAGGTAGTGGTCGGAACTCGAGATGATCCCCCGACGCCGGCGCTTGAAGGCGAGGAGGTCGCGCACGAGGGCGTCGACGCGCCCCAGCTGGTCGGCGCGGATGAGCCGATCGGCGTTGCCGTTCTTGAGATCGGTGTACACCGAGAGGTTGACGCCGACGCGCATCTTCTCGGCGGCGTGCACGAGGGGCATCACGTCGTCGAGGTTGTCGTCCTTGATCACGGTGTTGAACCGGACGGTCATCCCCTGCGACCGCAGCGCCTCAGCGGTGGCGAGGATCCGCGACGCCAAGCCGGGGATGCCGCGCGCACGGTCGTGCCGCTCGTCGAGATAGTCGAGGGAGATGCTGAACTGGCTCACGCCTGCATCCCAGAGCGACCGGGCGCGCTCCAGGGTGAGCATCGCGCCGTGGGTCAGCAGGGTGGTGTACTTGGTGCGGATCGCGCGATCGACGCCAGCGACGAGGGTCTCGAGGTCGCGGCGGAGCAACGGCTCGCCCCCGGTCCAAGTGACGAGCATCGGGTCGAAGGCCTTCGCCGCATCGACGAAGGACGCGACCTCCCTGGCCTTCATCTCGGGCGAGGTCTTCCAGTAGTCACAGAAGGCGCAGGCCGCGTTGCAGCGCATCGTAACCTCGAAGTGCACGAGCACTGGGCGACGGGCGAGGCGCAGCCGGGCGTACTTCACGCTGAAGGGCAGGAGGTGCCAGGGGCGGAACTTGGTACTTAACACCGGATGGGAGAGGGGAGATGGGAGATGTAAGGTAACCGCGACATTGAGGCGAGAAACCGTCGTGCTCTCACCTCTCCCCTCTCCCATCTCACATCTGCAGTCCAGGGATCTGGATCCCCTCGCGCTTCGCCGTCGCGATCGCCGTCTCGTACCCCGCGTCGGCGTGCCGCGCGACGCCGATGCCGGGGTCGTTCGTCAGGACGCGCTCGAGGCGCTCGCGCATCTCCGGCGTGCCGTCGGCGACGATCACCTGGCCGGCGTGCAATGAGTTGCCGATCCCCACGCCGCCACCGTGATGGAAGCTGACCCAGCTCGCCCCGCTCGCGACGTTGAGCAGGGCATTGAGGATCGGCCAGTCGGCCACCGCGTCGGTGCCGTCCTTCATCCCCTCGGTCTCGCGGAAGGGGGAGGCGACGCTCCCGGTGTCGAGGTGGTCGCGGCCGATGACGATCGGCGCCTTGAGTTCCCCGCTCGCGACGAGGTCGTTCAGCGCGACGCCGAAGCGGGCACGCTCGCCCTGCCCGAGCCAACAGATGCGCGCCGGCAGTCCCTGGAAGCGGATCCGCTCCTGGGCCATCGTGATCCAGCGGCGGAGGTGCGCGTCGTGCGGGAACATCTCGAGCACGAGTCGGTCGGTGCGCGCGATGTCCTCCGGGTCGCCGGAGAGCGCGGCCCAACGGAACGGTCCCCTTCCCTCGCAGAAGAGCGGCCGCACGTACTCGGGGACGAAGCCGGGGATCCTGAAGGCATCGGTGAGGCCGGCGTCGAGTGCGACGGTGCGGATGTTGTTCCCATAGTCGAAGGCGATCGCGCCCTTGTCCTGCATCGTCCGCATCGCCCGCACGTGCGCCACGACGCTCGCGGTCGATCGCCGCAGGTACTCCTTCGGATCGCGCGTGCGAAGGTCTGCCGCCGCCTCCAGCGACATCCCGTGCGGCACGTAGCCGTTGAGCATGTCGTGCGCCGACGTCTGGTCGGTGACGACGTCGGGGATGATCCCGCGCTCGACCATCAGCGGCAGCACGTCGGCGGCGTTGCCGACGAGACCGACACTGAGGCCGCGCTTCGTCCGCTGCGCCTCGCGGATCCACGTGATCGCCTCGTCGAGGTCGGCCGTCATCCGGTCGCAGTAGCCGGTCGCGAGGCGCTTCTCGATCCGCGCCGGATCGACCTCGACACAGAGGATCGCCGCGTCGTTCATCGTGGCCGCGAGGGGCTGCGCGCCCCCCATCCCGCCGAGCCCGGCGGTGAGCACGAACCGTCCGGCGAGGGTGTCGCCGAAGTGCTTGCGCGCCACCGCACCGAAGGTCTCGAAGGTGCCCTGCACGATGCCCTGCGAGCCGATGTAGATCCAGGAACCAGCGGTCATCTGGCCGTACATCATCAGGCCCTTCCGCTCGAGTTCACGGAAGTGATCCCAGGTCGCGAAGCGGCCGACGAGGTTCGAGTTCGCGATCAGGACGCGCGGGGAGTGGCGGTGCGTGCGAAAGACGGCGACCGGCTTGCCGCTCTGGACGAGGAGTGTCTCGTCATCCTCCAGCGTCCGCAGGGTCTCGACGATCCGCTCGAACGAATCCCAATCGCGCGCGGCCTTCCCCGTCCCGCCGTAGACGACGAGATCCTCGGGACGTTCGGCCACCTCGGGGTCGAGGTTGTTCATCAGCATCCGCAGGGCGGCTTCCTGCTGCCAGCCCTTGCAGCTGATCTCGGTGCCACGGGGGGCGCGGATCACGCGCGCTTCGGTGCTCGTCATCGATCGGAATCTAACGGTCGGCGGCGCCGAACTCCCCTTCGGCGACGGCCACCGCGAGGCGCTCGATGTCGGGACCGATCACGCGATCCTCGACGAGCTTCGGCACGTGCGCGCGCACCGTCGCATAGGCGCGCTCGACCCCGGCGCCGGACCTGAGCGGCCGTCGCGACTCGAGCCCCTGCGCCGCGCACATCAGCTCGACCGCCAGAACGTGTTCGACGTTGTGGAGGATCCGGCGGAGCTTCGTGGCCGCCCCCATCGCCATCGGGACCACGTCCTCCTTGTTCCCGTCGGTCGGGATCGTGTCGACACTCGCCGGATGCGCGAGGATCTTGCACTCGCTGGTCAGGGCAGCGGCCGTCACTTGCGCCATCATGAATCCCGAGCTGACGCCGGCGGTCGCGCTCAGGAAGGGCGGCAACCCCTCGTTCAGGTCGGGGTGCACGAGTCGGTCGGTGCGCCGCTCGCTCATCACCGCGAGGTTGGTCATCGCGATCGCCAGAACGTCGGCGGCCATCGCGCCCGCCTGTCCGTGGAAGTTGCCACCCGAGAGCATCGTCCCGTCGTCGAAGACGAGGGGATTGTCAGTCGCGGCGTTCAGCTCGGCGGTGAGCAGACCCTCGGCGAAGCGGATCGCCTCGGCGACCGGTCCGTGCACCTGCGGCATGCAGCGCAACGCGTAGGCGTCCTGGACGCGGGAATCGTTCTCGCGGTGCGACTCGCGGATCTCACTCCCGGCGAGGAGTTCGAGGAGGAGGGCCGCCGACTCCTGTTGGCCCCGCTGTCCGCGCGCGGCGTGGATCCGCGGATCGAAGGCGGTCGGCGTACCGAGCAGTGCCTCGAGCGAGGCGGCGCCGGCGACGTGCGCGGCGTGCCAGCAGCGCTTCGCGCGGATCAGGCTCAGCGTCGCGACGGCGGTGTGCGCCTGCGTGCCGTTGATCAGCGCGATCCCTTCCTTCGGCCCGAGCGTCACCGCAGTGAGGCCATACTGCGCCAGCACCTGGGCCGCCGGACCGATCCCGCCCGGATGATTGAGCTCCCCTTCGCCGATCAGCGAGAGCGCGAGGTGTGCCAACGGTGCGAGGTCCCCACTCGCGCCGACCGACCCCTGCTCGGGGATCGGTGGGTAGAGCTTCGCGTCGAGCATCGCGCAGAGCAGGGCCGCGAGTTCCGGGCGCGCGCCGCTGAATCCCTTGGCGAGCACGTTCGCGCGGAGGAGCATCATCGCGCGGACCTCCATCTCCTTGAGCCGCGGCCCGACCCCCGCGGCGTGACTGCGGATGAGATTCACCTGCAGCTGCGCCAGCTGGCTCGGGGGGATCGCGACGTCGGAGAGCTTGCCGAATCCCGTGTTGACGCCGTAGACCGGCTCGCCTCGCGCGGCGATGGCCTCGACGATCCGGCGCGTCGAGCGCATCCGTTCCGCAGCGGCCGGCGCCACGCCGACCTTACGGCGTCCAGTGGCGACTTCCAGCAGGTCGGCGATCGTGAGCGATGAACCGTCGAGCTGGAGCGGAGCGATCACGGGAGTCCCAGGGAGGTGGGCGGACGGTACGACTGGCGGTCGTAGTCGACCTTGAGCTCGGGCTGCGCCTTGAGGGCGATGAAGAATG
>JANNKK010000044.1:0-17224 GCA_031396245.1 Gemmatimonadaceae bacterium
ATATTCCCCACTGCTGCCTCCCGTAGGAGTCTGGGCCGTGTCGCAGTCCCAATGTGGCTGGCCATCCTCTCAGACCAGCTACCCGTCATAGCCTTGGTGGGCCGTTACCCCGCCAACTAGCTGATAGGCCGCGAGCGCCTCAATCTGCCCCGGAGGTTTCCTCACCGCGCGATGCCGCGCAGTGAACGTATGCGGTATTACCCGGCCGTTGGGCCGGCTATCCCCCACAGATCGGAAGCTTGCTCACGTGTTACGCACCCGTTCGCCGGTTGCCCTTGCGGGCCCCCGTGACTTGCATGTGTTAAGCACGCCGCCAGCGTTCGTCCTGAGCCAGGATCAAACTCTCCAATGAGAATCCAATAGGCTCTCCCGAATCGCTGTCACGCTGTCATCGCATGACAGCGTTATTCGGAATCACAAAAATTGTTCAGGTCTGAACTCTCCCCTCGCCCCTGAATTGGACAAGGATCATAAAGTTCGCCTCGCACACTTTGCGATTTCTCTCTCCCATCGATTGTCAATCAGCGTGTTCTCGTTGATTCCCCCACATTCCGTGGGGAGCCTCGCATAATACGTGCGCGAACGGCCAGCGTCAAGGGGAGAATCCACTCGATTTGCCCCGAGTCACGACGGCGATTCCTCAGCTCGCCGCGCGCCCTTCTCCCGCACTTCCGGGGGAAGAGAGCGAATAGTAATCGGCTCCATTTTCCGACGCAAGTGGACTCGCGACGCGAGCGCGACTGACTCCACCGCTGGGTCACGAACTGCGATCACCACAGCGGGCACGGAGAGCACGGAGAATGGCCCGGGCATCCGGAACGGAGGAACCTCGCTCCTAACGCCATCGTCCGATTCAGGCGCCTGTGAGACTTCGCACCGACGGAGGCTGACTCCTTGCTCCGATTCGCGACCTCTTGAACCGCCCTCGGGGGCGTTCCCTGATCGCCAGTGCTCCCTTTCCTGTCCTGGCCCTTCCCGGTCTCCTCTGTGTCTCTGTGGTGGGGGGGGTGCCGTTGCTCGTCCACTCTCGCCCCCTCTCGCCCCCTCTCCAGCATCGGAAACGCAACGAGCCCCAGCTCTCGCCGGGGCTCGTCGATGCGCCCTGAAGGAATCGAACCTTCAACCTAGTGATTAAGAGTCACTTGCTCTGCCAATTGAGCTAAGGGCGCGCTCTCCAACACCTACGCAAGGCGCGCCAGGAGGGAATCGAACCCCCGACCCACAGCTTAGAAGGCTGTTGCTCTATCCAGACTGAGCTACTGGCGCTTCGAACACTGCCGTGTCGATCCTGCCGATGGTGCCCTGCTCACCGCGACCTCACCGCGACCTCACAGCAACCTCATTACAACCTCATTGCAACCTCACAACAACGCCACTACGATCCCACCGCGACCGATCGGGGCGGCCGGATTCGAACCGGCGACCTCCTGCTCCCAAAGCAGGCGCGATACCGGGCTACGCTACGCCCCGCGAACCACGCGAACACTAGTCGCCTCCACCACAGCGGTCAACGGTCCCACGCCGCGAGTAGTGCGCGGAACGCGCGACCGCGATGACTCACCGATGCTTTCTCCTCGCGCGTGACCTCACCGAACGCGCGCCCGAGATCCTCGCTCCAGAAGAGTGGATCATAGCCGAATCCGCCGATCCCGCTCGGCGCCCGGAGGATCCGACCGGCGCACTCGCCGCGAGCGACCCACTCCACCTCACCGAGCAGCGCGACCACGACGCAGACGTAGCGCGCACGACGATCCTCCTCGGCGGCGAGCGCCGAGAGCAGCGCGCGGTTGTTCGCGGCATCAAGCGCGGCTCCCTCGGCGGAATTTCCGGACCATCGCTTGCTGTGCACGCCGGGCGCGCCAGCGAGGGCTTCCACGGCGAGTCCCGAATCGTCGGCGACGATCATCCGACCGGGGAGCGCTCGCGCGAAGTGACGGGCCTTCGCGCGAGCATTCTCCTCGAAGGTCGCGTGCACCTCGAGGTCCGACTCCTGGGGCGACTCGGGGATCCCCGCCTCATCGAGCGTTCGCGCGACGATCCCCGTCGCCATCGCGAGTGCGCGCAACTCAGCTCCCTTCCCTTCGCTCCGCGTCGCGAGCACGAGGTCGCACGGAGGCAGCGCGCCAGTCACCGCAGCGCGAGGGCCGCTATCTGCGCCGCATCGAGCGCCCGGATGCCCGCCGCGGCGAGGTCGAGCAGCGCGTCGAGTTCGGCGCGCGCGAAGGTCCCGTGCTCGCCGGTCCCCTGCACCTCGACGAATCGCCCTTCGCTGCTCATCACGACATTCGCGTCCACATCGGCGCGCACATCCTCCTCGTACTCGAGGTCGAGGAGCGGCCGTCCGTCAACGACGCCGACACTCACCGCGGCGACGCGGCGGCGGACCGGCGAGGCGGTGAGACGCCCGGTGCGCACCATCCACGCGAAGGCATCGCAGACCGCGACCGCGGCGCCAGTGATCGCCGCAGTGCGCGTCCCGCCGTCGGCCTGCAGCACGTCGCAGTCGACCTTCAGCGTGAACTCGCCCCACTTGAAGTCATCGCACATCGCGCGCACGCTGCGTCCGATGAGCCGTTGGATCTCCTGCGTGCGTCCACCGACCTGGCCACGCTCGCGCGGCGTGCGGGTGTGCGTCGCCCGCGGCAGCATCGCGTACTCGGCCGTGAGCCACCCCTCGCCGCGCCCCTTCTTCCAGCCGGGGACCCCATCCTCGACGCTCACCGCGCAGAGTACGCGCGTATGGCCGAAGGTCGAGAGGCAGGAGCCCTCGGCATTGGGCGCGACACCCCGCTCGAGGGAGATCGCGCGCAGCGCGTCACGTGCCCGACCACCGGGACGTGACGGCGCGACGGGGTCAGCGGGTGGCGGTGTCACGCAGGCGCTCGATGATCTGGGTGGTGGACTGGCCGGGAGTGAGCGGGACGATCACGACGCGTCCACCGCGGGCGCGCACCTCCGGCGCACCAACGACCGTGGACTCGGTGTAGTCGCCGCCCTTCACGATCACGTCGGGATTCAGCGCCCGCACGAGCTCGAGGGGCGTATCCTCGTCGAAGATCACAACGGCGTCGACTGCCGCAAGTGCGGACAGGACGTAGGCGCGATCCGACTCGCCGCGCACGGGCCGGTCGGCCCCTTTGGCGAGTCGCCGCACCGATGCGTCGCTGTTCACACCGACGACCAAGGCATCGCCCTCGGCGCGCGCGCTTCGCAGGAGATCGACGTGGCCCGGATGCAGGAGGTCGAACACGCCATTGGTGAACACGACGGTCCCCCGCTGTCTCGATCGCCAGAGCACCGCCTCGGCATGCGTCATCACGCGCGCCGGCGGATCGACGGGAGCGGTCAGAAGGTCCCCACCGCCCGCGGATGGAAATACACCTCGCGGACGAAGCCAGGCAGTTCGAGGATCATGTAGTACTCGGCCCAGATCTCGATCGTGCGCTGCCGACGGCGGACGTGCACCTTGTGCGCGCCCTCGGGGAGCTTCAGCGAGTCGGCGTACTCGCTCATCCGGCGCGCGATGGTCAGGTCGCTGCGGTGGGCGGCGAAGCGCGCCTCCTGCTTCATCCGGTCCTGGAACTGGTAGTAGGCCCAGTACGCGCTGCCAACGTTGAAGCCGAAGTACCCGATGGCGCCGACGAGCACCATCGAGAGCAGGCAGCCGAGTCCCACCTTCCCCGCGCGCGACCTCACCATTGCGACTGTGCCCCCTCGATCACGTCGTTGACGATCCGGTCGATGGCCTGTTTGCGCCCCTGCGCCTCACTGCCTTCGGCATACTCGCCGTCGGCTTGGATCCCGTTACGCGACCAGATGGTGCGACCCGTCACCTGATCGACGATCTCGACGTTCACCTGGACACGGAGTCGCCGGCGGGCACCGCCGACCCGGTTGGGGTCGGCGCTGATGGCGACGGCGGCGTCGGGCTCGAACATCGTGATCTTTCCGCGCACGATCGCGTTCGCCCTCTCCTCCGGCGCATCACGCAGGCCGAGCCGCGCGTGCAGCCCGGTGCGAAGAGCCTCCTGCAACTCAAGCGGGAGCTCGGGGGCGACGGTCTCGTTGTCGAAGGGCAGCACCGCGACGGTGCGGACGTGCGCCGGCAGGCCACCGCCCGCGAAGCCGTAGGGACACCCGCTGACGAGCGTGGCGGCGAGGAGTGCCGCGACGAGGGGTAGCGCGCGCACCCGCGCGTGGAGGATCACGTCAAGAAGTCTCGGGCCGCGCGCAGCGTGGGTCAATCGGCGGACCGAAGTGCCCCCTCGAGGAGGTCCCGGTAGCGCTGGGGCAGCACGACCGGTCGCCCATCGACTCCGAGCGAGACCAGCGAGGTGCGGGCGGTCGCGAGCCGTTCGCCGGTGACGACCCCGGGCGCGGCGACGCGGAGGAGTTCGTAGTGGAACTCGACGAGCCGCGAGCGAACGGCGGCGACCGTCGTCTCGATCCGGAGGACGTCGTCGTAGCGCGCGCTCGCGTGGAACCGCAGGTGCGCGTCGGCGACGGCGAGGCGGATCCCGTCACGCTCCATCTCGGCATAGGGAACGCCGAGTTCGCGGATGAGCTCGGTGCGCCCGACCTCGCACCAGACGAGGTAGTTCGCGTGGTAGGCGACTCCCATCTGGTCGGTCTCGGCGTAACGGACGCGCACCTCGGAGACGGTCATCATCGCGGCGAGTCTACCGGGAGCGTGCGCCCTTTGTAAAGGGCCGCCGCGGTCGGTAGCATTCTCCGATGCCACTCCCCGTCCCCTGCTACCTGCTCTCCGACGCGCACATCGGGGCGGCACCGCCGGAGACCGAGCGCGACCTCCTCGCGTTCCTCCGTCAGTTCCCGACCGACGGCCGTGCCCTGGTGATCAATGGGGACCTGTTCGATTTCTGGTTCGAGTGGCGCCACGTCGTCCCGCGCGCAGGGATCCGGGTCCTCGGCGAACTCGCGCGACTCCGCGACGGCGGCTTGCCGATCCTCTGGATCGCCGGGAATCACGATTGCTGGGGCGGTGAGGTGCTCCGCCAGGACCTCGGGCTCGACTATCACGTGGGGGCGTGGCGTGGACGGATCGGCGCGTGGGACACGCTGATCGAGCATGGCGATGGGCTGCGGGCGCACGAGGATGCACCGTACCGTCGCCTGCGCTCCGTGATTCGTCATCCCCTGGCCGTGCGCGCGTATCGCTGGCTGCACCCCGACTGGGGAACGGCACTCGCGCTCCGCAGCTCGCACACGAGCCGCAACATGCGCCCGGGGGACGGCGGCGAGGGGCTCCGCCGCGTGGCCGGAGAACGGATGTCGGTGCCCGGGGCGCCCGACCTCCTGGTCTTCGGGCACTCGCACCTGCAGACGCTCGAGCGAGTCGGCCGCGGGATATTCGCCAATCCCGGCGCCTGGATCGACGCGCCGACGCTGCTCCGGATCGACGAGCAGGGCGTGGAGTTGCGGCGAGCGGAGCAGGGCGCGACGACGGTGATCTCGTCGCTGTCGCGCTGAGTTCAACGGAAGCTGAACGACGCTTGAAGGAGCGGACCGAAGGGCGTCTGGCGGATGGCGACCTTGCCGGGCAGGTCCCAGAGCTGCGCGGCGACGAAGGCATCGGCGCCCGCGAAGAGGTGGTTGAAGACGATCACCGCGACCCAATCCTCATAGTGCAGCTTCCGCGTCCGCACCCAATCGGCGGTATAGCGCGGCGTGCTCCACGCGTCGACGATCGGCAGTCCGTTCGCGTCGAGCTGCGCGAGGCCGCTCGTCGCATCGATCCGATAGCGCAGGGGCATCGAATCACCGGCGAATGATCGCGCGATCCTCAGGTCCTCGGCCGATCGGTGCGCAAAGGTGATCGCCGCGATCTCAACAGCGAAGAAGAACCCGCCGGCCACCTGCCGGTCGAGACGCGCCTGCCCGGCTCCGGGGAGGAGGAAGGAGTAGAGGAAAGCACGCCGCGGGGAGATCGGTGGCGCGAGGGAGTCACGGGGCGCTTCGAGCGTCGGCCGCGCGAGTCCGGCGCGAACGCTGTCGATCTGTTGGGCGGCGAGTGGCGTTGCGACCGCGAGGGCGAGGAGGAGCGAGCGCATCAGTCCCTCCGACCCTCGTCCGCAAGAGAAGGTCCCTTCGCCCGAGCGGTGGCGGCGTGGCGGGAGCGTGTGGGAATCGAACCCACCCAGCCCGACGTGGTCGGGCCGCTACGGTTTTGAAGACCGCGGGGACCACCAGACCCCATCCACCCCCTCACACCACCTCCAGTCGCGCCCCACCCGTCGGCGGCAGGACCTCTCCGATCTCCACCGAGCCCGGCACGCGCCGGATGAAATCCGCGACCTTCGCGGCCGCGAGTGCGACGAGGAGTCCCCCCGACGTCTGCGGATCGGTCAGCAGCGCGCGCACATCCTCTCCCAGATCGTTCCAATCGGTGTCACCCGCGACCCAGGCCGCGTTGCGGGCCGCTCCGCCGGTCTTGAAGCCGGCAGCGAGCGCCTCTCGGGCACCGGGCAGCAGCGGAACGTCGGCGTGGCGGAGTCGCAGCCGCACGTCGCTCGCGCGCGCGATGTGCAGCGCGTGACCGAGGAGTCCGAACCCCGTGATGTCGGTGGCGCACCGCGCGCCGAGGGCGACAGCGGCGCGCGATGCCTCGCCGTTGAGCTTCGCCATCGAGGCGTAGAGCGCATCGTCGTGTTCCTGCGCGAGCGCGCCGCGCTTCCCCGCGGTCGCGAGGATGCCGGTGCCTAGCGACTTTGTGAGCACGAGCCGCTCGCCTGCGCGGGCGTTCGCATTCGACAGGATGCGGTCGGGATGCACGCGTCCGGTGACCGAGAGGCCGTACTTGAGCTCCTCGTCGATGACAGTGTGGCCGCCGACGATGCGCGCCCCGGCCTCGTGCACCGCGTCCTGTCCGCCGCGGAGGATCTCGGTGAGTACGCTCAGAGGCAGCGCCTTCTCGGGGAAGCCGACGATGTTCATCGCGGTGAGCGGCTCGCCGCCCATCGCGTAGACATCCGAGAGCGCGTTGGCGGCGGCGACGCGGCCGAATCGGTAGGGGTCGTCGACGATCGGGGCGAAGAAATCCACCGTCTGCACGAGCGCCAGGTCATCGGCCACGAGAAAGACCCCCGCGTCGTCGAAGGTCTCGCGACCGACGAGCAGACGGGGATCGGATTCGCGCGGCAGCGGCGCGAGCGCGGCGGACAGGTCACCCGGACCCATCTTCGACGCTCAGCCAGCGCAGCGGGCGAACTGGGTCAGGCGGAAGAGCTGTTCTCGTGTGTTCGACATGGGATCTCCACGGGCAGATGGGAGAAGGGAGATGTGAGGGGCGCGGCAGAAACGTCGCCGCGCCGGCGCGCCGGGCAACTATCGGCGCGCTCCTCCCCTCTCCCATCTCACATCTGCAGTTTGGCGATCAACTCCACTTCGACAGCCACCCCTCGCGGCAACGCTGCCACCTGCACCGTCGAGCGCGCGGGGCGCGCCGCGCCGATCGCGGCGGCATAGACCTCATTGAACTTCGGGAAGTCGGCCATGTCGTGCAGGAAGACCGTCGTCTTGACGACGTCGGGCCAGCCCACTCCGGCTTTGGCCAGCACGGCGCCGAGATTCGCCATCACCTGTTTCGCCTGCGCTTCGACGCCACCAGCGACGACCTCGCCGCTCTTCGGGTCGAGCGGGATCTGCCCCGCGGTGAAGAGGAAGCCACCGGCGACGGTCGCCTGGCTGTAGGGGCCGATGGCCGCGGGTGCGGCGTCGGTGGAGATGGACTTCACGCTCATCGGGATCCTCGTGGGTGCTGGTGCTAGAAGAGGCCGGAGATCGAACCATCAGGATGGATCGCCATCTTCTCCGCCGCCGGGACCTTCGGCAGTCCCGGCATCGTCATGATCTCCCCGCACTGCGCGACGATGAACCCTGCCCCGGCGACCGGATACACGTCGTTGACTGTCACTCGGAAGCCGGTCGGACGGCCGAGCTTCGTCGCGTCGTCAGAGAGGGAGTACTGCGTCTTCGCCATGCAGACGGGAGTCTCACCGAGACCGATCGACTGGAGGTAGGTGATGGCGCGCTCGGCCTTGGCGCTGTAGTCCGCGCCGGCGCCGCCGTACACCTTCCGCACGATGGTGTCGATCTTCTCCTTGATCGGTCGCGTGACATCGTAGATCGGCTTGAAGTCGGACTTCCCTTCCTTGAGGATCGCGAGGACCTCACGGGCAAGGGTCTCGCCCCCCGCTCCGCCCTTCGCGAACACCTCGCAGAGCGCGACGCGGGCGCCAGCCTTCTCGGCGACTTCCTTCACGATCGCGAGCTCGGCGTCCGTGTCGGACCCGAATCGGTTGATCGCGACGACGAGGTCCATCCCGAACTGTCGCACGTTCATGATGTGGTGCTCGAGGTTCACGACGCCCTTCCGGAGCGCGGCGAGGTCCTCCTTCGCGAGTTCGGCCTTGGCCGCACCGCCATTCATCTTGAGGGCGCGGATGGTCGCCACGAGGACCGCGGCCTCGGGCTTAAGGCCGCCGAAGCGGCACTTGATGTCGAAGAACTTCTCGGCGCCGAGGTCGGAGCCGAACCCCGCCTCGGTGACGACGACGTCGCCGACCGCGAGCGCCGCGCGCGTCGCGAGGATCGAGTTGCACCCGTGAGCGATGTTCCCGAAGGGACCCGCGTGCACGAAGGCGGGTCCTCCCTCGAGCGTCTGGACGAGATTCGGCCGGATGGCGTCCTTGAGGAGCATCGCCATCGCCCCGTGCGCCTTGAGGTCGCGGGCGCGCACCGGTCTCCGATCCGTGCCGGCGGTCGAACCGACGATGATGTTGCCGAGGCGCTGCTCCAGGTCGGCGGCGCTCGTGGCGAGGGCGACGATCGCCATCACCTCCGACGCCGGGATGATCACGAAGCGTTCCTCGCGCACGATCCCTTCGGTCGGACCGCCGAGTCCGATGATGACCTTCCGGAGCGCGCGATCGTTCATGTCGATCGTGCGCGGCCAGGTGATCCGGCGCGGATCGATGTGGAGCGCGTTCCCCTGCTGCAGATGGTTATCGAGCATCGCGCTGAGCAGGGCGTGCGCCGACGAGATCGCGTGGAAGTCGCCGGTGAAGTGCAGGTTGATGTCGTCCATCGGCAGCACCTGCGCGTAACCGCCACCCGCGGCCCCGCCCTTCACGCCGAAGACCGGGCCGAGTGATGGCTCGCGGATGCAGAGCACCGCATTCGTCCCGAGTCGGCGGAGCGCCTGGGCGAGCCCGACGGAGGTCGTCGTCTTCCCCTCCCCGGCGGCCGTCGGGTTGATCGCCGTGACGATGACGAGCTTCCCCTTCGGCGCGCGCGTGGTGAGCTCGAGGGAGACCTTCGCCTTGTACTTGCCGTACTGGTCGAGATCTTCGGCGGTCAGGCCGATGTCGCCGGCCACGTCGGTGATCGGGCGCATCCGGGCCGCCTGTGCGATCTCGATATCGGAGGGGACGGTCATAGCCCAGCGGCTACCTCAGTTCGGGTCAGGTGAGTCGAAAGAGCCTGCGGGTGTTCTGCGACGTCGTCGCACCGAGCGCCATCGGATCGGTGCCTCGAACGCTCGCGAGCCGTGCGAGCGTATACGCGCACCACGCCGGCTCGTTGCGCTTGCCGCGGAAGGGCACAGGCGCAAGGTAGGGGCTGTCACTCTCGAGGAGGAGTCGGTCGTCGGGGATCCGCTGGACGACCGCGTCGCCGTCCCACTTCCTGAAGGTGACGATCCCGCTGAACGAGACGTACCACCCGGCTTGGAGCGCGACCTCGGCGAGCTGCAGCGAGCCGGTGAAACAGTGCAGAACGCCGCCGATGCCGGCCGAGCCGGCCTCACGCACCATCGCCGCGGTGTCCTCCTCGGCCTCTCTCGTGTGGACGACGACCGGGCGTCCGGTGGACTGAGCGATCGCGAGTTGGTCGGCGAAGGCGCGGCGCTGCTGCAGGCGTGGCGAGTGGTCGTAGTGGTAGTCGAGCCCGCACTCTCCGACGGCAACGGCGCCGGCGTCGATCGCCTCGCGGATGGCCGCGGCGTCGCGGGCCGGATCGTAGGACGCCGCGTCGTGAGGATGCACGCCGGCAGTCCACCAGACGACGCCGGGCGACAGGGCGGCGATCGCGCGGGCGCGTGCCGCCGCCGCGAGGGACTCGCCGATGCAGATGACCCCATCCCCGCCGGCGTCGCGCAATCGCGTGAGTACGGCCCCGCGGTCGCCCTCGAAGTCGACGCCCGCCAAGTGGGCGTGCGAATCGATGAACGCGGCGGCGCCGGAGGTCACGCCGCCGGCGTTGCTCAGGCCTTGGCCGCCGCGCCTCGCGCGTGCGGCGTCGCGTCGGTCGATCTCGGGTACTTACGCTCGATCCAGAGGAGGAGCGGAGACGCCACGAAGATCGAGCTGAAGGTACCGATGATGATCCCGAAGATCAGGACCCAGGCGAAGGGACGGATCACCGCGCCGCCGAACACCAGGAGCGCGAGAAGGCAGGCGAGGGTCGTTGAACCGGTCATGACCGTGCGCGGCAGCGTCTCGTTGACCGACCGGTTGAGCAGGTCGTAGAGCGACTGCTTCCGGTGGAGCCTCAGGTTCTCGCGCACGCGGTCGAAGACGACCACCTTGTCATTCATCGAGTAACCGACCACGGTGAGCACCGCGCCGACCACGAAGACCGACACCTCGAGGTCGAGGTACTTGATGAACGCGAGCGCCGCCACGATGTCGTGGAGCGTGGCGAGCACCGCCGCGACCGCGAACCGCCACTCGAATCTCCAGGCGAGATAGACGAGCGTGAGGGCGAACGCGATGATCATCGCGATGATCGACTGCCGGCGGAGCTCACTCCCGACCCGCGGACCCACGGCCTGCGTGCTGTTGACCCGGAAGGCGTCGGCGCCGTACCGCGCCGCGACCGCGGCCTCGATCCGGTTCGCCACCGACTCAGCGCCGGCTTCGAGCGCCGCGACCTGTTCCGCTTCCTGGGCGCGGATCACGACATCGAGCGGCGACCCGTAGTTGAAGATCTCAGCATCGCCGTACCCCACCGTCGCGACGGCGGCTCGGACGTCGGCGATCACCGGGGCCTCCTTGAAGACGAGTTCGATCTGGGTGCCCCCAGTGAACTCGATGCTCCAGCGGAAACCCTGCAGCGGGATCAGGATCAGCGCCGGGACGATGAAGACGACGAGCGCGATGAGCGCGACCTTCCACTGGCGGATGAAGTCCCAGCTGGTGTTCTGGAGGATGCGCAGCATCAGATGCTCAGGGGCTTGTCGGATCGCCGGCGCGCGACCCAGACGTAGAAGAGAGTGCGGACCACGAAGATCGCGCTGACGAGGGAAGCGGCGATACCGGCGAGGAGGGCGACGGCGAAGCCGCGCACCGGACCGGTGCCGAACTGATAGAGGATGAACGCGGTGAGCGCCGTCGTGACGTGGGTGTCGACGATCGCGCTCCAGGCGTGGTCGAAGCCCTGGTCGATCGCGAGCCGCGTCGACTTCCCGGCGTCCATCTCCTCACGGATGCGCTCGAAGATCAGGAAGTTGGCATCCACCGCCATCCCGATCGAGAGCACGAAGCCGGCGAGCCCGGGGAGCGTGAGCGTCGCGTCGAACCCGGCGAGGATCGCCAGCGTGACGAGCACGTAGAAGAGGAGGCCGCAGACCGCGAGGAAGCCCGAGAAGCGGTAGTAGATCACCATGATCAGGATCACGAGGACGATCCCGAGTGCGCCCGAGAAGAGCCCCTGGTCGATCGCGTCCTGCCCCATGCTCGCGCTGATCTGGCGGGCGTCGGCGACCCGCAGTGGCACCGGCAGCGCACCGGCCCGGAGCACGAGCGCCAGGTCCTGCGCCTCCTGGATGTTGTTCCCGCCGACCGTGATCTGCCCACGTGCGCCGATCGCACTCTGGATGACGGGAGCCGTCATCACGCGATCGTCGAGGACGACCGCCATGTTGTCGCCGATGTGCTTCGCGGTCTCATTCCGGAAGCGGCGTCCCCCCTCGGGGCTCAGCTGGAACTCGACCTTGGCGCCTTCGAGCGGGTCCTGGGCCGGCTTCGCATCGCGGAGGTAGCTGCCGTCGATGATCGCGCGCGAGTCGAGGACGTAGAGTGCCCGGTAGACGGTCGTCCCGAGCAGGATCGAGTCGACTCCCCACCGCAGGTCCTTCCCCGGCGGCAACGCAGCGCGGATCTCCACCATCGAGAGGTAGGAGACGATGGCAGGTTGGTCCTGCTCGCTGACGAGGTACTGCCCCGGCATCTGGCCAGGCGAAATGCTGCGCCGGAAGGGGCCGTCGCTCGACGTACCCGCGGTGTCGGCGGCCTTCGTGGTCGAATCGACGTTGCGCAGGAGATTCCCGAGTCCCGTCCCCTGCGCCGTGTCTCCACGCGCATCAGGCGCGGCGTTCACGATGCTGAGGCCCTTCTCCTTGATGATCCCGTCGAGGCGCGGGATCACGCGATCAAGCGCCTGGGACTCGTCGGTGATCTGGAACTTGAGGAAGGCGGCGCGCTTCACCACGTCCTCGGCGCGCGCCTTGTCGTCGATGCCCGGAAGCTCGACGATGATCCGATTCGTCCCGACCTTCTGGACGAGCGGTTCGGCGACGCCGAGCTCGTCGATCCGGTTGCGGACCACACGGAGCGCGCGCTCGAGGGCATCGTCGACGTCCTTCGCGGCCATCTTCGAGTCATCCACCTCGAGCGAGAGATGCATGCCGCCGGCGAGATCGAGCCCCAGCTTGAGCGGCAGTCCCCACGACGTGTCCAACATCTTCACGCCTTCGCGATCGGTGCTCTTGAGCGCGATGACCTCGCGGGGCCGAAGCGACCAGAGCGACGCGAGGACCATCGCGCCGATAATGAGGAGTCGGGACCTGACGCTATTCATCAGCGGGACGGATTAAAGAGTGTAGGCTCAAGCGAAGCCTCGAAGAGTACCGAGCGAGATGAGTCAAGTCAATCGCGCACACCGGGTTGGAGGCGCTCGCCGAGCGCCTTCCGCGCCGCCTGTTCGTCACGTCCCAACTGCGTCCGGAGTTCCTCGCTCGACGCGAACCGCCGCGTCTCGCGCAGGCGCGCGTGGAAATCCACCCGCACGCGCATCCCGTAGAAGTCACCGCTCGCTTCGAAGAGGTGAGCTTCGAGCTTCGTCTCGAGTTCACCGAACGTCGGCCTCGGTCCGAGGTTCATCATCCCCGCGAATGCGCCGTGCGGCGTCTGCACACGCACCGCGTATACCCCTTCGGGCGGCAGAAGCTTCCGTGCGGGGGGCAGCGCGATGTTGATGGTCCGGTAGCCCAGGCTCGCGCCGCGGCCGGCACCATGCTCGACGGTGCCACTCGCACTGTAGGCGCGACCCAGTCCATCGGCGGCCCGGGCCAGGTCGCCGCCGGCCACGGCCCGCCTGATCGTGGTCGATGAGATCGGACGGCCGTCGCTCCCCTGCACCGGCGGCACCACCTCGACCTCGAAACCCCGGGAGACGCCGAGCTGCTGCAGGACTGCCGCGTCGCCTGAGCGCGCACGCCCGAGGCCGTGGTCGTAGCCGATCAACAGCTCCTGGAGCCCGAATCGCTCGCGCAACACCAGGTCGACGAACTCGGCCGCAGTGTAGGCGGCGAGCGCAGTCGTGAACGGCACCACCACGACGTAGTCGACCGGACTCTCGGCGAGCACCTCCTGTTTCTCGATTCCGATCGTGAGCAGGGGCGGCGCCGCGGCTGGATTGACGACCTCGAGGGGATGCGGCTCGAATGTGATCAGCACCGCGGGGAGACCGCGCCGCTCTGCCCGCGCGGCGAG
Organism: Gemmatimonadaceae bacterium; assembly: GCA_031396245.1. Lineage (GTDB taxonomy): Bacteria > Gemmatimonadota > Gemmatimonadetes > Gemmatimonadales > Gemmatimonadaceae > Pseudogemmatithrix. Next base: position 13,794 of record JANNKK010000044.1, read on the forward strand.
GCGATCGAGCACGAGCCGGTGTCCGCGATGCACGCCGTCGAAGGTCCCGACGGTGCACACCGTCCCCTGGAGCTCCGGGGGAAGGCCGAAGGCGGCGCTAGGCCTCACGCATCACCACGCGCGGCTGCCAGCGATCATCGCGTCGTTCGGCGAGTGCGACAAGGATCCCGTTCGATGGATTGAGCAGCGCGCCCCACGCCCCCTCGACCGTCGCGGGCACGTCGATGCCCCGCGCGATCCGAAGCACCTCGTCGTCGCTGAGCGTCTGCCGAGGCGTGCCCGGGAGCGCGTCGGTCGCGGGACGAATGGCGACAGCGCCATTGCGAAGTTCCTCGAGCGAGAGCGCGTCAGCGACGTCGAAAGGGCCGCTCCGCACGCGACGGAGTGCGGTGAGGTGCGCCGCGCTCCCGACCGCGCGCCCGAGGTCGCGCGCGAGCGATCGCACATAGGTCCCGCCGCCGCACGTCACGCGCACGCGCGCCTCACCGACCTCGTTCTCACCCTCGAGTCCGAGCACCTCCCACCGATCGACCCGGATCGGGACGGGGCGGAGCTCGACCGGCTCGCCGGCCCGCGCGAGGTCGTAGGCGCGCCGGCCGCCGACGCGCTTCGCCGAGTAGGCAGGCGGGACCTGATCGAGAAGGCCGACGAAGCGGGGGAGCGCGGCGAGCAGCGCATCGCGCGAGGGGAGTGCGGCCTCGCGAACCACGGCGCCCTTCAGGTCCTCGGTGTCGGTCTCGGCGCCGAAGCGGATCGTCGCGTCGTAGACCTTGGGGTCGCCGGGCAGATGCGGAAGGAGTCGCGTCGCGCGTCCGACGAGGAGGACGAGGAGCCCGGTCGCGAAGGGATCGAGTGTGCCGCCGTGCCCGATCCGACGCTCCCCGACCGCGCGGCGCGCGGCGCCGACGACATCGTGCGACGACACGCCCGCGGGTTTGTCCACGAGCAGCAGCCCGTCAGCCGTCGCCGTCAGCTTGGTCGCCCGACGGCCGTTCGTCGCGGAGCCCGGCCAGGAGGGTCTCGATCCGCGCCGCGCGCGAGACCGATTCGTCGAACTTGAAGTGGATCTCCGGCGCGAACTGCAGGCGCAGGGCGCGACCGACGCGGCTCCGCAGGTGCGTGGCGATGCTCGTGAGTCCGTCCATCGTCGCGGCACGGTCGGTGTCGCTCCCCATCACGCTGACGAAGACGTTCGCGTGGCGCAGGTCGCGGGTCATCTCGACGCCGGTGACCGTCACGAGTCCGGTGATGCGCGGGTCCTTCGCGTCGCGGGCGAGGAACGCCGCGACCTCTTCGCGCACCGCCTCGCCGACCCGGTCGGGGCGCCGCGTATCACGCGGTGGCATTCAGGAACTCCCGGCGCCGTCCGCTCAGCCGGCTTGCGCCGGCTGGAGCGTGCGGGCGACCGATTCGGTGCGATAGACCTCGATCACGTCACCGACCTTGATGTCGTTGAAGTTCTCGATGCCGATGCCGCACTCGTACCCTTCCTTCACTTCCTTCACATCGTCCTTGAAGCGGCGCAACGAGTGGAGCGTGCCGTTGTAGACCTCGACTCCATCGCGCACCACGCGGGCCCGGCCCTGCCGGTTGATCATGCCCGACTTGACGAAGCAGCCGGCGATGAGTCCGATCTTCGGCACCTTGAAGGTCTCGCGCACCTCGGCCTCGCCGACGATGACCTCCTTCTGCTCGGGACGCAGCATCCCCTCGAGCGCCAGCCGCACGTCGGCCACCGCCTCGTAGATGATGCGGTAGAGCTTGATCTCGACGCCGTCGCGCTCGGCCATGGCGCGCGCCTTGGTGTCGGGGCGCACGTGGAAGCCGATGATGATCGCGCCCGACGCCTTGGCGAGGAGGATGTCGCTCTCGGTGACGGCGCCGACCGCGCGCGCGACGACCTCGACCTGCACTTCCTCGTTGCTCAGCTGCTGCAGCGCGTCGGCGAGCGCTTCCGCCGGACCGCCCTGGTCCGCCTTGATGAGGAGCTTGAGCTGCCGCTTGTCGCCGGCGGCGGCGTTCGCCATGAAGTCCTCGAGCGAGACGGCGCCCTTGGCGGTGCGGCGGCTCCTGGCCTCGCGGTCGAGCCGCTCGCGCCGCTGCGCGATCTCGCGCGCTTCGGCGGCATCGGCCACCGCGATGAACTGGTCGCCCGCCTGCGGCACGCCGGTGAGCCCGAGCACCTGCACCGGGATCGCGGGGCCGGCGTCCTTCACCGGCTTGCCGCGCTCGTCGAGCAGGGCGCGCACGCGACCCGAGAAGAGGCCGCAGATGAAGTCGTCGCCCACGCGGAGCGTGCCGTTCTGCACGAGCACGGTGGCCACGGCACCCTTGCCGGCGTCGAGCTGCGCTTCGACGACCGAGCCGGTGGCGCGGCGGTCCGGATTCGCCTTGAGGTCGAGGATCTCGGCCTGCAGGAGGATCTGTTCGAGCAGGGCCGGCACGCCGGTCCCCTTCTTGGCCGAGTTCTCCGACGCGAGCGTGGTGCCGCCGAAGTCCTCGAGCACGACGCCGTGCTGGAGGAGGTCCTGGCGGACCTTCATCGCATTGGCGGTCGGCAGGTCGATCTTGTTGATCGCGACGATCATCGGCACGCCGGCATTCTTGGCGTGCGAGATCGCCTCGACCGTCTGCGGCATGACCGCGTCGTCGGCGGCGACGACGAGGACGACGATGTCCGTGACCTGCGCGCCGCGCGCGCGCATCGCGGTGAAGGCCTCGTGGCCCGGCGTGTCGAGGAAGGTGATCGTCTTGCCGCCCGGCAGCGTGACGTGGTACGCGCCGATGTGCTGCGTGATGCCGCCGGCCTCGCCCGCGACGACGGTCGCCTTGCGGATGTAGTCGAGCAGCGACGTCTTGCCGTGGTCGACGTGGCCCATGATCGTGACGACCGGGGGCCGCGGCTTCAGCAGCTCGTCGGCGTCCTTCTCCTCCTGCACCGGCGCGGCGGCGTAGTCCTCCTCACGCACGGCGATGTAGCTGAACTCGCCCGCGATCAGCTCGATCTGGTCGAAGTCCATGCGCTGGTTGATGGTGACCATCAACCCGAGATGCTTGAACGCGAACGACACGATCTGGGCGGCCGGGACCTTGAGGATCTCGGCGAGCTCGCTGACCGTGATGAACTCGTTCACGCGCACGGTCTTCTTCTCGCGCGCGGCCATCTCCGCACGGATCGCCTCGAGTTCCTCGCGAGCGGACTCGTCGATGCGGCCGCCACGGCGCTTGCCGGCGACGCCGCCCATCTGGCGCATCGTGCGCGAGATGTTCGCCGTCACCGCTTCCTGGTCGACGCGCTTCCCCTTCTTCCCACGGCGCGGGCCGGAGGACGGCGCGCCGGTCGGCGCGGAGCCGCCCGTGCTACCGCCGGGTCCACCCGGACGACGCTCCTCGCGGCGACCGCCGCCGAGTCCGCCACCCGGGGTCGCGGA
>JANNKK010000195.1:0-2998 GCA_031396245.1 Gemmatimonadaceae bacterium
CCTTTCTCCTTCCACCTTCCCCCTTTCACCTGCGGTTCGTCGCCGGATCATCGTTTGGACGACGACGCCTTGGACGCTCGTCTCCAATGTCGCGCTCGCGGTGCATCCCGAGCTCACCTACGTCGAGCTGCGCAAGAAGAGCGTCAGCGACTGGACGATCCTCCTCGCCGAGGCGCGCGCGGCGGCGGTGCTCGGGGCCGACTACGCCGATCGCTGGGACGTGGTGACGACGATGCCAGGTTCCGCGCTCGCTGGCGCGCGCTACCGACGGCCCCTTGACTGGATCGCGTACCCGGAGCAGGGGGAGCACGAGGTGATCGTCGCCGAGCAGTTCGTCTCTGCCGACGACGGATCGGGGATCGTCCACTTGGCACCGGCCTACGGCGCCGACGACTACGCGGCCGGTCAACGCCATGGGCTCGCGTTCCTGAATCCGGTGGATGCGCGCGGACGCTTCCCCGAGGGCACGCCGCGTATCGGCGGCGCCTGGGTCAAGGATGCCGACGCGCCGATCATCGAGGAACTGGAGCGTCGCGACCTGCTCTGGAAGTCGGGGCGGATCGTCCACAGCTATCCGCATTGCTGGCGGTGCGGCACGCCGCTGCTCTACATCGCGCGGCCCGGCTGGTTCGTGCGCACCACCGCGTTCCGTGACGAGATGCTCGCGCGCAACGCTGCGGTGAACTGGAACCCCCCCGAGATCGGGTCGGGACGGTTCGGCGCGTGGCTCGAGAACAACATCGACTGGGCGATCTCGCGCGACCGCTATTGGGGTTCGCCCCTCCCGGTGTGGGTGAACGACGCGGACCCATCGGAGATCGAGGTGATCGGCTCGTACGCCGAGTTGGCGACGAAACTGGGGCGCGCGCTGCCTGATGACTTCGATCCGCACAAACCGACGGTCGACCAGTACACCTGGCCGGCGCCGAGCGGGAAGGGGACGATGCGGCGCGTGCCCCAAGTGATCGATACCTGGTTCGACTCGGGGGCGATGCCATTCGCTCAGTGGGGGTATCCGCACAAGGCGGGGAGTCGCGAGCTGGTCGCGCGGTACTTCCCGGCGGACTACATCGCTGAAGGCGTCGACCAGACTCGCGGCTGGTTCTATTCACTACTCGCGATCGCGACGGGCTTGGGGGATTCGCTTCCCAACAACAGCAGGGGAAAGGTGGAAGGGGGAAGGGAGAAGGGGACTACCTTCACCGCACCTTATCGCGCCGTCGTGGTGAATGACCTCGTGCTCGATGCGAATGGGCAGAAGATGTCGAAGTCGAAGGGGAACACGGTCGAGCCGCGGGCGGTGATGGAGCGGCACGGGGCCGACGCGGTGCGGCTCTTCCTCCTCGCGAGCTCGCAGGTCTGGGTGCCGCGTCGCTTCGACGAGGGAGTGATCCGCGAGACGGCGGGCCGTTTCCTCGTCACGCTGCGCAACGTCTACAGCGGGATCTTTGCGCAGTACGCGAACTTCGGGTGGTCGCCCGAGTCGGGTGCGCCACCGGTCGCGGAACGTCCGGTGCTCGACCGATGGGTGCTCTCGCGGCTCGCGAACGTCGAGCGGATCGTCGACGACCTCCTCGAGCGCTTCGACGCGACGGCGGCCTCGCGCCTCCTGATGGACTTCGTCGCCGAGGATGTCGCCAACTGGTACGTGCGGCTCTCGCGCGCCCGGTTCTACTCAGTGGACGGCGCCGACAATCGCGCGGCCTTCGCGACGCTGCACGAGGTGCTCGTCGTGACGAGTCGCCTGCTCGCGCCCCTCGCGCCCTTCATCTCCGATTGGCTGCACGTGGAGCTCACCGGGCAATCGGTGCACCTCGCCGACTTCCGCCGGGCCGATGTCCCGCATGCCGATGCGCCGCTCGAACGGGCGATGGGTGCCGCCCGCACCCTCGCGACGCTCGGCCGAGCCGCGCGCGAGGCGGCGGGGATCAAGGTGCGCCAGCCGCTCTCGCTGCTCACCTGCGTGGCGCCGGGCGTCGATTCCGCGTGGCATCCGACGATCGCGACGCTCGTCGCGGCGGAACTCAACGTCAAACAGGTGATCTTCGCCGACTCGGCTGCCGAGTGGGTGAAGCTCGAAGGGAAGCCCAACTTCCCGGTGCTCGGCAAGGTGCTCGGGGCGGCGATGAAGACGGCGAAGCCCCTCGTCGAAGCGCTGGGACAGGAGGCGCTCCGCACGATCGAACGGGGCGGCAGCGTCACGATCGAGGTGCCCGGTCACGGTGCGCTCGCACTCGACGCCACGCGCGTCGCGATCACCGCGCGCGCGTCGACGTCGCTGGTCGTGCAACAGGGCGAGGGATTCTCGGTCGCGCTGGACCCGGCGGTCACGCCGACGCTCCGGGCCGAAGGGATCGCGCGCGAAGTGGTGAGCCGCGTGCAGCGTCTCCGGAAGGAGTCGGGGCTCGCGGTGAGTGACCGGATCCGGCTCGCGCTCGCTGGTCCGCTGGACGTGCAGGAGGCGCTGCATTCGCACGCAGCGTGGATCGCAGCAGAAGTGCTGGCCCGGGAGTGCATCGTCCGTGATGCGCTGCCCGAGACAACCGCGTGGCTCGCGACCGCCGAGGTGGATCTCGACGGTTCCGTCGCCCGCATCGCTCTTACCAAGGACAGTTGACGATGCCGAACTCGACCCCCAGTGGCGAGAAGAAGTTCAAGCCGCTCTCGAAGAAGCAGATCGCGTACTTCGAGAAGCGCTTGATGGACGAGCGCAAGCGCGTCCTCAAGGAACTCGGCCACTACGACGAGACCTTCGGCAACACGCCGCAGGGCGCCGACGGGGACCTCAGCGCCTACTCATTCCATATGGCGGATCAGGGCACCGATGCGATGGAGCGGGAGAAGGCATTTCTCTTCGCCAGCCAGGAGGGACGCTTTCTCTGGCACATCGACGAGGCGTTGCGCCGCCTTTACCGTTCGCCGGAGCAATTCGGCAAATGCCACAACTGCGGCCAGGACATCGCGTTCGAGCGCCTGGACGCTCTACCGCACGCAAGAT
>JANNKK010000193.1:0-4703 GCA_031396245.1 Gemmatimonadaceae bacterium
ACGTCCCCTCGTGTACCGTGACCGCGGTGCGCGAGCTGCCCTGCGCTCCCGGGACGGCGAGCGCAGCCGCGACGACGAGTGCGCGCCTCAGGGAACGACCGCCGGACCGCCCATCACGTTCGGGATCCCCTTCCCGCGCAACAGCGAATTCAACGCGGCGAGGTCACCACCCAGCAGCGACTCGAGTGCGGTCAGGTGCTGCTTGAGCTGCGTGTTGAGGATCACCTGGACCTCGCCCGCCTGGTCGGTCGGCTTGAAGTCATTCGACGAGAGGCCGTTCCCGAGGTACCCGAGCTTTGCGATGAGCTTCGACCCGAAACGCACGCCGTCCTGTCCCCCTCCAGTCTGCCGGAGATCGACGAAATTCATTTCGAGTTCGATGAGCTTCGCGTTCAGTGCATCGGCTTGGCGCAGCACGTCGGCATCGGTGACGGTGCGCTTGAGCGCCTCGAGTTGCACGCGCACCGCCTCGATCCGCCCGACCGCATCGGCCCCGGAGTTCATATCGACGCGGATCGCCGCGAGCATCCGCAGCTGCTCCTCGATGTCAGCCGTGGTCCCGCCGGTGTTCGGGTCCTTGCGGACCTCGACGGTACGCGTCTGCTCCGCGCCACCGACATTGAGTTTCACGGTGTAGGTGCCCGGAGCGACGAGGAGCGAGATCCGCCCCGATCCCGGCGCTGGGCGTCCCTCCGGCCCAGGGGTCATATACGGCGCGTACATCGGACTCGTGAGCAGTCGTGTCTCGGCGCCGAGCTCGTCGCGGAGGTCCCAGGTCACGCGGTTGATCCCGGCGGTGTTCGTCCCGGTCAGCGTCCGCACCGTGCGGCCCTGCGCGTCGGCGATCGTGAGTCGCGGCGCCTGCGCCGCCGGTGCCTTGAGCCAGTAGTTGAGACTCGCCCCGTAGTCAGGGTCGAAGCCGCGCGTCGGGTCGTCGTACGACGTCGAGGGCGCGAAGATCGTCCGGAAACGATAGGCCGCCCGCGGCGCGAAGAAGTGCGACGCGGCGTTCATCACTTCGGCGTTGAGCTGTTGCAGCGGCGAGAGGTCGTCAAAGACGAAGAATCCGCGCCCATACGTCGAGATCACGAGATCATTGAAGTGCTCCTGCACCTGGATCCCCGAGACCGGGGCCGCTGGCAGGTTGTTCTGGAGCGGCAGCCAGCTATCGCCGTGGTCGTAGGTCAGGTAGATGGCGTTCTCGGTTCCGAGGTAGAGCATCCCGCGACGCACCGGATCCTCGTAGACGACCTTCGCGTAGCTGAGTTGGCTCTTCGGGATCCCGTTCACGATCATCCGCCAGGTACGCCCGTAGTCGTTCGTGCGGTAGACGTGCGGGTCGCGGTTGTCCACCTGATGGAAGTCCACGGTGAGATACGCGGTCGCCGCGTCGTAGCGCGACGGCACGATGCTCCGCACCGCACCCCAAGCCGGCAGGTTGGGGATGTTGCGCGTCACGTTCGTCCACGTCCTGCCGTCGTCGCGCGTGAGTTGCACGAGTCCGTCATTCGTGCCGGCCCAGATCGTCCCCTTCTCCAGCCGCGACTCGGCGATCGCGTACACGACGCCGGCGTACTCGACGCCGATGTTGTCGCCGGTGAGGCCGCCCGAGCTCCCCATCTTCGTGCGGTCGTTGAGCGTGAGGTCGGGACTGATCACCTCCCAGCTCTGCCCGCCATTCCGCGTGCGATGGATGTGCTGGCTGCCGACGTAGATCGTGTTGTTGTCGTGCGGGGAGATCGTGAGGGGCGCGTCCCAGACGAAGCGGTATCTCACGCCCTCGGCCGGTCCATTGGACTGCTGCGGCCAGATCTCGACCGAGCGCGCCATCTTCCGGTCCACTTCGAAGCGCACGACGATCCCGCCCACCATCCCCGAGCCTGACGCGGTGGACCAGACGATGTTGGGGTTCGTCGGGTCGGGAGTCGCCCATCCACTCTCCCCGCCGCCGACCGCGTGCCACTGCCCGCGCAGGATCCGGCCTCCGTTCAGTCGGCTGTTCGAAGGCCCGCGATAGGTCGGTTCGTCCTGCTTGTTGCCGAAGACGTTGTACGGGATCGCGTTGTCCACCGTGACGTGGTAGATCTGCGCATTCGTCAGGCGCTGCCGGTACCAACTGCGCATCCGGTTCTGCGTGATCGAGAGTCCCTGGTCGTGCGCGACGATCGCGCGGTCGCCGTTCGTGGGGTCTATCCAGATGTCGTGGTGGTCACCGCCCGGCGCGGTGCCCTGCCCCATCACGTTGATGGTGCGACCGCCGTCGATCGACTTGGAGAAGGAGGCGGTGAGGAAGTACGCCTCGTCCTCATCGTCGGGCGCGACTGCCATGCGCGAGTAGTAGTGTGCACGGCCCATCGCATTGCGGTCGCGGCTGATCAGGGTCCACCGCCGTCCGCCGTCCGTCGACGACCAGAGTTGCCCACTCTCGGTCTCTTGTCCGTTCCAAGGGATCCCGTCGCCGGTCTCGATCAGCGTATAGACGCGCTGCGGATTCGACCGCGAGATCGCGACCGCGACCTTCCCCACCGGCTTGGTCGGGAGGCCGTTGCCACGTAGCCGCGTCCAAGTGGTGCCGCCGTCCCGTGAGACGAAGAGTCCGCCGCCCGGGCCGCCACTCACCCGCCCCCACGTCTTGATCTCGAGCGACCACATCCCCGCGAAGAGCACGCGCGGGTTCGACGCATCCATCGCGATGTCGGAGCAGCCGGTGTTCTCGTCCACGAAGAGGACCTTCGTCCACGTCGTTCCGCCGTCTGTCGTGCGATAGACGCCGCGCTCCTGCTGCGGTCCGTACGCCGTGCCCAGCGCGCAGATCAACACCGTGTTCGGGTCGTTCGGGTGCACGACAAGGCGTGGGATCCGTCCCGTCTTCTCGAGTCCCATCAACGCCCACGATTCCCCACCGTCGACCGACTTGTAGACTCCCTGCCCGAGCGAGATGTGACTGCGGATCTTCCCTTCGCCGGTGCCGGCCCAGACGACGTTCTTGTCCGATGGCGCGACGGCGAGCGACCCGATCGACTGCACCGGATGCCCGTCGAAGACCGGCCGCCAGTTCACGCCCCCGTCGGTCGTCTTGTAGATGCCCCCTGAAGCCGCACCGACGAAGTACGTGAGGGGATCGCCGGCGATGCCGGCCGCCGCCGAGAATCGATTTCCCTCGGGGCCGAGGTGACGCCAGTTGAGCGAACGCCACTGCTCGGGGTTCGGGCGCGGCGAAGCGGCGGGGGTCGCGCCCTGAGCGACGAGCACCGTCGCCGCGAAGGGGAGCAGGAGGAGGGCGTGGCGAAGGGAGATGGCGCGGCGCATCGAATCCTCGATCGGGGTGGGGTCCGAGCGGGATTCTACTCCTCGACGTGAAGGCCGGTAAGAGTGAGATTGCCTACATGCGACTCCTCCACTGTCTCCTCACGCTCCCGCTCGCCGTCACCGCGCTCGCCGCCACCGCGCTCGTTGCGCAAGCCCCGGCGCGCACGAACACTTTCGACCGCGCGCGCCTCGCGCGCCTCGCGCGACTCGACACCGCGCTGCAGTCGTCGCTCGACAGCGGGGTGATCGCTGGCGCGGTCGCGCTCGTGCTGCGCGACGGCGAGGTCGTCTACGAACGGGCGATCGGCTGGGCCGACCGGGAGGCGCGCCGCCCGATGCGCACCGACGCGGTCTTCCGCATCGCGTCGCAGACCAAGGCCCTCACGAGCGTCGCGGTGATGATGCTCGTCGAGGAGGGACGCATCGCCCTCGCCGATCCGGTGCAGCGCTGGATGCCGACTTTCCCGCGCACGATCACGATCCAGCACCTGCTTACGCACACGGCCGGGATCTCCTACGGCACCGACGCGAGGATCGCCGAGCAGTATGCCGCAGTAGGCCTTGGGCCGGCGACCGGCTTCGGCTGGTACTTCGCCGACAAGGCCGAGCCGATCTGCGCGTCGATGGACAAGCTCGGGTCGCTGCCCTTCACCTCGCCACCGGGCGAGGCGTTCGTCTACGGCTACAACACCGACATCCTCGGCTGCGTGGTCGAGCGGGTGAGCGGCATGTCGCTCGACGCTTTCCTCAAGCGGCGCATCACCGGCCCACTCGGGATGACCGACACCCACTTCTTCCTGCCGCGCGAGAAGCGCGACCGACTCGTCACGGTCTACCGCGCCGACAGCACTGGACGCGTCGTGCGCGCCGACACCGGCAAGCGTGGCCAGGGCCACTATATAGACGGACCGCGCCAGAGCTTCTCCGGCGGCGCCGGCCTCCTCTCGACCGCGCACGACTACGCGACCTTCCTGCAGATGCTCTTGAATGGCGGCGAGTATCGCGGCGCTCGACTCCTCGCGCCGCACACCGTACAGGTGATGACGGCGAATCACGTCGGGACCAAGTACAACGCGAACGGCCAGGGATTCAGTCTGGGATTCGCCGTCACCGAGCGCCTCGGCGCCCTCGGCCTCAACTCGGTCGGCACCTACGGATGGGGCGGTGCGTACGCGAGCGCCTACCAGGTGGATCCGGCGGAAGGACTCGTGATGGTCCTGATGTTGCAGACCGTTCCGAGTCGGGCCGACATCCGCACGCGCTTCCCCACTCTCGTCTATCAGGCCCTCATTCCAACTCGTCCAGCGAGCGCGGCCAGTCGTCCTTGAGCAGCCGCGACATCGCGCGGTCGGCGAGCAGCCGCCCGCCGGTCTGGCAGCGCGCACAGTAGTTCG
>JANNKK010000209.1:0-3915 GCA_031396245.1 Gemmatimonadaceae bacterium
GGCCTGCATCGCGACCCAGCTCGCCCGCGCGACGTTGGTGAGCGTCGCGAGTTCACCGGTCGCGAGGATCGCCTTCAGGTGCGCCTCGCCGCAGGCCTCGCGAAAGGCCTTCACTTCGGCGTAGAGCGCCGGCCAGTCACCGGTGAGGACGTGCGCGCGCGTGATGACGATGTCGATCTCCTTCGCGCCCGCCTTCACCGAGGCAGGGATCTCCTCGAGCCGCTGCTCGAAGGGAGAGAGTCCCGCGGGGAATCCGGTCGACACCGCCGCGACCGGCACGCCACTCCCTTCCAACGCTTGGGACGCCGCCTCGACCCAGTGGTGGTACACACACACCGCTCCGACGCGAACACCGAGCGCGCGCGCACCGAGCGCGTCGAGCAGGTCCTCCCGCAGCGGGTTCCGCGCCTTGGCGCAGAGTCGCCGCACATTCCCCGCCGTGTCGTCGCCGGAGAGCGTGGTGAGGTCCATCAGCGTGATCGCCTTGAGGAGCCACGCCGCCTGCCACTCCTTCTTGACCGTGCGCCGCGTCGGGATCGTCGCCGCCCGCCGCTCGGCCGCACTCCGATTCACCCGGATCGCGAGGACGCGATCAAGGTCGAGTGCCTGGCCGGAATTGCGAGGGAGATGGTTCACAGCGGCTCACACGAAGTCACGAAGCCAAGAAGGAACTGCCACTGCAGAAAATGGGATGAACGACGGCGTGGCGGTAAGAGGTTGGAAGCCGAGGAGTTGTCGTGACCTTTCTCCTTCCACCTTCCACCTTTCACCTGCAGCTCAAGGGTACAGGCGGTTCATCAGCCGCGGGAACGCTATGCACTCCCTGATGTGCTGCGTCCCGCAGATCCACGCGACCGTGCGCTCGAGCCCCAACCCGAACCCCGAGTGCACGAACGTCCCGTACTTCCGCAGGTCGAGGTACCACGAGTACGCCTCCACCGGCAGCTTCTCCTCGTGGATCCGCGCGAGGAGCTTGTCGTGATCGTCCTCGCGCTGTGACCCGCCGATGATCTCGCCATAGCCCTCGGGCGCGAGCATGTCGTCACAGAGCACCGTCCGCGGATCGACCGGGTTCTCCTTCATATAGAAGGCCTTGGCTTCCTTCGGATAGTTGCAGATGAAGATCGGTGTCTCGTAGTCGGCGACGAGCAGCGCCTCGTCCTCGGCGCCGAGGTCGTCCCCCCACTTCACCGTGCTCCCCTTCTTCTGCAGCGTGGTGACGGCGTCAGTGTAGTCGATCCGTGGGTAGGGCGCCTTCACCTTCTCGAGCTTGCTGACGTCGCGCTCCAACTCCTTCAGTTCGGCGCCGCGCCGTTCGACCACCCGCTGCACGAGGAAGGAGACGAAGTCCTCCTGGAGCCGCATGTTGTCGTGCGTGTCGTTGAACGCCACCTCGGGTTCGATCATCCAGAACTCGGTGAGGTGACGCCGCGTCTTCGACTTCTCGGCGCGGAAGGTGGGGCCGAAGGTGTAGATCCGCCCGAACGCCGCCGCCGCCGCCTCGCCATAGAGCTGTCCGGTCTGCGCGAGGTAGGCGTTCCCCTCGTCGAAGTACTCGGTCGCGAAGAGCCCGCTCCGCTCGCCGATCGCCGCGGTGAGGATCGGGGTGTCGACGCGCAGGAATCCGCGCTCGTAGAAGAAGTCGTGGATCGCCTGCTCGATCTCGTTGCGGATCCGCGCGATCGCCACCTGCCGCGGCGTGCGGAGCCAGAAGTGCCGGTTGTCGAGAAGGAAGTCGACCCCGTGCTCCTTCGGCTGGATCGGATAGTCGAGGGCGCTCGGCCCGATGATCAGGAGTTCGCTCACACCGAGTTCCACGCCCCCCACCTGCCGAGCATCGGCGCGAACCGTGCCGGCCACGGTGATCGACGTCTCCAGCGTCAGCGCCTCGAAGGCGGCCCACGTCGCCTCGCTGACCTCCTTCTTCGCGACCACGCACTGCAGGATCCCGGTGCCGTCTCGCATCACGACGAAGGCGACCTTCCCCGACGAGCGGGTGTGGGTGACCCAGCCGTTGACGGTGACTCCCGCGCCGACGTGGCCGGGGAGCTCGGAGATGCGAAGGTTAGCGGCCGTGCTGGACATCGACGGAAGCTACGGATGCGCCTGCGCCGACTCAAGACAGCGCGGTCACTTCGGATGCGCGGCGAGGAAGCTCAGGAGCCGCGCATTCACCGCCTGCGCCTGCTCCAAGTGCGGCAGGTGCCCGGCCGAGTCGACGGCGAAGAACTCCGTGGTCGGGATCGCGCGCGTGACGATCTCGGCGTTGGCGATCGGGACGACCGGATCCTGCTTGCCCCAGACGAGGAGCACCGGTATGCCGGCGGCTCGGATCGACGCGTAGAGCGCGCTGTAGTCCGTGCCGGCGGTCGCGATCAGCGACCGGCGGAGCGATCGGCCGAACCCACGGTAGCGGGTCTGCGAGCGATAGCGATCGGCCCACCCTGGGAATCGCTCTGGGTGCAGGAAGTCCCCCGGCTGCCCATCGGCCATCGTCGGCACGCGCATCGTCTGGAAGACATAGGCGCCGATGAACGGCATCCTGAGGATCGCCGGAGGCGTCCCCGCCGTCGTGACCGGATCGACGAGCGTCAGCGTGCGCACGCGCGCGGGGTGGGTCGAGGCGAAGTGAGCGACGACGAATCCGCCGAAGGAGAGACCGAAGAGGTCCACCGGCCCCGTGACCCGCAGTGAATCGAGGAGGTCGCTCACCTGCGCATCATAGAAGGTGCCGTCATACGAGGCGTTCGGTCGGTCGGAGAACCCGCGGCCGAACAGATCGTACCGGATCACGCGGTACCCGGCCATCCCGAGCGCGTAGTAGGTCGAGTCCCAGATGTAGCCGGGAACAGAGAAGCCGTGCACGAGCAGCGCGACGCGCCCGGTGTCGGGCCCGCCGATCTCGTAGTGGGTCGTGCCCCCGCTGAGCGCGACGAAGCTGCCAGGCACCAGCTCACGCGCCGCGGCGTCGAGCCGGCGCTTCTCCGGGTTCTTCACGAAATGGAAGACCGCGGCCGCCGCGCAGAGCACCGCGAGGGCGATGAGGGTGGAGCGGATGAACTTCACTGGTCTCTGATCTCTCGAAGGGCTTGAGGACTCGGCGCGTGAATGAGCGTCGAAGCTACGAGTGGTGACGGCCGGGCGAAAGCGCTTCGGCGCACCGTTGGCGCTCTACGTCCGCGGGGCTCGCCTCCTACGTCGTCTGACCGATGGGACGGTCCCCAAGGTCACCACATCGTGGGGCCACACCCTCACTGGAGATCCCCATGCACAAGTCGCCTGTGGTACGCGCCGCCGTGGCGCTGATCATCTTCGCTGCGCCGCTCTCGGCACAGAGTGACAATGATTTCGCTGCGTTCATTGCGTTGATCCGCACTCCCGTCGGAGCATTGCCCCCCACTCCTCACACGAGACTCACCGACACGGGCCGGCACGTGGCGTTCGAGGGCAGCTACGGTTCCTGGAGCTTCGGCCCGGGAGACGATGAGACCTCGAACTACGCCGGCGCCGTGCGATTCTCGAAAGGCGCGTCGTCGTTGCGCGCGGTTCTCGGGATCACCCGAGTCGCCGATTGCGACGCCTGCGCGGCGACCTTCGCCGGTGTGGACCTCACCCGGACCATCCGCACGATCGCGTTCACGGAGGGCCCCCAGGCCTCCTCGCTCGACGTGTCCCTGAATCCGATGTTCGGCTATATGAAGCCCAAGACCGGCGACGGTCTCGCGATGTCGCTCTCCCTGAACCTCCCGGTGACACTCACCATCCCGTTCAGTGCGACCTGGCGTATCGCGCCGTTCATCGCTCCCGGTTTCGGCCTGGGGAGGATCTCCGGTGGTGGCGACTCGATGACCGGGTCACGGGCGCTCTTGGGCGCCGGCGTCGGCCTCTCGAACGCGAGGTCGACCGTGCAGGTGA
>JANNKK010000216.1:0-36037 GCA_031396245.1 Gemmatimonadaceae bacterium
GTGTCGCACCGAGTCGCCCGTGGCCTCGAGTGTCTCGACCAGCAGCGGCGCGTTGAAGGGCGTGCGGGTCATCACTGCACGGATCGGGACCGGCGTTCTCGTGCCGGCCACGAGGGCCGCGGAACCGCCACGCGTCCGCGCGATGACGATCTTCCCCTGCTCGCCGAGATACGAGAGCAACTCACCAACGAATGCCGAGGTCGCGGCGACACGGCGGTCGAAGGGATCGTGCGAGTAGGCCTCGCTCAGCACGCTGATCCGGGCGCGGAGTCCGTAGTAGTTCGTGCCGAAGCGCGGCTTGTGCTCGTACGTGGACCACCCCGGCTTCTCGGTCTTGGTCGGGTCGTCGCGGAAGTTGCCGGGCGCTTCGAAGTTGCCGTAGTCGAAGGTCTCGAACCCGCGTTTCGCGCGCACGCGACGCCGGATCTCCGGCAGGAGGGTGTCGCGCGTCCAGGGGCCGCTGGGCGCGAGCGCGCCGACCATCGCCGCCGGATGGAGCGAGGGCGAATAGGTGAGGGCATACCCGTGGTACGAACCATTCGTCGTATGCAGGTCGACGAAGACGTCGGGGTCCCAGGTGTTGAACATCCGCAGTGAGGCTCGCGTCTCCGGCGCCTCGTGCTTGATGTAGTCGCGATTCAGGTCGAGGGTGTCGGCGTTGGGTCGCTGGCCGACGCGTTCCGGGCCATTCTGCGCGCCGCGCTGCCGCGCCTGCGGTCCCCAGACCTCGTTGCCGTCGGCGTTGTAGATCGGGACGGCGATGAGGATGATAGAGTCGAGTGCGTTGGGCCGCGCCCCGAGCACGAGGTCACGCAGCAGCGCCTGCAGCGATTCCTTCCCCTCCACCTCGCCGGCGTGGATGTTGCCCTGCACATAGACGATCGGCTTGCCGCTCCGACGCGCCTCCTCTGGCGTATGCACGAGTGGCCGCGAGGCGAGGATGTAGGGCAGGTCGCGCCCCTGGACCGTCTTCCCGATCGTTCCGCGGTGGACCTTCCCCTCGGCGGCGCGCGCCAGCGAGTCGACGAACGCGACGACGTCGTCGTAGGAGGAGGTCTCGGAGAAACTCGTGCGCTCGGCACGGGTCTGTTGCGCGTACGACGGCAGGGGGCGGACGGCGGACGGCAGTAATCACGACGCGAGAACCCACAGGAGGAGGGATGCGGCGCTCCGGCGCGCCCGAACGGGCGCGCCCCTTCCACCTTCCACCTTCCACCTGTAGTTCATGCTGGCTTCCCCGTGAGCGGATAGAATCGTCTCTCGCTGCGCGCCATCTCCCTGAGCAACGCCGCCGGCGTGAACCGCCCGGCGTGAACCGCGTCGAGCGCTTCGAGCTGCCGCACCACCTCACCTACCCCGATCGCGTCAACGTAGCGGAAGGGTCCTCCTCGGAAGGGCGGGAACCCGATGCCGAACACGGCGCCCACGTCGCCGTCGCGCGCGGCGTGGATGATCCCCTCTTCCAGGCATCGCACCGCCTCATTCACCATCGCCAGCGAGAGCCGCCGCTGGATCTCCTCACGAGGAACGTCCTTGCGATTGCCCTCCCCGCCGAAGAGCGCGTACACACCGCCGTCCGCCCCCTGCCGTCCGCCGTCCTCATCATAGGCATAGAAGCCTTTCTTGCCCTTCCGTCCGAGCCGCCCCGCGCCGAGCACCTTCGTCAGCGCCAGACTCGGCTGCATCCGGCCGCCGAACGCCTCCGCCATGATCGCGCCGGACTTGCCAGCGATGTCGAGGCCGACCTCATCGATGAGTTGGATCGGACCCACGGGGAATCCGAACGCCACCATCGCCTTGTCGATCGCTTCGATCGCCACGCCCTCGTCGAGGAGCTTCCCCGCCTCGTTGACGTAGGGCGCGAGGATGCGATTCACGAAGAACCCCGGCGAATCGTTCACCACGATCACCGTCTTCCCGATCCGCTTGCCGTACTCGACCGCGGTCGCCGTCACTTCGCTCGCCGTCTGCGGCGTCGTGATGACCTCGAGCAGCGGCATCTTGTGGACCGGCGAGAAGAAGTGCATCCCGACGACCCGCTCGGGGTGCTTCGCCGCCGCCGCGATAAGTGCGATCGGGATCGTGCTCGTGTTCGTCGCGAAGATCGCGGTCGGCGCGAGTACCGCCTCGGTCTCCTTGAGGACCGCCTGTTTCACCGCGAGGTCCTCGAAGACCGCCTCGATCACGAGGGGCACGCGACCGAAGCCCGAGTACTCCACCGTCCCGGCGATCAGGCCCGCCTGATCCTCGAACTGCTGCCTCGTGATCCGACGTTTCGTGAGACCGTCGCGGAGGATCTCGCGCACCGCGGCGACGCCCTTCGCCACGCGGTCGGCAGCGGTGTCCTTGAAGCGCACCGGCACGCCCTCCGCTATGCTGATCGCTGCGATCCCCGCGCCCATGAAGCCGGTGCCGAGGACGCCGATGCGCGGGACCGCGAGCGGCTTCGCATCACCGGCGCCCGATTCCTTCCTGAGCGCGGTGGTGGCGTAGAAGAGGAAGAGCAGCTCGCGGCAGACCGGCGTCATCGCCATCTCGCCGAAGAGTCGTGCCTCCTCGGCGTAGCCATAGGCTTCGTCGGCGCCGGAGAACCCTGCCGCCACCGCTTCGATCGCCGCGAGGGGCGAGGGGAAGTGGCCGCCGGTCTTCTCGAGCGTCGCTTCGCGCGCTTTGCGCAGCACGATCCGGCGTCCGATCGGGTTGTCGTCGAGCAGGATCTCCTTCGCGCCGTGCTGCCGGCTGTCGCGCTGGCGGGGGATCGTCCCCGCGGCGAGTTCGCCGGCCCGCCGCAGCGCGATCGCCCTCAGGATGCTCGGATGCACGAGTTCGTCGATCAGGCCGATCTGGAGTGCCTTCTTCGCCCGCACGTTCTTGCCGGTGAGGATCATGTCGAGTGCGGCCTGCAATCCGATCCGCTTCGGGAGTCGCTGCGTGCCGCCGGCGCCGGGGAAGAGGCCCAGTTTCACCTCCGGCAGCGCGAACATCGTCCTCGGCGAGTCCGCCGCGACACGATAGGCACAGGCGAGCGCGAACTCGAGCCCGCCGCCGAGGCAGGCGCCGTCGACCGCGCAGACGACGGGGACGCGCCCCTTCTCGATCCGATGGAACATCGCGTGGCCGAAGGCGCTCGCTTTCGCAGCGTCGGCGGCGGTGCGCCACTCGAGGAACTGGTCGATATCGGCGCCGGCGACGAAGTTCCCGGCCTTGCCGCTGATCAACACCGCTGCGCGGATCGACGTGTCCTTCTCGATCCGCTCGATGTGCGCCGTGAACTCACCGATGACCGAGGGTGAGAACTTGTTCACGCTCTCGCCTGGCAGGTCGATCGTCATCAGGGCGATGCCGTCAACGACCTCCAGCTTCACCGCGGCCGTCGTCACGCGCGCTCCACGACCATCGCGAAGCCGAGTCCACCGGCCGCGCAGACGGTCATCAGGCCGAACTGCCCGCCGCGGCGCGCGAGTTCGTTCACCAGCGTCGTCGTGATCCGCGCACCCGTGGCGCCGAAAGGGTGCCCGATCGCGACCGATCCCCCCATCACGTTGAGCCGCGTGCGATCCACCGCGCCGACCGGCGCGCTGAACCCGGCTCGCTCGGCCCACTTCTGCGATTCGAAGCCGCGGAGGTTCGAGAGCACTTGCGCCGCGAACGCCTCGTGCATCTCCACGAGGTCGATCTCCTTCAGCGTGAGTCCGGCGCGCTTGAGTGCGACGGGCGCGGCCAGCACCGGCGCCTGCAGCAGCTGTTCGCCGGGGTCGATCGCCGCGTAGGCGTACGATCGGATGTACGCCTTGGGCTGGTACCCCGCGGCCTTCGCCACATCCTCGCGCATCAGCAACACCGCCGCGCCACCGTCGGTGAGCGGCGACGCGTTCCCCGCCGTCACCGTGCCGTAGCGCCGATCGAAGACCGGCTTCAGGGCCGCGAGCGCCTCGATCGTCGTGTCGCTGCGGATCCCATTGTCGCTCGTCATCGCGGTGTCGTAGCGCGGTGGCAGCATCGTCGGGACGATCTCGGCCGTGAGCCGGCGATCGGTGGTGCCGGCGTGCGCGTTGCGATGCGAAGCGAGCGCCAGCTGGTCCTGCTCCTCGCGCGAGATGCCGTTCAGCTTCGCCATCTTCTCCGCCGACTGCCCCATCGATTCCCCGGTCGTCGGCTCGGCGATCGCCGGCGTGATCGGGATGAAGTCCCTCGGGCGGATCTTCGCGAGGGCCTGCATCCGCCCGCCGAGACTCTTCGCCTTGCTCGCGGCGACGAGCGCATCCGAGAATCCGCGCGAATGCAGGATCGGCACGTTCGAGAGCGACTCGGCACCGCCGGCGATCGCGACCTGGGCGTGGCCGAGCGCGATCTGGTCGGCGGCGTCGGTGATCGCCTGGTTGGCCGAGGCGCAGGCGCGCGACACACTCCACGCCTGAACGCCCTTCGGGAGGAGCGGTATCAGCGCGATCTCGCGCGCGATGTTCGGAGCGAGCACCGAGGGGATGACCGTTCCGAAAGTGAGCAAGTCAAGGGTCGCCGGATCGAGATCAGTGCGATGCACGAGTTCGGTCACCGCGATCTTCCCGAGCTCGATCGCGCTGAGCCACCTGAGCGTGCTGCCGGCCTTCGCGAAGGGCGTCCGCACGCCGGCGATGATGGCGACCCGCCGACCCGGCTCGTAGATGGTCATTCCATAAAGGTAGGGCTCGCGGTATCGTCCCGCCGATGACCGGCCAGCCGATCCCCCGCCGTGCGCGACGCCTGCACGAACTCGCCGATCGGCACTTCGACCTGCTCGTGATCGGCGGCGGCATCACCGGGGCGGGGATCGCGCGGGACGCGGCACGCCGCGGCCTCGCCGTCGCACTCGTCGAACGCGATGACTTCGCCGCCGGAACGTCGAGCCGATCGTCCCGGCTCATCCACGGCGGCGTGCGCTATCTCGAGCATGGATACCTCCATCTCGTTTTCGAAGCGAGCCGCGAACGGCGACGACTGCTCGAACTCGCCCCCGGTCTGGTGCACCCAGTCCGATTCACCTGGCCGGTGTATCGGGGAGCCCGCGTCCGACGGTGGCAGCTCGCCTCTGCACTCACGCTGTACGACGCACTCTCGCTCTTCCGCAACGTCGGCAGGCATCGGCGGCTCGATCCGGGAGGCGTGCTCGAGGCCGAGCCCCAGCTCGCCCGAGCGGAGCTGCAGGGAGGCGCGATGTACTGGGATGCCGGCACAGACGACTCACGCCTCACCCTCGCCAACGTCCTCGACGCCGCGCACGCTAGCGCCACAGTCGTGAACCACGCCGAGGTCGCCGCACTCACCTTCGCGTCCGCCACCGGCCCAGCGAACGGCGCCATCGTTCGCGACCTCGTCGGCGGGACGGAAGTGCGGGTGCAGGCGCGGATCGTGCTCAACGCCTGCGGTCCCTGGACCGACGTGATCGCGCGGCTCGAGGATCAGGCCGCCAAGTCCACCGTGCGTGGCACCAAAGGAGTACACGTCGCTGTCCCGGCGGCGCGGGTGGGGAATCGCGGGGCCGTGACGATGCTCTCCCCCGACGATGGTCGTGTGATGTTCACATTGCCGGCGGGAGAGCACACGATCATCGGCACGACCGATACACAGACCACCGAGGATCCGCAGCAGGTGCGCGCCTACCGCAGCGACGTGCGCTACCTCCTCGCCGCCGCGAACCGCTTCTTCCCCGATGCGCGTCTCACCGACAGCGATGTCGTCGCCGCGTGGGCGGGCATCCGTCCGCTGGTCGCGCGCACGAACACCCGCGACCCCGCCTCGGCGTCGCGCGAGCACGCGATCACGACCTCCCGGCGCGGCGTACTCACCGTGACCGGTGGCAAGCTCACGACCTACCGGGCGATGGCCGAGCAGTGCGTGGACGTCGCGGTGCGCCGGCTCGGCCGTCGGGTTCGGCGTTGCGACACGGCGCACACGCCGCTCACGCTCCCCAACCGGCCGACGGAGCTCGAGGCGCAGGTGGAACTCGCGGTCGAGTCCGAGCTGGCCGAGACGGTGAGCGACGTCCTGGTGCGGCGCACGCGGCGCGCCTTCGAGACCCGCGATCAGGCCCGGTCGCTCGCGCCACAGGTGGCGGCGCAGATGGCGGCCCTGCTCCACTGGACCGACGCCGGTGCTCGCAACGCCATCAGTGAGTACGAACGCGACATCGCGCGCCTCTTCGCGATCGACGAGACGCGTTGACCCGTCGCGTGGGACCCATCAGCTTTCCCTCCGTCCCATCACCAGAGCCGGAATCACCGATGCCCTTCGCCCCGAAGCTCGTACGCACGATCACGCTCGTCGCGCTCACCATCGCCGCTGCGTGCGCTGAGCCGGCGCGCACGCTGCACGTCGAGGAGCTCCCCTCCCCGGCCGGCGACGGCGCGGTGGAGCCCTTCGTCTCGGTCGCTGCCGATGGCCGCGTGCACCTCAGTTGGCTCGAGCGCGCCGCCGACTCGACGGCCACCGTCTTCGTCGCGAGCCTCGACGCGGCGACGAAGATGTGGACCACCCCGAAAGTCGTCGTCAGCCGCAAGGACCTCTTCGTCAACTGGGCAGACTTCCCGTCGGTGGTGCCACTCTCCGATGGACGGCTCCTCGCGCACTGGCTGCAGCGCAACGGCGCCGGTCGCTACGCCTACGACGTCGTGATGAGCGAGTCCCGTGACGGCGGCGACAGCTGGAGCGCCACCTCGCTCCCACACGATGCGAACGTCCAGGCCGAGCACGGATTCGCGTCGATCCTCCCCACTGCGGGCGGCGGCGCGCAGGTCTCGCTCCTCGACGGGTCAGCGGGCGCGGCCATCGAGGACGAGAAGCTCCGCGCCATGCAGCTCGGCTGGGCCACGTGGGCCAACGGCGGTGTCACCAGCCGCGCGATCGTGGACGAGATGGTCTGCGACTGCTGCCAGACCGCGATGGCGATGACGACCCAGGGTCCCCTGATCGTCTATCGCGACCGCAGCGACGACGGCATCCGCGATATGTCGGTGGTCCGATCGGTGAATGGGGCGTGGACGGCACCGAAGACACTGCACGACGACGGCTGGAAGATCGACTTCTGCCCGGTGAATGGCCCGGCAGTGAGCGCACTCGGCGACACCGTCGGCATCGTCTGGTTCACTGGGGCGGATAGCCTGCCGCGCGTGCAGGCGACCTTCTCCACCGACGGCGGCGCCACTTTCGCACCCCCGGTACGCGTCGACAGCGGCGTCTCGAGTGGGCGCGTGGACATCGAGATGCTCGACGGGGGGGCCGCGCTCGTCACCTGGCTCCAGAGGAAGGGGGGACAGGACGCCGAGGTGATGGCGCGCGTCGTACGGCGTGACGGCACGCTCGAGCCGCCACTCGTCGTGAGCCCGACGAGCGGCGCGCGTTCGAGTGGTTTCCCGCGAATGGCGCGCACCAGCGAGGGCGTCGTGCTGGCGTGGGTCATTCCCGGAACGAAGGGTTCACTGCGCGTCGCGGCGATCCACGTGCAGGGCAAGTGAGGCTCCGCTACCTCGCACTCCTCGCCGTCGCCTCCTGCGGCGGCGCGAGTGAACGCCAGCCGGTCTCAGTCGGCGCCCCCGCACCGACGTATGCGGCGCAGACGCTCGAGGGAACGCCCGTCGCCGTTGCCGACCTCCGCGGCGACGTCGTCCTGCTCAATATCTGGGCGACGTGGTGCAAGCCCTGCCGGCAGGAGATCCCGGCGCTCGAGCAGTTGAATCAGCGACACGCCGCGGCGGGGCTGCGCATCATCGGGGTGAGCATCGACTCCCCGGGTGAAGAGGACCGCATCGCGAGCTACGCGAAGGAACTCGGGGCGACGTACGCCCTCTGGCACGACCCCGACAATCGCGTCTCGACGACCTTCCTCGCGATCGGGGTGCCGGCGAGCTATCTCATCGGCCGCGACGGAGTCCTGCGGTGGCGCCACGTCGGGCCGGTGACCGCCGACGACGGGCCACTCAACGCCGCACTCACGGCGGCGCTGGCCGAGGCGCGTTAGGCCACGTCCTCGTGGATCGTCACGAGTTCGACGAGCCGCAGTTTGCGTTTCCCGGTCGGGAGCTTGAGCAGGATCATCTCCCCGATCTTCTTCCCCAGCAGGGCGCGGCCGATCGGTGACGACATCGTCACCTGGCCCTCGTTGAAGTCCTCGGCGTCGCCGAAGATCATGTGGTACGCCTCGCGCGTCTTGGATTCCTGGTCCTCGACGATGACCTTCGACCCGAGCCCGACCGCATCGGTCGCGATCTGCGATTCGTCGATCGCCGAGAGCTTCGAGAGTCGCTGCGCGAGCTGGCCGAGGCGCGCCTGCACGAACTGTTGGCGCTCGAGCGCCGCCTTGTACTCGGAGTTCTCGCGCAGGTCACCCATCTCCACGGCCCGCCGGATCTCGCTCGGGAGCGTGACATTCAGCTCGAAGCGGAGCTTCTCGGCTTCGACGGAGAGCTTCTGCTTCAGCGCCTCGATCATCGCGCGAGCCTCGGCGGGTGTAGAAAACGGACGCCCGGCCAGGGATGGCCGGGCGCCGGCGTCGAACGTGAGAGCAGTATAGCCCCCGGCTGCGTATCGTTCAAGCGAAGCCTGATCCGCGCGCGTTGGGCGCTCCGTCTCACCCTGTCGCTGGACCTCGGAGGGATCGGTTGCGCATTCGGCGATTCCTGACGTGGGTGTGGGTCGCAGTGGTCATCGCGCTGCTCGTGGCGTGGGCCCGCGACCCGACGCTCTTCACACCGGGTCGCTTCGAGGGGTTCTTCGCGCGATGGGGCGCTTGGGCCTTCGGTGTCTTCACCGTGGTCGCCTTGGTGCGTGGCGCCCTGCTCGTGCCGAGCACCCCGGTGGTGCTGGCCGGCGGCGCGCTGTTCCCGACATCGCTCCCGGCGGTGTTGCTCGTCACGATGGCTGGGATCATCCTCTCGGCGACCCTGCTGTACCGGTTCCCGCACTTCGCCGGCTACGACCAGATGCTCGCCGCGAAGCACCCCGAGAAGTTGGCGCGATTGCGTGTCGAACTGGGGCGACCGTGGGCGATCTGGCTCGTGGCGGGGTGGGCGTTCTTCCCCGTCGTCCCCACGGACCTCATCTGTTATGCAGCCGGATTAGTGGGTATGCCCTTCCGGCGGATGATATTAGGTATCATCATCGGGGAGCTTCCGTTGGTGACCGCCTACTTGTTCTTCGGTCAATGGCTCGCCGGGTCCCTCCCGTTCTAAGGATGCGCCGATGATCGAGCACATCAAGCATATCCGAACGTCCGGGACGATCGTGCGCAGTTCGCCCTTCCTCATCAACCGGCTGCTGCGGGCGATCGACTTCCGGCGAGCGCGTACCATCGTCCAGCTCGGCGTCGGGACGGGGTGCATCACGAAGGAGCTGCTCGACCGGATGCGCCCCGATGCGCGGCTGCTCTCGCTGGAGCTGAATCGGATCTTCGTCGAGGAGTGCGATGAGGTCGGCGACCCGCGCCTCGAGCTGCGCCACGCGTGCGCGAGCTCACTCCCGACGATCGCCGACGAGCTGGGGATCCGTCAGATCGACTATGTCGTCTCGAGCCTGCCGCTCGGGATCATGGATGACGACCTCGTCGAGCAGATCCTCATCGCGAGCCAGGACCGGCTTGCTCCCAACGGTCTCTTCCTGCAGTACCAGTACTCCCTGAGCCAACGGGACGCGCTGCAGCGGTGGTTCGCGAAGGTCCGCGTGGGGTTCACGCTCGTGAACATCCCGCCGGCATTCGTCTACGAGTGCTCGGGCGCGGTCCCTACTCGGCTCGTAGCGCCGTAGCCGGACCAACGCCGCTCGCGCGCGCCGCCGGCAGCGCGCTCGCGATGAACGCGACCGTGAGCATCTGCGCCGTGAGCACCGCACCGAAGACGCCCGCGGCATCACGTGTGCCCGCTTTCATCGGCTCGCCGCAGCAAGGGCCTCCCGCAGCACCTCAAGGCTTGGTCCCCCGCCGACTGCGCAGCCAGCGCCGCTCGCCGGCGCCTTTCGCTCCCCGTCAACCCCGTCCACGAGTACGGTCGGAGACGAATAGCCACGTAGACGCTCGGGAGTCGTCGCCGCTCCGGTGTCCCATTCGCTCCAACGAGCGGATGACTCCAAGCTGTCCAGCGCGTCCCGAAGGCGCTGGCGCGCCGACGAGGCGTGCGGACATCCTTCGAAGTATACCAGGTCAATCTGCATCACTACGTCCTCTCTTCAGGTTCGAGCGCCGCCAGGATGGGGCACTCCTCCGTGACGGCTCGCGCGTCGCACGCTCGAATGAGCTGATCCAGCACTTCGTCCATCCGTTGAAGAGCGGTGAGGTGCTCGCGAACGCGACGCGACAGGAGCACACGGATCTCATCGAGAGTGAAGCCGATCGCGTGTGCCCGGCGAATTAACACCACGCATCGGACCGCGTCGGCGGAATACTCGCGGTAGCCGCCCGACGTGCGACTCCGCGCGTTCAACAAGCCGCGCCGTTCGTAGTACCGCAGCGTCTGCACCTCAACGCCGGCCACCGCCGCGACCGCCCCGATTCGTAGTGGGAGGCTCATGTCTTGGTTTAAACTCTATGCCACGGTATAGGGTCAAGGACGCCCACGGAGTGCATCCGCCGATCGGGCCGCAGGGCGGCGGCGGGCGCCGATGGCCGTCTGCCCGCCTGCCCGCCTGTGCACGGCCCGAGTCTAACTTCGCGTGCCTACCGCAGCGGTAAGCTGACGCAGGCATCCGGGATCATGGTTCGAACGCCGCCTGCGCATCAATGACCATCTTCTTCGTGCACCATTTCGCGTACGAACGGCCGAACAGCCGTCCGAGAACTCGGGATAGCCCCGCTCCTGGCAGCTCGTAGTCGATGCCGACGCGTAGTCCCACGCCGGAGCCGTCGGGCGTCAGATCGACTCCCAATTTGTACGCGCCGATGACGAGGAGCCGCGGTTCCCCGACGGTCTCCCAACTCTTTCGCGTCGGAGGCACGCGTTCAGTGACGATCTCGTCGAGGAATAGACGGATGCCGAGCACGCGGCCCTCGAGCACGATGTGAGCGCCGACCTCTCGCCCGTTCTTGGCGTCCAGCGTGAGGTCCATCCTACCCCATCCCATCTTCCACGACCGCTCGCTCATGTGAGCGGACAGTCTCGTGTGATCGTCGAGATGCCCGAACACGCGCTCGATGGATGCGTTCACCCTGCCGCGGTACTCCTCATGCCGAGTGTACATGGCTGTCGACCTCCATCTCGTTGATCGCGCGCGAGGCGCGGTCGCGGCAGCAGCTGGGCAGCTCCCGCCGCAGCCCTTCGAGTGTCCGGCGCGCCTGTTCGATGGAATCTGTCGCGCGCTCCACGTCAGGCCGCGCGTGCCGCGATGAAGCGGTTGTACAACGCCGCCGTCGCGCCAACCAGCACGCCCACGTACGCACTGAAGACCACGATGCCGCCGAGCAGGCCCGGCACCGACACCGGCCGCGTCATCGCGGTCAGGTCGATATGAAGCACCCAACTGATGAACGCGGCGGTGACAGTCGGTGCCGCGAGAAAGAACAGGCCACAGATCCCGAATGCGATCGCGATGATGGTCGCAGCCGCCAATCCGAGTGCGGACGCGTGGATTCTCATACGTGCCTCCATTAGGAGTGCCTCAAGGATGCTCCCAACCTCGACGCCAGCACGTCAGGGTCATCCGGAATCGGTGTGAGTGTATACCTGACGAAGCCGCAGGCATCGCAAGAGCGGCGCTGGGCCTTGCCGACGCGTCGCCAAGGTTCGGCGGGTCACGAGTCTGGGAATCCCGCACGGGCTCAGGTCCGAGCCCGCAGGAATGGCATATTACGCGGTGTAAAGCGCCGTGTAGATTCTGAACGTGCCTCAGTTCCCGCTGCACCTCGACGGTCGGATGCGGAAACGCGCGCACCGCCCCTTTGCGCTCGTGTTCGGCGGGGGAGGTGCGCGCGGGTTCGCGCACCTCGGCGTCCTCCGGGCGCTCGAGCACGACGGATATCACCCGCAGCGCATCGTTGGTGTGTCGATGGGAGCGCTCGTCGGCGTGACGTATGCGAGCCGACCCGACTGGTACAAGGCGGTGCTGGCAGTCTCCCTCGCCGATTTTCCCGGACCGACTGCGGTGTCAGCTTCGGACGGCTCCTCGCGGTGGCAGCGCGTGCGCTCGGTCATCGCGGGAATACGGACGGCGGCAACGATGGTGCGCGACTGGGGACCGGCGAGCCGTGCACGCGCCGCTGGGATGGCGGAACTCCGTGCGCTCGTCGGTCACACGCCGCTCGATCGGACGCGCATCCCGGTCGTGGTGACGGCCACAGACCTGCGCAGCGGAAAGCGCGTGGTTTTGCGCGACGTTCCTGCGGATGATGCGGTCTACGCGAGCGCCGCACTCGCCGGTGTGCTGCCGCCACTCGAACTCGGGGACTGGCTGCTTGCCGACGGCGCATACTCCGACCTCGCGCCGGTGGATCTGGCGCGTGAGGCGGGTGACCTTGTCGTGATCGCGGTGGACGCCGGCGGGTCGGAGAAAGCCGGGAGCCCCCGCAACGGCTACCAGGCGGTCATTCGGGCAATGGACATCTGCCATCGTCGGCACGCACATCTCCGCTTCGCACAGGCGGACCTGCTCTTGCGTCCGAGATTCGGCCGCGAAGTGGACACCCTCGAGTTCAGCGCACGTCGAGTCTGCGTGGCGGCGGGGCTGCGCGCGGTCCGACAGGAGCGCGCAAGCATCAAACGCCTGCTCAGGGAGGGAGGATGAACGTACGCGTCGCGGTGAATGGCTTCGGTGTGATCGGGCGACGAGTCGCCGATGCGGTTCGCACCCAGCCGGACATGGAACTCGCGGGGATCGTGGATGTCGCGACCGATTGGCGGATGCAGGTGGCGCAGCAGCGTGGCTACCCGATCCACGGGGCGACCGGGGAGGCCGTTGCGGCGCTCCGCGCGGCCGGATTCGAGCCCCGGGGCGACCTCGGGGCGCTGCTCGCCCGGGTCGACGTCGTCGTGGACTGCACACCCAAAGGTGTGGACGCGCGGAATCGGGAGTTGTACGAGGCGGCAGGAGTGCGGCACATCTTCCAGGGCGGCGCGAAGCACGAGCTGACCGGGCACTCTTTCGTCGCCTGCGCGAACTTCGCCTCCGCCCTCGACCGCAAGGCGACGCGAGTCGTCTCGTGCAATACCACGGCGACGGTGCGGACGCTCTTCGCGCTCCGGCAGGCGGGACTCTTGGGCCGCGCCCGCGGCGTGCTGGTGCGACGAGCGTCCGACCCGTGGGAGAGTCATCGTGAGGGCATCCTCAACACGATGGTACCGGAGCCGCGCATCCCGAGCCATCAGGGGCCCGACGCGCGCACGGTGCTCCCGGATCTCGACGTCGTGACGATCGCGACCAAGGCGCCCCAGAATGTGGGACATCTCCACCATTGGTTCGTGGATCTCGCGCGGCCGGCGAGCCGGGACGAAGTGCTGGCGGCGTTCCTGGCGGTGTCGCGGATCGCGTTCGTCAGAGCGAGCGACGGTGTCGAGGCGCTCAACGTGACGGCGGAGCTCATGAAGGAGATCGGGCGGCCGCGCGGCGATATGTGGGAGGTCGCGTTGTGGGAGGACATCCTCACGGTGGAAGGACGAGAGCTGATGTACGCCTACCAAGTGGACAATCAGGCGATCGTGGTCCCCGAGACGCTCGACGCCATCCGCGCCCTTACGGGGAGCGAGCGCGACGGGGCGCTCTCGATGCGGCGTACCGATGAGAGCCTCGGCATCCGCAGGAGATTCCTGTGATCCCATCGCGCTACGTGTGGTTCGTGTGGGCGACCGCCTTCCTGGTCCCGTGGGCGCTCCTCTACTGGCGATTCCCGGCGCACCGGCGGGCGATGCGATGGTCGAGTCTGTTCACGGCCCCGTTCGGGCTCACCGAGCCACTCTTCGTGCCGCGCTACTGGGACCCGCCGAGCCTCTTCGACCTCGCCCAGCGAACGAGATTCGATCTCGAGAGCCTGATCTTCTGCTTTGGTATCGGCGGCGTCGCGGCGGTGCTCGTCAACGTCCTGACCCGACGTGTCTTGGTACCGATGGAGACCGACGCGCGACGTCACGCGCGGCACCGGCTGCATCGCTGGGTGCTGTTCGTCCCGTTCGTCACATTCGTCGCGCTCCTTCCGCTCGGCTGGAATCCCATCTATCCGGGGATCCTTTCGATGTTCGTTGGGGCCGTGGCCAGCGCGTGGTGCCGCCCCGACCTCCTGCGATCCACTGCCATCGGCGCGGTCGTGTTCACGCTCTACTACGCGGTGTTCCTCGCGGGCCTCGAGTGGTCGGCGCCCGCTGGCTACATCGCTACGGTCTGGAACCTCGAGGAGCTCTCCGGCGTCGTGCTGGGCTTCATGCCGCTCGAAGAACTCCTTTTCGCCGCCGGATTCGGTGCCTACTGGGTCGGCGTGTACGAGCACTTCACTTGGCACCACTCACAGTCTGTCGGACGGGAGGATCGATCATATGCTCTGGCTTCGTGAGAACTGGTTCTGGATCGTCGTGTCGGTGGCGTTCGTGTGGATGCACACGCGGATGCACGGCGGGCACGGACATCATGCGCCCCCCACATCGACCCGGAAGGAGGACGACCATGCTCAACACTAAAGTGCTCACCTGGTCCCTCGCGTCATTCTGCGCGATCACCTTCCTCTTCTGCGTCGCATACGGTCTGATCGTCCCGGAGTCGCTGCACATGTCGCGAGCGCTCGAAGTCGTGCTGCCGGGATTCCGCTGGCTCACGCCCGGCGGCTTCGTGCTCGGGCTTGTGGAGGCGTTCCTCTACGGCGCGTACGCGGGGCTGGTCTTTGGCCCACTGTACAACGCCTTCGCCCGCCGGTTGGGGAGGCCAGCGCACTGACGTCCGCTCGCAACCAATGTCACCGATGCGTCAACACATCTCACAACGGGTGAATGCCATGAAACTCTCGAAACTGCTCCATGTGCTCAGCGTCCTCCTTGGACTTACCGGCGTCGTCATGTGGACCGTGGCGATTCTCGCCTGGCCCGCCGGAGTCGTCAGGTTCGGAGTGACGAGGGACGTAATGCTCCTGTGCGCCATCCTTTCTCTCCTCACCGCGATCTGGCTGGTGATCAGTGCAATGCACCACATCATGCTCGAAAAGACGGGAGAGGTCCTCTGAGGCAGGTCGCCGCACGTGAGGCCGCGATCACCGGGGTGTCCGACCCAGGTGGCTCCCAGTTCTCGCATCGCGACCGACGACGCACGGGGTTCGACGAGCATCGGACGTGCCCGCCACCTCGCGTGCCGTGGTGCGCCACTTCACGATGTCCCCAGCCCCCGCCGCGCTCACAGCTTCGCGCGCTTGAGCAGTTGCGCGTTGATCGCGACCACGACTGTACTCGCCGACATGAAGACCGCGCCGAGGGCCGGCGTGAGCAGGATGTCCCATCGCGCGAGAACGCCCGCGGCGAGCGGGATCGCGACGATGTTGTAGCCAGCCGCCCACCACAGGTTCTGGAGCATCTTGCGGTAGGTGGCGCGGGACAGTGAGACGATCTTCGGAATGTCGCGTGGGTCGGAGCGCACCAGCACGATGTGGCCGGCCTCGACCGCGACGTCAGTCCCCGCACCGATCGCGATGCCGATGTCGGCGGTGGCGAGTGCGGGTGCGTCGTTCACGCCGTCGCCGACCATCGCCACCTTCTTCCCGCCGCGCTGCAACTCCTGCACCTTGAGCGCCTTGTCCCCGGGCAACACTTGCGCGAAGACCGTGTCGATCCCGAGCTCCTTGGCGACCGCGTCCGCGACGGCCTGCGCATCTCCCGTGAGCATCGCGACCTCGATGCCGCGCTCGTGCAAGGCGCGGATCGCCTCGCGGCTCTCCTCACGGATGGCGTCGGCGACGGCGAACACGGCGAGCGCCTCGCCCCCACGGAGCAGGTAGATGGCAGCCTGTCCGCGACTCGCCGCCGCGTCAGCCGCAGCGCGGATGCGGTCGGGGATCCGAGCGGACTCGGCGGCCAGCAGGGCCGGCCCACCGAGGGAATAGTCGGCGCCCTCCACCGACGCCGCGACACCCTTGCCCGTGAGCGCGCGAAAGCCGCTCGCGGTCGGCACGGCGAGCTTGCGGTCCTCGGCGGTGCGAATGATGCCGCGCGCGATCGGATGTTCGCTGTCGCCTTCAAGCGCGGCGGCGATCCGCAGTGCGTCGATCTCCGACGTCCCGTCCGCGACCGCCGTCTCGACCACGCGGAATTCCCCGAGTGTGAGCGTGCCTGTCTTGTCGAAGATCACGACGTTGAGATTCCGCGCCTCCTCGAGTCCACGACGGTCGCGGACGAGGAGACCGTTGCGGGCGCCGATCGACGTCGAGATGGCCACCACGAGTGGCACCGCGAGGCCCAGCGCATGGGGGCAGGCGATGACCAGCACCGTCACGACGCGCACGATCGAGAAGTCGAGCGTCGCACCGACGAGTTGCCAGACGAGCAGCGTCAACGCCGCCGAGGCGATCGCGACGATCGTGAGGATACGCGCTGCGCGGTCGGCGAGATGCTGCGCGCGCGACTTGGACGTTTGCGCATCGGCCACGAGGCGCATGATCCCTGAGAGCTTGGTCTGATCGCCGGTGCCGGTGACCTCCACACGGAGGGCACCCTCGCCGTTGATCGTCGCGGCGATCACGTCATCCCCTTCCTGCTTCCGCACCGGGCGCGACTCGCCAGTCAGCATCGACTCGTTGAGGTCGCTGGTGCCGTTCCGCACCTTGCCGTCCACCGGCACTCGCTCGCCGGGCCGTACAAGGACAACGTCTCCCACCATGAGCTCCGCCACGGGCACGGTCTCCTCGCCGCTGGCGGTCACGCGCGTCGCGGTATCCGGGAGTAGCTTCGCCAGTTCCTGCAGCGCGCCCTGGGCCTGCGCGATCGAGCGCATCTCGATCCAGTGACCGAGCAGCATGATCGTCACGAGGGTCGCGAGCTCCCACCACAGTGCATCGGCCGCCACGAGACCGAACTGCACCACCCACGAGAACACGAAGGCGACCGTGATCGCGAGCGAGATGAGGGTCATCATCCCGGGGAGGCGCGCGGAGAGTTCACGCCACGCGCCTCGGAGGAAGACGAGGCCGCCGTAGAAGAACACCGCCGTACCGAGGAGAGGCGGGATCCAGGCGGAACCCGTGAACGCCGGCGCGCGGTAGCCGAGCAACTCCTGGATGTGGGCAGACCAATAGACGACGGGGAGGGTCAGGATCAGCGAGAGCCAGAACCTGTCGCGGAACATCGCCGGACTATGGCCCGCGTGCTGATCGTGGCCCGCGTGCCGATCGGGACCTGAAGGCGGTGCTGCGGGAGCGGCCGGTTCGTGGCCCCCGTGCGCCTGGTGCTCTGCGTGTGTGTTCACTCGTGTCGTCCGTGCGAAGTGGGATCAAGCGCGAAGACCAGCGTGCCCCAATGGGTGTCCCAGTCCGCTCCCGAGCCGCGTGCCGCTTGCGTCACGTGGATCGTGCGGATGCTCCATATCCCACGCCGGTCCAGTCGCACGCGGACGATGCCGCGCGCGTCGGACGTGTAGGTGTTCGGCGCCGCGGCCCCCTCGTGGTCCGCGTGAGCGCCATCGTCCGGGGCGTCGCGGTCGATGTCGAGATCGACGACCTCAGCGTGCACGGAGATCCCCGCGAGCGACGCTCCGCGAAAGAGCAGACGCAGCTCCAGCGTGTCCCCGGTGCGGAGCGAAGCCGGGTCGCGCAGAGGTACGAATTCGATGACGTGCCCGGCGGGCCGATCGAAGGCGCGCGCGCGCCCGTCACCGACCTGCACGATTGTCTTGGCGTACTTGGCGTATCGGCGTGTCACACTGTCCCTGCCCTCCAACAGCCCTTCACGTTCGACGCGCAGCCGCGCAGCCGTGGCACCCTCGGCGTCGAGGTAGCCACGGAATCCGGCGGCCGATTCGCGAACACTGCGCGGTTGGAGGGAGAGCGCGATCACGTACTGTCCGGCCGTGGATGGCCGTTCGCGGACCAACAGCGAGCGCCCCTGGATCGAGAGGCCGGTGATCGCGGAGGCACCGGCTGCGCCAATGAGCTTGGCCTCGGCCACGCGCTCGACCGCGACGGCGCTGCGGCTCGTGGGGAATCGACTGCTCGTCTGGCCGCGCAGCACGATTTCGGCACCGACCTTGACGTGGAACGCGTTCGGGACGAGCCAGAAATCATCCGCGCTGACGATGGTCGCGGTGACGACGGTGGCGCCGACCAGTAGCGCCGTTAGGACGAACCAGCTCGAGCGTTGCATACTTCACTCCGGTCGTGATCAGTTGTGGCCCGCTCGTACTATTCGTTCCTATCGCCAAAGTCGCAGTCCGATCACCATCAATACATCGGACGTCTCACGGCCGGCCAGCCGCGCGAGTTCCGCCGTGCGCCCGAAGTCGCTCTCCCACACCACCCCGACGTAGGGCGCGAACTCGCGCCGCCATTCGTACCGCGCGCGAAGGCCGAGCGAGCTGCCGGCAACGCCGCGGCCGATCCCGAACGCGGGGTCGTCGCGCAGTGAGATCGAGCTCTCCAGTCGCGGCTGCAGCACCAGGCGCTGCGTGAGATAGAGATCATATGAGCCCGTGAAGTCGAGCGAGACGTTCCCGTCTGTCGGTACGAAGAGCGACGGCTCGAGTTCGAACCATCCAGGCGCGATTCCCTGCAGCCCGACGAGGAAGCCGGTGCGCGAGGCCGACGTGCCGGCGGCTCGCCGTAGGTCCGTACGGACACCGACCTGCGCGTCCCAGAACGGCGACACCAACCGCCCGTAGAGCGCCTGGAACTCGCCGTGCGTGGCCTGGCCGACGGTCGCGACACTTCCGTCCGCCTTGAGCACGAAGCGGTGCACAGCACCGCCGGTCCACCCGATGAGGTCGAAGAGAACGGGGCGTGCAGCGGACTGCGGGGCGTATTCGAGCACCTCGGTCAGGAGCATCGTGGCGCGGCCCCACGACATCTCGTGGAGCGGGGCGCGATCGACCGGTGCCTGCGTCATGGCCGGTGTGGCCCAGAACGCGCCGAACAGTGTCAGCGCCGCGATGCGGTTCCGCACGCACGCCGGTGCGCGCCGCGAAGAGAGTTCAGTCGGCACGGTGATCGCCCTCGTGCCCGGTGTGCCCCGCCCCCGAAACACGCACCTCGCGAAACATCCCTACTTCCATATGAAGGAGTACGTGGCAGTGGAATGCCCAGCGACCCGGTGCGTCGGCGGTCACGAGCAGTGAGACCTTCTCGGACGGCTTCACGTTGACTGTGTGCACGCGCGGACAGCGATCGCCGTGGCCGTTCTCGAGTTCCATCCACATGCCGTGCAGATGCATCGGGTGATTCATCATCGTGTCGTTCACCAGCGTGAGCCGCAGCCGCTCGCCGAAGGTGAATTCGATCGGTGCAGCGTCGCGGAACGGCACCCCGTCGATCGCCCACATGAAGCGCTCCATGTTGCCCGTCAGGTGCAGCTCCACCTCTCGGAGGGGGGCACGGAAGTCCGCGCGGGCGCTGAGCGCGCGCAGGTCGGTGTAAACGAGCACACGGCGCCCATCCTCACCGAGTCCGGCGCCCGGTTCGGCGAGTCGGCTCTGCAGGTTCATCGGCGTCATCGCGTTGCCGACGCCGTGCCGGTCGCGGCCGTGCGTCGAGGCTTCGGGAAGGGTGCCGGGGGCACGCAGGGGCTTCGTCGGCGGCGTGACGGCGCCCGCCGGCATGTCGTGTCCGGCGTGTTCGTCCCCGGGGGGGGCACGGCGCGTGCCCGTCCCCATCGCGCCGCCGCCCATTCCGGGCATTCCGGCGTGGTCCATCCCCATGCTCATTCCCATATCCATCATTGAGAGCGTGGGGCGGCGGCGGCGGCTCGGAAGTTCTCCGCGCTGCCCGGCCTGCGTCGCAAGTGTGCCCGCAGCAAAACCGCTGCGGTCCATCGCCTCGGCGAAGATCGTGTACGGACGATCGTCGGGAAGCTGCACGATCACGTCATAGGTTTCCGCGATCGCGATCCGAAACTCCTCGGTCTCGACCGGCTCGACGTACTGGCCGCTCACCCCGACGACGGTCATCGGCACGCCGGGCACACGGACGTCGAAGTAGGAGCCCGCGGCGGCGTTGATGATGCGCAGCAGCACGCGCTCGCCGGGACGAAAGATTCCGGTCCAATTGTCCTCTGCCGCCAGGCCGTTGAGCAGGAAGGAATAGGTGGCGCCGGTGACGTCGGTGATATCCGTGGGATTCATCCGCATCGACGACCACATCATCCGGTCGCGAAGGGTTGGCATGAAGCCCTCTTGCGCCACATCGCGGAAGAAATCTCCGACGGTGCGGCGTTGGAAGTTGAAGTAGTCGGGCTGCTTCTTCAGCCGATCGAGGATCCGATACGGGCTCTCGAAGGTCCAGTCGGAGAGGACGACCGTGAACTCGCGGTCGAAGGCGTGCGGATAGGGGTCCGCGGGATCGATCACGAGTGGCCCGTAGTGACCGAGCTGCTCCTGCAGTCCGGAGTGACTGTGGTACCAGTACGTGCCTGCCTGCCCGACCGCGAACCGATACTCGAACATCTCGCCGGGCGCGATCCCGGGGAAGCTGAGACCTGGGACTCCGTCCATTCCCGAGGGCACGAGCAACCCGTGCCAGTGGATTGACGTGTCCTGCTCGAGGTGATTGCGCACGCGAAGCACGGCTTCGCTCCCCTCACGAAGCCGGATGAGTGGACCCGGCACGGTGCCATTGATCGTCGTCGCGGTCGTCGCTCGCCCGTCGATCCGCAGGCGGGTGGTTGCGACGTCCAGCTCGTGGACCGACTCGCCGTTGATCGTTCGCGGTACGAGCGCTGGTCGTGGGCCGGCGACCGCCCCACTCCTTGCCCAGTCGGGGAGGAGGCGGTCAGCGCCGGCAATGAGGCCGACTGCGCCGAGCGACTGCAGCATCGTGCGACGCGAGAGGGGCCGGCGATCGAGCGGGTCATTCAGGCTCATGCACAGTGACCGTCAGGGGGATCCTTGGCGCGCGTACGCCACAGGTCGGATGATCTGTCGGTCGCTCCGATGCCGCTGGCGCTTTACACATCATAAAACTATCGTTCCCTTCGTTGGAATTCCAGCCGTCCGCGCGCCTCGCCTTCCTGAACCCCGGAGTCCCGATGTCCGCCCGTCGAACGCTCGCCTGCCTCGTCGCGCTCGCCTTCGCGCTTCCGCGCGACGTGCGGGCGCAGGAGCATGACCATGCCGCCGCACAGAGTCCCGATGTGCAGAAGGTCACCGCCACCATCCAGTCGCTCTTCGCAGCGGCGGAGCGCAACGACCTTGCGGCTCTCGACACGCTCTATGCGGGCGACAGCCTCCTGGTCATCGAGGGCGCCGGAATCAACCGCGGCTGGCGCGACTACCGGGACAACCACCTTGCGCCGGAGCTCAAGGAGTTCAAGAACTTCAAGTATCGTCCCTTCGAGATCGAGGTTCGCGTGAGCGGGAACGTCGCGTGGGCGATCTACCGATACGCGCTCTCCGCCGACCTGCCCGACCGGAAGGCCGATGTCGTCGGGCGCGGCACGGCGATCCTCGAACGTCGCGGCGCGAAGTGGGTCGTGCGACTCACCCAGACCGCGAGCCGTGCGCGACGGCCGAACGACCCACCGATGCCCTGAGAACCGTCACATCCCCGATGCCAGGTCGCCCGGCATCGGGGTGGCGACCAGGACGGCCGTGATCAGGAGTACGAGCAGAGCGGCCGCGAGCTCCACCGACGCGGACCGCCGGAGCCGCGACGTCGCCGTCTCGGTGCCCAGCAACGGAAGCACGCGTTTCCAGTTGTAGGCGCCCGCTGCGGCGGCGACGGTGAGCATCGAGAGTTTGGCGAGCAACATCTGTCCATAGGCGTCGGTCCAGAGCGCGTTCAGCGTCCCGAGGTTCCGCCAGGCGGCGATCACACCGGTGAGCGCGAGTAGGCCGGCGAACGCGAGCGCCGTCGGGCTGAACGCCCTGACGAGAGCCGCCACCGCTGTGTGCCGGGCTTCGTCCGGGAGCCGCAGTGCCGCCGGGATCCCGACGAACACCAGTGCCGAAAGACTCCCGACCCATCCACCAGCGCCAAGGAGGTGCAATGCGTGGATCGTCACGGCGAACAGCGGTGACGACGCGACGGCCGCGTGCCCGGACATCGACACGCTGAGGATGATCGCCAGCGTGGCCACGACGAGCGCCGTCCATCCGAATGCGATCGTGCGGCGGATTCGTCGCGTCGCCCAAAGTCCGATGCCCGTGCCCACCATCGCGAGCCACCACGCGCCACCCCACGCCGAGTGCAGGGTCAGGGCGGAGACCGAGGCGAGCGACCACCCTTCCGTGGCACCGAAGACCGCCGCGTGCTGTGCGACCAGGCGCGCCAGCGTCGCGGCGCCGAACGTCCAGAGCGCCGCCGCTGCCCCAGCCGCACTGGCGCTCTCGGCGGACACCTCGACAGCGGGCCATTCGTCGGCGGTCTGCCAGCCGAACCGCGGCAGCACCACCAGGTTCAGGGCGAGCAGGCCGATGAGGCAGACCAAGGCGACCGACTGGATCGCGCGAATCGTGACGTACGCGGGTGAGGAGACGCCGAACGTGAGATCGGGCCGGCTGGTCGCGACCTCGGGCGGCTGATCGATCACCGGCGGCGGCTCGGCGCTCGCGTCGACGACGAACGTGTACTCTCCGCGCACCGGATGCCCGTCGGCGCCGGCGGCCTGCCACCGCACCGTGTAGCGGCCGGAGACGAGGGAGCCAAGAATCCGGGCGGTGAGGGTCTTCGGGTCGCTCGGCGCGACGCGGAGCGAGTCGAGCAGGAAGGGACGCTCTGCGTCGTCGAAGAGCGCCAACCGGCAGAGCGCGATCGAGAGTGCCTCGTCGAACTGCACCGTCAGGTCGCGCGGCGCACGTGGAACGTGACTCTCGGCCGCAGGCACCGCCCGCAGGACGCGCGGATGCGCCTCGGCCACGCTGAGCGGTAGTACGAGGGCCGCGACCGCGGCACCGAATCGCCAGGCCGATCCACCCAGTACGCGTGACACCATCGAACTCGACCCCCTTCGGACAAGGAACGATTTTACGCTACGTCAAATTGCAGGGACCCGCCGCGTCACACAAGGGCACGGCGATCTGGCGACGCCCGGGGGTCAGGTCCGCGGCGCGAGTGGCGCGTTCAGCAGGTGCGGGCAGGCATCCGGTAGGCCGCGGAGCCGAACCCCGCGACAGAAGAGGTGGCTGACCGACCACGCGTGCGGATGCGTGCAGTGCGCCACCGGGTCGCTCGGATCGCCGGTCGACGGCAGCGGATGCAGCACCATCGCGCCGGAGAGCCAGACCGCGACCAACGCCGCCGCTGCCCCGCCGATCGAGCGCCCCGACACGTGCGTGCCGACTTGCGCGTCCTCGCCGGCCAGGCGCCTGATGCGTCGCTCGAGGAGATCGGCGCGTTGGAACCCCACCGCCGGGTCCGGCGGCCCCACATCGGCCCCTGCCATCCGCAGGATCGCCGATGCGAGCGGCAGGGCGTGCGTCCGCGCCGCCGCATCATCTGCCGAGATCTCCGCTTCGTCCGCGACATCGGCCACGAGCCGCCGGATCGCGGGCAACCAGAAGAGCATCGCCGCGAGCGACCGCAGGAGGAAGAGGCGAAGCGGGTCGCGTCGACGGACGTGCGCCGCCTCATGGGCGAGGACGGCTTCGAACTCGTCCGGCGCGAGACGCGTCGCGAGGTCGCGCGCGACGAAGACGCGCGGATGCCACCAACCGCTGGTGAACGCTGGATTCGGCAACCCCTCCACAAGGCGGAGGCGCGCCGGATCCAGACCCACACGCGTGGCGGCGCGCGCGATCCGACTGCCGGGCCGGGGCGGTTCGGCCGTCAGCGCCCCCATCACCGCGGAGTGGCGACGCGCCGCGCGGGTGCGATCCACGAGCGCAAACGCGATGCCGGCGTAGA
Source organism: Gemmatimonadaceae bacterium (assembly GCA_031396245.1). GTDB lineage: Bacteria > Gemmatimonadota > Gemmatimonadetes > Gemmatimonadales > Gemmatimonadaceae > Pseudogemmatithrix. The sequence continues at coordinate 23,963 of JANNKK010000216.1, forward strand.
GCAGCAGGTGGAAGACCCCGTGGACGGGTGCGAGCAGGTGATGGAGCGCGACCAGACAGAACACCCAGAGGTGCGCTTCCGAGGCCGCGAACCAGGGGACCGTGCCGATGAGGTGGTGACCGAGCACCGGACTGATGCTCAACACGAGCATCCCCGCCAGCGCGAGGAGCAGGTTGCGACGATGTCGCGACTCGCGCCGCACGAGCGGCGACAGGACCGCCGGCGCGGTGGTGCCCATCGGGGTCAGCGCACGTCGCGTTCGCGCAGTTTCTTGCGAACCAGCCGCGCCAGCTCGTCAAGTTGCGCAGGATCCTGCTCCGCGAGCACGTCGACGAATGACGCCGCGACCGCATCGGGACCGAACGAGAGGATCCCCTCGACGACGCGCCTGGAGGTCTGCGCCATGAAGGCGGCCTCGTCCAATCGGGCCGCGAAGTGGATCAGGCCCGCCGTTCGCGTCCGCACGAGCACCCGCTTCGCCGTCAGTCGGTTCAGGACGGTGATGGTCGTCAACGGCGAGACGTCGTGCGAGCGGATCAGCCGCGTGTGGATCTCGCGGGCCGGCGCGGGACGCGCGATCGACCACACGACCCTGAGGAGCCTCGCTTCGAGATCTCCGAGTACCTTGGCCAGCCCGGAGGCCGAGAGTCGGACCGTATCCGGCAACTTGGGACGTGCGACCCCGGTCGGTCTCTTCGATGCGGTCAAGCGCGCTCCTTGAGGTCAACTGGCGGTGGACCTTCCAACCGACACGGCAAAAGCTAAGCGGATTCTGACCGCGTGTGATGCCACCGTCCGTCGCAAGACGACACGCCGTCCCTCCGTATCGCTCATCGTACAGCGAAGATCATCATGATCGCCATCACCCCGGCGCCCAACAGCACCAGAGGGGTCCACGACGCGCGCGGTGCGGCCTGGCTTGCGTCGGCCGGGTGCTCGCCATGTGCAGCGAGCTGGACCACTTGCTCCAGCGTGAGGGGTGGCTCCATCGCCGTGTCGCCGACCCGCTCCACGACGATGCGGAGTCGATAAGGGCCGTCCCGCGGGATCGCAGGTTTGAAGATGAACGCCCCACCACCTCGGAGCGCCGGTGCGATCTGCGTCGCGTTAGGAGACGCCGTTGCAGAAGACGCCGTTGCAGAAGACCCCGTTGCAGACGACACCGTCAGGAACAGGACAACCTCGGAGGTGATCGCGCGACCGCCGAGGTCCCGCAGCGTGACGGTGTACGACAGCGACTCACTCGGAGCAAAGGACGGGAAATCTGCCGTCATCCGGAACCCGTCCATCACAACCTCCTTGACGATGAGCCGGTCGCTCACGGTCGTCGTGGCATCCTCGCCGTGTGTGCCGGTGGGCATCGGACCGCCCATCCCGCCCATGCCGGCCATCATACAACCGCTCAGCAGCGACAAGGGGCAGAGGACAGCGAACACTTTCGTCTTCATCGCGTCTCCATTCGGCGTCACAACGCCGGTGTAAGTGTCCGACCCCCGTGACGGCGCGGGAGGAGCGGCGCGGGCGCGTCATCTCGCAGTCGTGTGGCCACGCTCTCCAGATCTGCCTGGGGAATGGCGAGGAACGCGGCCACCACCACCGGGTCGAAGTGCGTACCGACATCGGCCCGGATGGCCGCGACCGCGCCGCCATGACTCGAGGGCTCGTGATAGGGACGGCCCGAGGTGAGCGCGTCGTACGCGTCCGCCACGGCGAAAAGCCGCGCCCCGAGTGGGATCTCCTCCCGCTGGAGCCCGTGCGGATAACCGCCACCGTCGTACCGCTCGTGATGAGCGTACACGATCTCCGCAGCCTCCCGCAGGAACGTCACCCGTCCCACGATGCGGTACCCGGCCTCGGGGTGCCTCCGCATCGCGTCCCACTCGGTGTCCGTCAGCGCCCCGGGTTTGAGCAGGATGTGGTCGGGCACGGCGATCTTGCCCACGTCGTGCAGGAGCGCCCCGTTCGCGATGTGGATTCGCTGAGGGGCGTCCACTCCGAGTCGGTCGGCCAACAGCAGCGCGTACTCGCGCACGCGTTGCGAATGCATTCCGGTACTGTGCTCACGCAGGTCGAGGGCGGAGACCAATCCCGCCACCGTCTCCTCATGCGCCGAGGCAACCCGCTCCAGCAGCATACGCTCGCGGTCGAACAGTCGGCCCGCCATCAGTCCCACCACCCAGAAGCCGACCAGCTCGCCGAACTGATTGGCTTGCTCCATATACTCGCCAGGCCAGTCGAGCACCGCATGCAGTCCGAACAGGACGCTGACCGCCAGTGTCGTGCAGACCGCCCCGCGCAAGCCGAACCAGACCGCCGCCACCACCGGCGGCACGAAGTAGAGCTTCCGCGCGACGATGTGTACCTGATGCCGCGCATGCGTATCGGTCGGGATGAGATAGTGCAGGAGTACGGCGGCGGCGACCAACCCGATCAGTGTCACGACCTTAGCCCACCGTCCCCGAACAAGATCGTTGATCCGCTGCATGGTCCTCCCTCCACCGCGTCGGCTACGCGCAGGCGTACACGCGGGTCGTCCCGCCCGCGTCGACGGCAATGACGTCAACGGGTTGCTTCGGCATCTCCACCATCGAGTGTCAACGAGCGTTGTTTCCAGAGCGAGTAGATGGCGGGGATCACCAGCAGAGTGAGCAGTGTGCTCGAGATCATGCCGCCGATCATCGGGGCCGCGATGCGTCGCATCACGGTCCCCCCTGCCCCGGTGCCCCACAGGAGCGGCAGGAGACCGCCCATGATCGCGGTGACCGTCATCATCTTCGGGCGTACGCGCTCCACGGCGCCCTCCATGACGGCGTCATACAGGTCGCGCAGGGTCGGTCGACGGCCGTCGGTGCTCCGGGCCGCCCATGCATGGTCGAGGTAGATGAGCATCACCACGCCGGTCTCCGCGGCAACCCCGGCGAGCGCGATGAACCCGATCGCGACCGCCACCGACCAGTTGTATCCCAGCGCCCAGAGGAACCAGATGCCGCCCACGAGCGCGAACGGCAGCGAGAGCATCACGATGAGCGATTCGCCTACGCTCTTGAAGTTGAAGTAGAGCAGCAGGAAGATGAGCGCGAGCGTCGCCGGGATGACGAGCCGCATCTTCGCCGCCGCGCGCTGCATGTACTCGTACTGGCCGCTCCACACCACCGAGTACCCGGCGGGGAGCGTCACCCGCGACGCGACCTCCCGCTGGGCCTCGGCGACATAGCTGCCGATGTCCCGTCCGGCGACATCCACGTACACCCACGCGGTGGGCATCGCGCCCTCGGTGCGCACCACCATCGGACCCGCGACGGACGTGATCCGTGCGATCTGCCCCAGCGGGACCTGCGCGCCGCCGCCACTGAGGGCCGAGGCCGCCCCCATGCCGGCATCCATGCCCGAGGTCGGGCCGGCACCGCTGACGCTGTGCGCGAGCGGAACCAGCACCGACGCGAGGCGCTCGGGCGTATCTCGCAGTTCCTGCGGATAGCGCACGCGCACGCCGAAGCGCTGTCGCCCTTCCACCGTCTGCGTGATCGTCATGCCCCCGATCGCGGTCGCGATCACCGCCTGGACATCGCCGACGTTCAAGCCGTGTCGCGCCGCCGCCTGTCGGTCGATGTCGATGTCGAGGTAGTAGCCACTGACCGCGCGCTCGGCGAATGCGCTCCGCGTTCCCGGCACCATCTGGACGGCGCGCTCGATCTCACGTCCGATCCGTTCGAGCTCCGCGAGATCGGGGCCGAAGACCTTGATGCCAACGGGCGTGCGAATCCCGGTGGCGAGCATGTCGATGCGTCCCTTGATCGGCATCGTCCACGCGTTCGTAATGCCCGGCAACCGCACGGCCGAGTCCATCTCGGCGACGAGAAGGTCGTAGGTCATCCCCGACCGCCACGACTCGCGCGGCTTGAGCGTGATCGTCGTCTCGAACATGTCGAGTCCCGCCGGATCCGTCGCCGTGTTGGCGCGGCCGCCCTTCCCCCACACGTGATCGACCTCGGGGAACTGACGCAGGATCCCGTCCTGGATGCGGAGGATCTCCCGCGCGCGCGCGATGCTGACGCCCGGCAGCGTCGTCGGCATGAACAGGATCGTTCCCTCCTCGAGCGGCGGCATGAACTCATTGCCGATCCGCGACCACGGGATCCAGGTGAGGATGACCGTCACGACCGCCGCGCCGATGACCGGCCACCGATGCCCAAGCACGAACGTGATGAGCGGCCGGTACCCACGCATCAGGAACCGGTTCACCGGGTTCGCCGACTCACGATAGATCCGCCCGCGGACGAACAGTCCCATCGTGACGGGCACCAGCGTCACCGAGAGGAGGCTGGCCGCCGCCATCGCGAAGGTCTTCGTGTAGGCCAAGGGGGAGAAGAGCCGACCCTCCTGACCCTCAAGCGAGAAGACGGGCAGGAACGACACGGTGATGATGAGGAGCGAGAAGAAGAGCGCCGGGCCGACCTCCTGCGCCGCGTCCACCACCACCTGCCAGCGCTTCTCGAGCGAGAGTACGCGCGTGTCGAGCCAGCGGGACGGTTCGCCGGGCGCCGCCGTTCCAGCGACTCGCTCATGCGCCACGACCGCCCGTTCGAGGTGCTTGTGCAGGTTCTCGACCATGACGATCGCGGCGTCGATCATCGCACCGATGGCGATCGCGATCCCCCCGAGCGACATGATGTCCGCGCCCACGCCCATGTACCGCATCGCGATGAACGCGATCAGAATGCCGACCGGCAGCGTCAGGATGGCGACCAGCGCCGAGCGTGCGTGCAGGAGGAAGATGATGCAGACGAGCGCGACGACGAGACTCTCCTCCAGTAGCTTTCCGCGCAGGTTCTCGATGGCGCGCTCGATCAAGTCGCTCCGGTCGTACACGGGTCGGATGACCACGCCGGGGGGGAGCCCGGGCGCGATGTCCGCGAGCCGCTGCTTCACCCGTTCGATCGTCGTGAGCGCGTTCTGTCCGAAGCGCATGATGACGATCGCCCCGACCGCGTCGCCGCGTCCATCGAGCTCGGCGACCCCGCGCCGCACGGCCGGCCCGACGTTCACGCGGCCGAGTTCCGCCACACGGATCGGTGTTCCCGCCGCCGTCGCGCCGACCACGACATTCTCGATGTCGGAGATGGACTTGAGGTAGCCCAACCCGCGCACCATGTACTCGCGCTCGGAGAGCTCCACGACCATCGCGCCGATGTCCGCGTTGGCGTTCTGGATCGCCTGCATCACGCGCGTGACGGGGATGCGGTAGGCGAGGAGCTTGGCCGGGTCCAGGTCGACCTGATACTGCTTCTCGTACCCGCCGATCGTCGCCACCTCGGAGACACCGGAAACGGACGTCAGTTGATAGCGGAGGTACCAGTCCTGGAGGGCGCGAAGCTCGGCGAGGTTCATCTTGCCGGTCGTGTCCTCGAGCGCATACTGGTACACCCAGCCGAGCCCGGTCGCGTCGGGGCCAAGGGTCGGCGACACCGTCACCGGTAGCCGTCCTTTCAATCCGTTCAGATACTCGAGCACACGGCTGCGCGCCCAATACAGATCGGTGCCGTCGTCGAAGATGACGTACACGAACGACACGCCGAAGTATGAGTAGCCGCGCACGACCCGCGCGCCGGGCACCTTGAGCATCTCGGCCGCGATCGGATACGTGACTTGATCCTCCACGATCCGCGGCGCCTGCTCGTTGTATTCCGTCTGGACGATCACCTGCACATCGCTCAGGTCGGGCAATGCCTCCAACGGCGTGCGGCGCAGGGCGATCCCGCCCGCGACCATCGCGGCGACGGTGAAGAGCACGACGAGGAACTTGTTCTGGACGGACCACGCGATGAGGCGTTTCAGCATGGGGGGTTCCTCATGGGTCGTGCCTCATGCCGGCCATCGGCGGCGTGGTGTCCCGCTTAAGGGCACCGGGCGCCGTCGGGACTTTCACCGGGGGCGCAGCGATGTCCATGCCCGGCATTCCCGCCATGCCGCCGAGCGCGGAACCGAGATTGGATTCCGCATCGACGAGGAACGTCGCCGAGGCCACCACCGTCTCGCCCGCCCGGAGTCCGGACCGGACTTCGACCCGGTCATCGGTCGCGATCCCGCGTACGATGTCGCGCGGCTCGAGCATGCCGTCGTCGCGTCGCACGAAGACCAGGTCGCGGCGCCCGGTGGAGAGCACGGCCGAGCGCGGAACGTGGAGGACCGGCCCCTCGCCGAGCGAGCGGATGCGCACCGTGGCGTACATGCCCGGCTTGAGCTGTCCGTTGGTATTGTCGAGCGCGACGCGCATCTGCACCGTACGCGTCTCGGCACTCACCGTGGGCTGAAGGAAGACGATGCGTCCACGACGGGTCTCGCCGGGCCGTGCGTCCAGCTCGATCTCCACCGATTGTCCGAGCCGCACGAGGGGCAGGTCCCGTTCGAACACTTCGCCCTCGACCCAGACGACCGAGAGGTCGGCGAGGCGATAGAGCGGATCACCCGCCATGACCCGTCTCCCCTCCTGCACGAGCTTGTCGACGATCACCCCGGTGTAGGGGGCCCGGATCACAAGCGAATTCGAGACTTCGCCGGTACGCTCGACTCGGTCCACCTCCTCGAGCGGTACATCCCAGTTGAGTAGTCGCTGCCGAGCGGACCGCAGCAGCTCCGTCGCGCTCTGCTGGGTAGCGGCGTCGGCCCCGGCAACGTCGCGGACGAGCTGCATCGCGAGCACCAGCTCCTGTTCGGCGCTGACCAGCATCGGCGAGTAAGTCGAGAGGAGCGGTTCGCCGGCGCGGACCTCCCGACCGGTGAAGTCCACGAAGAGACGCTCCACCCAACCGTCGAACTTGAGGCTTACGGTCCGGACTCGCGTCTCGTCGAACGTGACTTGAGCGACGGTCCGCACTTCCTGGCGGAGCGCGCCGCGCTCCACCAGCGCGTAGGTCACGCCGATGCGGCGCGCCTGCTCGTCATTGAGCATCACTGGCTGCGCGGAATCGGAGGGGGCTGCCGCGCCGTGCTCGTGCCCCGTTGCCTCCACAGCGGGCGTCTTCTCGCGAGTCGCATAGACGGCGACCAGCACGGCGACACCGAGCACACCGGCACCGATGAGGCCGCTCCTCCAGCGCGCCGCGGTGCCAACGATTCGTCGCCCGAACACCGCGTCGTCCGTGGGTCGGAGGGGATCCTGATTCCGTTCGTGGTCCATCAGCGGTCGCCTCCCGGCGCGGGACGGCCGGAGTTGGAGTCGAAGAGTTCGCGGCCGAGCAGCATCTCCAGGTCGGCCAGCGCCATCCCTTCCGCAGCCTCGAGCGCCGCGAGTTCCTGTTCGTAGCGGTTCACGGTCGCTTGGTTGTCGAGCAGCGTCATCAGGTTCACGCGTCCCACACGGTAGGCGGCGAGCGACGCGGTGACCGCCGCACGCGCCTGCGGCAAGATGGTGGTGCGATAGAGCGCCTGCAGATTCTTCGCACGCTGCCATTCGACGTGCATCTCGGCGACGCGCGCGCGCGTCTCAGCGCGCATCGCCGTGAGATCGGCCGCCGCCATCGCGCGCATCGCTTCCGTCTCGTCGCGCATCTTGAACTGGCGGCTGCGGGCGAAGATCGGCACGGTGGCACCCACCATCAGGCTCGCCATCCGCTCCACACCGGTCATCCCGGCGCGCTGGCCGTACTGCACTCCGATCTGGAGGTCGGGCCAGATCTCGCGCCCGGCTCGGCTCTTGTCGGCGTCTGCGGCGCGCAGGTCCGCCTCGCCCCCCCGCACCATCGGACGGGTGACCGCCGCCTGACGCATCAGCGAATCCGCGGTGGCGAGCGAGTCAGGGAACACTGGCAGCAGTGCGGGCGGTGAGGCAGCATCGACCGGCCGGTCGAGGAGACCGCTGAGACGTGCCAGAGCGACAAGACGCATCGCGCGCATCGCCACGATCTCTTCGGTCATCCGCGCGACTTCGACGCGCGCGTTGAGCACGTCGGCCTGCGCCGACTCCCCGACGCGATACATCGCATCAGTGGTGGAGGCCACATCCTCCATCAGCCGCCGGGTCTCCAAGGCGATCGCGAGGGAGCGCTCGGTGCGGTAGACATCGTAGAACGCCGCCGCCACGCGCCCTCGGACCTCCCAGCGCATCTCGGTCGCGCGGGCCCGCGCACCAGCCGACCGCGCTTCGGCCGCGGCGCCCGCGAAGCCGAGTTTCCCCGCCGTCGGGAGCATCTGCATCACCTGAAGTTGCGTCATCCCCAACGGATCCATCGGGCCTAGTCCGGGCAGCTCGCGGTTCATGAAGCCGAGTTGCAGTTGCGGATCAGGAGGTCGCTTCGCGCCGGGCACGCGAGCCGCCGCTGCATCCGCCAGCGCCGTCGCGGCGACGATTCGCGGATTGGCGCGATCGACGGCGGCGTAGAGCTCCCCAAGTCGCATCGCGCGCGAGATCGGCACGCCATCCTGGGCGCCTACGGATGTGCAGACGGTGGCGATGGCAGCCAAGGCCAGGCTCAAGAGCGCACGATGCGGGATCTGGTCGAGCACGATCACGGTCAACCTCCGACTGCGGAGAGGGATGGACCCCCGTGCGGCGAAGTGCCGGCGAACGGGGCGTGGCCATCGACTCCCGTCGGCGCATTGGGCCGACGGGGCGTGATCAGTGCTTCGGCGGAGGCGTGTCGAGGGGGCGCGACCACGACGCGATGAGCGTCCGATCGCGCGGCGGTACGGACGCCCGGTCCAACACGGGCAAGTGCCAGCGCAATCCGCTGGTCAGTGCAGCGCTCGAGGCCTGAGCACCGCACGCGGGCCCGGAGGGACAGGGCGTGCAGTTCGCGGACTGCACTTCCGCACCTGCGCAGCAACCGGGCATCACGATCGCATCACTTGGCGGGATCGCGACCTCGGCGCGCGGCGTGCCCGCCTCGTGCTCGCAAGGGGCGGCACTGAGACGCGACGACGTGAGCACGCTCGTCGCGAGAACGACCATGAGAGCGAGATGGGCCCGCGCCATAGACGAAGCATCACCACGCCGGAAGTCGCCGACTAGCCGACTTTCGCTGATGTGCTGTGGTGGAAACCCTGACACAAGCGAACCGCAGCCTTTCTACCCGTTCGCTTTCCGGAACTCCGACCTGAGCATCTTCATCATCGCGCCCCGCTTGTCATACAGCCGCTTGAGCTTTCTCGGTGTCCGCTTCGCCAGCGCGTAGGACGTGAGGATGGGCAGTGCGATCGTCGAATCGAGATAGCACACCACCGCATCCGGCAGCTTGTCGGGATCGATCTTCCCCCAACTCACCGCTTCCGCCGGCGTCGCACCAGACAACCCACCGGTGTCCGGCCGCGCATCCGTGATCTGCAGGAAGTAGTCGTGCCCCCGTTCGTCGATCCCGAGCACTTCCTGGATCTGTGGTTCGGTCTGGAGCGCGAAGTTCTTCGGTGAACCACCGCCGGCGATCAACACCGCGCTCTGTCCCCCGCCCCGCTTGGCGTGCAGGACGATACTCGCCGTCTCGTTGACGTCCTGGTTGGGGTCGATGATGCACTTCCCCCCTTCCAGCGCGAGCGCCGCCACGTTCATCCCGATGCTCGAGTCGCCGGGGGACGAGGTGTAGATCGGCACACCGCAGCGGTACGCCGCCGCGAGCAGCGACTTCTGCGGGATCCCGAGCGCCTTCTCGCGCTCCACGAGGTACTTGCCGCAGAGGTTGTGGAACTCCGCGCTCGACATCGTCCTCTGGAACTCCTTCGCCCTGATGATCTTGCGGAAGAAGGCGTCGGTCGAGAGCAGGACGTCATAGTCGAAGAACACGTCATAGATGCGGACCACCCCCTCCTCGCGCAGTACGGTGTCCGATGCCTGCGGATTCCCGCGATGCATCGAGAGGCCCAAGCCGAAGTGGGTATCGTGGTAGAGGTTCGCGCCGGTAGAGATGATCCAGTCGACGAACCCCGCCTCCATCAGCGGGATGATCGTGCTCATCCCGAGTCCCGCCGGCGTGAGCGCGCCGGTCAGGGTCATCCCGACCGTGACGTCCTTCTCGAGCATCAGTTCGGAGAAGAGGGCGCACGCCTCACGAAGGCGACCTGAGTTGTAACTCTGGAAGGTGCCCTCGACGAGTTGCACCACGCTCTCGGTGCCGTCGAGCTTTCGCGGGTCGATCTTCTTGCCGCGGAGGAAGGTGCTCTGTGGCTTGGTCGCGACCTTCGCGCTCTTCGCTTCCCGCTGCTCCGCCCGCCGCTTCTGCTCCGCCTTGTCCCCGCCTGCATTGGTCCGCGATCCCATCTATTTCTTCCCCGCCCGCTGTCGGGCTGTCTTGAGCTGGAGTTCGTAGGCCTGCGCCACCACCCGCGCCGCCTCGGCGGGATCGTCGGTCACCACCATCAGGTCCATGTCCCCCGGCGAGATCTTCCGCTCGGCGAGGACCTTGCTGTTGAGCCACCGCACCAGCCCGGCCCAGTAATGCGTCCCGAAGAGCACCACCGGGAACTGCGAGATCTTCCCCGTCTGGATGAGCGTCAGCGCCTCGAAGAGCTCGTCGAAGGTGCCGAACCCGCCGGGGAAGATGATGAAGGCGCTCGAGTACTTGATGAACATCGTCTTCCGAACCGCGAAGTAGCGGAAGGCGATGTTGATGTCGACGTAGGGATTGGTCCCCTGCTCGAAGGGGAGCTGGATATTGCACCCGATCGACGGAGCGCCGGCGAGCTTCGCCCCCTTGTTCGCCGCCTCCATGATGCCCGGCCCGGCGCCGGTGATGATCGAGAACCCCTTCTCGCCGAGGAGGCGCCCGACCTCGACCGCGGCCGCATACTGTGGGTCGTCGGGATGCGTGCGCGCAGAGCCGAAGATCGAGACGCCCTTCTCCACGTGCGCGAGTTTGTCGAAGCCCTCGATGAACTCCGACATGATCCGCAGGACGCGCCAGGGATCGGTCGACCGGAAGTCGGACTTGGGACCGCCGATCTGGAGGAGCTTCGCGTCTTCGGTGAGCGCCCAGGAGAAGTCGCCGATCGCGTCGTCGGTGGCGGAGCGCGGGAGCAGCTCCTCAGGGACCGCCGTGAAGACGCCGGACGCGCGCATCCCTTCGTCGATGCGAGCCTTGGTACCGGCGACCGACTCCTTCTCGGCAGCGAGCATCCGCTCGGGATCGACCTCCTTCCCGCTCGCCGCGCGCGCTGTCTTGGGGGTGGTCCGCTTACTCGCCATAGGCGGTGAATTCTATCACGTCGCGGCCGTTCTCACCTGCTCGAAGAGGAGGCGCAGCCGATCGGCGAGCCGGCGCTGCCGTTCGCGCAGCGCGTCGAGCCGCGGGCGCTCGGTGCGTCGGAGGACGAAACGACGCACCGCCTCCCACGCCTGCGCGCGGCGTTCTCCGACGGCGAGTGCACCGAAGGCCCAGAAGGGCTGGACTAGGAAGGCGAGGGCGCCCCACGCCGGACCGGCGACGACGCCGACCGCCATCGCCACGATCAGGAACCAGACGAGGAAGGCGACACCGCCGACCAGGATGCGATAGGTGACCAGCGCATCGGGTCCTTCGGCCTTGGCGAGAAGCGCCGCCGCGCGGGAGGTGACCCATTTCGGGAACCAGTAGAGGAGCGCTCCGGAAAGGGAGATCGGCAGTGCGACGAGCAGCGGGATCCGACTCACGCTCCACCCGATCGCCTCGCCGAACCCCGTATCGTCGTTGAGCGTCGCGGGAGAGAGGTCGAGTTGGCGAAGGTCCCGCGCGAGCGTCTTGAGCTCGGCCGCGACGTCGCGCCACGCGGGATCCCCTCCTGAGCGCAGGGCCTGCAGCGCTGCGGTCGCGATCCCGAGTCGCGCGATCCGCGCCGCCGCGTCCTCGGCCGCGCCGAACTCGGCGCTCCACACGGCCTCAGCCGCGCGCACCACCGGTTCGTCCTCCCACTGCGCGAGATTCAACGTCACCGACCGCATCGCTCGCTCGATCCGCTGCGTGAGCTCGCGCACCGCCTCGCGGTCGGAGACTCCGGCCCTCAACTGGTCCTCCCACCGGAAGGGCTCGGTGATGATCACGTGCGCCTCGCTCCGGAAGGAGTCGCGGTCACGGAAGACGAGCCCCATCGCGATGATCGGGAAGTCGTGGCCGA